>RQOU01000110.1 GCA_008373165.1 SAR202 cluster bacterium | reverse complement strand
AAGCATTTCTGCATCCTCTATAGATTCGTCGGCAATCGAGCGTGCATTTGTGCCGCCGTGAATCATCACCCGCCCATCAGTTAATTGCCTCGAGTTGATCAATATGCCGCCTAGATCTCTCGGGCTATGCATCGCAGCGATGGAATTAAACAAAGGCACTGACAATACATCGGTAATAACCGTTGCGCCTTGGGAATGGGTGTTTTGAAATTTAGATCCCAACATCTCTGCAATCTTTGGTGTTTTGCTGCCAGCAGCTATTACGACTGAGTCGCATTCATACGTGTCTTTGGTGGTAACTACGTGGCTGATTGAATCTCCGGATTTGATGAAGCTTTTTACCGACTCATTTGTGTGTACCAAGCCTCCGTTTTGTCTCACTGATGATAGGCACCCATATACGACTTTTTCTGGGTCTACATGTCCATCAGAATCTGTATAAGACACTGAAGTAGGATTCCCGAAAGATATACCTGGTTCTAATTCAGCGGCTTCTTCAGGAGATATCTCACGAATTGAGTAGCCCCACTCCTGGAGTTCGGCAATTCTAGAGCGAAACTCCAGTGCCCCTGTTTCCGTGGCTGTGCGAAACTCCAGTGCCCCTGTTTCCGTGGCTGTCCAACGCATTTCACCTCCCCAAACCAAGCCAATATCTGTCTGGAGATCATCTTCGAACCTTCTCCACATATCCTGAGATCTACGGTTTAATTCGTGATATCCGAATGGATGTTTATCTCGTGCGTTTATCCATGCGTAAGAAACCTTTGAGGCTTGCTGTGCTGGTTGTCGGGATTCAATAACATCTACCTGTACGCCACTCTTTGCAAGATGAAAAGCTACTGAAGCACCTACAATGCCTCCACCGATAACGATCGTGTGCTTTGGATGGGTCATTTCACAGAGTTCTTAGGTGAGAGATAAGTAACCCGAGCCTGATTTCCGTGTTCCCATGGGACAATCCAATCCTCAGGTATTTCTAACCCGAATCCTGGCGCGTCAGATGGAGTAACCGTTCCGTTTTCAGGTGTGGAAACGCCCGGCAAAAGCCTATCGCCAAGAGGCTGTCCAATATTTGTATGCATAAACCACTCTGCCAAAGATGATTCAGGCATAGACATTGCAAAGTGCTGGCCCCATGCGGTATTGCCACCCATGTGGGTAATAGTTTCTATTCCTGCAGCTTCAGCATTTGTGTATACCTTCAGGGTTTCTGAAAGCCCGCCTGTGTATTCGATGTCGGGCTGGAGGATGTCGGCAGCTCTTGCTGAAATCAATTGGTGGAAACTTTTGCGTCCATAGTGATGCTCGCCTGTTGCCAGCGCTGTCCATGTCATTGCACGTTTTAGTTCAACGTAACCTTCAAGGTCCCATGGTGGCAGAGGTTCTTCAAACCATCTCAGGTTGTATGGGCGAAGTCGCTCTGCTACTCGGAGTGCTAGATCCGTATTGAACGACATGACTGGATTGAATGTCAGTTCCGCATCTTCACCTACTATTTCTCTGGACTGTGCAACGTGCTCTTCAAGCTTTTTGAGTCCTTCAGACCCTTCTTCGTAAAAAAATGGGTTACTGATTTTGAACCGCTTAAAGCCAAGTTCTTTCATCCATTCAAGATCGTCACCTGTGGCGTACAGTTCGACCGCTTTTCGGCTGGGGCCACCGATAAGTTCGAAAACGGGCCTGCCAAGTAATTTACCTTTTAGATCCCATAGGGCTAGGTCTACTCCACTCTGAGCTGCGGTTGCAATTCCGCCCTGAAATCCTTCACTTGAACGCCAGATCAAATCATTCATTAATTCAATGGCCAGCGCGTTTTTTCCTTCTATGAGCGGCGCAATGAAGTAGTCAATTAAAGATGCGCCGATCTGACCGTGAGCGAAAGATCCTAGACCAAACGTACCGTCTTCGGCGGTAATTTGGACCCAGGCTTTTTTTGTTGTGCCTGGCTTATGGCCGTCTACTCGCGTAAATTCTGGATATCTTGCAATAGGATTTGATCGTATTGCGTGGGTGTTCCATCCGGGTCTGGTATCGGGACCGGATTCGATTACAGGGGTGTTTATTTGTATACAGCGAACATTTTTTATTTTCATATCAGCTTGTGCCCCATTCGCTGATGTCGCCTTGTTCAATGTGCATGCCGAAACCGGGGTCTGATGATGGAACTATCTTGCCATTTACTGGTGTTGCCGTGCCGGGGATACGGATTGTGTCTTCGAGCGGCACACCCGGATCTGTGCCCAACCAGTATTCTGCCATTGGGGATTCGGTGGCTGCCATTGCGAAGTGTTGCCCGAACGGATTATTGGCTCCGCCGTGAGGAATGGTAGCGATTCCAGCAATTTCTCCGATTGTATGTATTTTCATTGCCTCGGTTAGTCCTCCACCCCAATTTAGATCAGGCTGCAGGATGTCTGCTGCACGTTTTTCAACCAGGTCAAGAAACGCGTGTCGACCGTGATGGTCCTCGCCCGTAGCGATTGCGACCCATGGTGCTGATTTTCGTAGTCTGGCGAGGCCGTCATTGTCTGTAGGAACTAATGGTTCCTCAAGCCACCGTAGATTGTATGGTCGCAAATGTTCAAGCAGTCGCTGGGCGAACTCGAAGTTGTAAGACATCACCGGATTGATCATTAGGTCGTGTTCTGCACCCACGCGTTCTCTTGCTTGAGAGACGTGATCTACCACAGCCTTGATACCGGCCTCTCCGTCGGAGTAGTGCGACGGGTTAGTGATCTTAAATTTGGTGAAACCGAGTTCCTGAGACCAGTCCAAATCGTCGGATGTTGCATAGCAAGTAATAGATTCGCGTACCGGTCCACCTAGAAGTGAGTAAACGGGTTGATTAAGAATCTTGCCTTTGAGATCCCATAGCGCTAGATCAACTCCACTCATTGCGGTTGAAGCTGTACCTGAAGTTCCAAACCTCTGAGAGACCCGTACGACCAAGTCATTTAGGTGTTCGATTGCCATGCAGTTTTGGCCTTCGATAATCGGAGCTATCACCGTGTTGATGAAGGCGGATACTGGTTCACCAAATGCACACTCTCCAAGGCCCCATGTGCCGTCTTCTGCGACTACTCTTACCCACACTGCCTCTAGTTGGCCTCCGGGCATATCGCTAGGGTATCGCGAAAACCAAGGGTATAAATTTATAGGCATAGCTCGTTTAGCTGACTTATTCCATGACGGGCGACGTGGGTTAACCTTACTGGTTTGCTCCGGTAGCCTTACTCGTACGGATCTGACTGATTTAATTTTCAACTAAATTCTCTTTTGATTTGAGATACCAGACTAAGCGACAATTGATATTCGTCGAGGCGAAAGTCTACCAATACAAGAGGGAGAAAGATCGGTGATAACTCAATCAGTTAGCCTGGATCATTTTCAATCGTCATGGTCGGATGAACCAGGTTATGAACAGCTGTTAGTTAATCGGATTCATCATTCAGGAGAGTTGATTGAACTGCCCGTAGCCCGTATACGTGGTGCTCAACCCGGACCCTTTCTTACAGTAATGTCTGGGATGCATGCAGGAGAGTATTCGGGGATTCTTGCTGCCCAGAAACTTATTTCAACTGTAGATCCGATGGAACTTTCAGGGACTCTTATTGTTATTCCTGTGATTTCAACTCGTGCGTTCATGGAACGAAATATGCAGTTGAGTCCTATTGATCAGAAAGAGGTTCATTTTATTCGACCAGGAAATTCCAATGGGACATACAGTGATTTACTGATCGACACACTTTTTGAGGTGGTAAAAAACTCAGATTACCTTATTGATTCCCACGCGGGAGAGATGGCTCAGGCCTTAATGCCCTGGGTTCCAATTCCCATTAAAGGTTCTAAGAATTTGATTGAGAACTCACTCTCGCTTGCTCGTGGGTTTGATGTCAAATACATCGAGCCGAGAAGCGATGAAGCTTCGATCCCACCGTTCTGTTTGGCTCTTCTGGAAGAAGGGATTTCTAATATATGGGTTGAGTGTGGAAAAAACGGTGTTCCTACTCCAAAAAATATCGCCACTCATTTAGAAGGCTATATAGCTGCTATGCAAACGCTGGATATGATTGATGGAGAACCGGCGCGTCCACCTCAGGAAGTCCTAAAAGGCCGACGCTATCAAATCAATGCGAATATGTCCGGCGTATGGCATCCCGCAGTAAATGAAGGGGAAATCGTTGAATCCGGTCAGTACCTAGGACGCATGACTGATTATTTTGGCAATACACTGGAGGAGTTTCATGCTCCACAGCGCTCACTCGTTTTGTACTACTGGTCAAGCCCTGCGATTAATGTAAATCGTCGACCTTTTGGATATGACTGGCATAGTGGTCTTGTTAGTTTGTTGGACCTTGAGTCATAATCTCACAATGTCTGATTTTCCGGTTTATCTTGCACACGATCACACCCAACGGGCGGAGGACTATCTGCGAGATATTCAAGGTGGAGTTACCGGTAAGATCCTTCACCTTACACTTGACTCGTGGATTGAAGCGCCAACGAAGCAAAAATACCTTGAAGCTTATGATAGTTACGATGGTTTCAGGCAACGTGGCCTTGATGCGTTAACGAAATTGCATGCCATCGCCGATAACCCTAAAAATAAGATTCGTGTCATCCGAAAGTTTTCGGATCTTGAGATGGCTCGAAGCGCAGGTCAACTGGCTGTTATTGCGGGAAACGAAGGTGGCAAGATTCTCGGTTCTCACACAGGTCTAATCGATGCTTGGTTTCCCATGGGTTTGCGACATGTTCAATTTAACTGGGCGATGCCGAATTTATTGGGTGCTTCACAGACACAAGAAGACGATCCCCATCAACCTGGTCTTACACAGTTTGGACGAGAAGCGATCGAAATAATGAATGAGCGTGGCATGATAGTTGATGTTTCACATTCTGCTCCTCAAACCATTATCGATGCATTAGAAACTACTTCTAAACCGATATTGAACTCTCATTCTGGTGGTAGATCTATCGCGGACAAGCAACAGAATTTGTGGGACGGCCAGATACGTGACATGGCGGAAAATGGAGGTGTGATAGGGATACATTTTTGTTCAAGATTGGTACTTGGTCAAAATGGTGTGCAAGCAGAAATAAGTGACGTTGTGCGTCAGATACGGTACGTGTACGAAGTTGGCGGAATCGATGTGGTTGGGTTGGGTCCTGATTGGGTTTTAGGTGATCCTGCTAGGGATGTTCCTTATTTGCATAACACCGATCAAGAAGATTTGACTTGGGCAAATGGGTTGGAAGATTCAGGTGAATTGCCAAATCTGTGGGATCCACTATCAGAATCAGGTTTTACGTCTGCTGAAATTGAGAAGATAGCTGGTGGAAATATGCTGAGATTGTTCAGGGATGTTTTACCAGGCTAAGAGTTGTTGGTTTAAGCAGTGCTTTAACAAAAGACGACGTTAAAGTTGATTTTTGCTGGCAGCGGCAAATTAGTTTTAGGGATAATTTCTCATACTTGCTATTTATTTGTTTCATATGCCCATGCTTTGATCAGGTGATGTGCGATCGCGATAGGGCCCGGTATATTAACGCCGTCTAGTTTGTCTTCCAATGCTAGTTTTACGTCTTCTTTGGTGAACCATCTAACATCTGACATTTCGCCCGGATCAGATGTGATTTCATCGGATATCGCTTCGGCATGACATCCGATCATGAGGGAAGATGGAAAGGGCCAGGGTTGAGACGAATGGTATGTCACTTTTCCGACTTCTAATCCGGATTCTTCCCTAACTTCCCGCCTGACACCTTCTTCTATTGATTCTCCTTGGTCCATAAACCCAGCCAAGCAGGAGTAGAAAGTTGAATTTGATCGGGCGAGTGTTTGCCCCATTACGCATTGCTCGCCTTTGTAAACAAGCATGATGGCTACTGGATCAGTCCGAGGGAAATGTTGTGTTTTACAACTATGGCATTCTCTCATTAGACCGCCGCGTTGACTCTCGGATTCTGTTCCGCAAACGGAGCAGAATCTGTTTTGGATATGCCAGTTTAGATTTGAACGGGCTTGAGCCAATATTCCAGACTGTTCGTTGGTAATTGAAGCAGCTGCTGAGCGACCGTCCTCAAAATCCACCTGCTCTGCAAACTTTAAGATGTCAGATGGATTTTCTATCCGAGATACATCTACAGCAAAATAAGGAGTTCGTTCAGTGTCGAAACCGAGGAATGTCCGGTTACTCGTTCCTCCAGGAAATTCCTTCAGAAATTCATTGTTGATCCAGGCTAACTCAGCCTGTTGCTTTTTGAGTATTAGCGGATTCAGTTTGTGAAAAGGTAGAAATTTGGCGTTATCTTGCCAAACCATATCCCTTAGTAATTGCTCGTCTCGACGTTCAACATCCCCTCTATCAAGGGGGTTTCCGGCGAATATGTGGGTATACGACAACTGTCGAGTTCCTCATTACTTGTGACGTGGTGGTTGAATTTATTTCATATATGAGAGATTTATGCTCGATGGCATGCGGTGTTATTGGAGCAACTATTAGTTGAAATAATCTCCAAAGTTATGTTGTTTCGTCTAAGGGATAGGCAATTGTGAAAGGTCCTTGCATTAGTCTTTATCTGCAGTAGCCCATGCGCCAGTAGATTTCTTAGTATCGCCTGTAATGTAATTGTTCCACCATCCTGGTTGTGCTTCTGGCGAATCGACATCGATTTTGAATTCGTCTATTGCCTCTGGTATCAGTTCGATCCCGAGTCCCGGACGTCCATTAGGGAATATAGAGCCATTTCGAATATCAAACATTGGTGTGATGATCTTTTTAAAAGTTTCAAACCATGTGTGTAGGCATTCTTCGCGATACAAATTTGGAATGGCTATCGAAGCTTGAAAAGAGGCTGCTATTGCCACCGGGCCGAGTGCATCATGGGGACTTACCCTTATGTATTGTGTTTCTGCCATAGAAGCGATGCGTCGGATCTCACTGATACCTCCACACCAGGCAATGTCGGGCATTATGTAATCGACTAGTCTGTCGCGGAGGATTTCATCGTAGTCCCAGCGTGTAAAGTGACGCTCGCCTACGCATAGCGGGACACTCGTGTTCTCACGTATTTGGCGAAGTGAGTTGTGATTTTCCACGTGTGTCGGCTCTTCAAACCACACCAGGTCAACATGCTCTATGGCATTTGCTGCTTTTATAGCTGAAGCAACGTCCATTCTTGCATGAGCGTCCACGAGTATTTCGTAGTTCGGGCCAACGGTTTCTCTTAGAGCTTCCATCCATTCGACGGCATCGGCAATCGCTTTAGGTTCCATGCGTTCGACCATGTTTGCGCCGTAGTGCGTTGCACCCATTGTGCGCCGATTTGGAAAAGGGTCGGTTTTAATTGCCTCATAACCTGCTTCAACAGTGAGCTTGGCTTCTTGTATCAAAACGTCGATGCCCTGGCCATAGCTCAGATCTCGAACGTGGGTGTACAGCGGGACACTTTCGTGGACAGGACCTCCCAGTAGGTCGTAAATAGGTGCCCCCAGAACTTTGCCTTTAATGTCCCATAAGGCGATGTCTATGGCGCTAATTAAATGAGAAATATAGCCGCGTCCATTTAAGTCCGAGTTGACATGGAAAATACGCTGCCAGATTTCTTCGATGTTTTTTGGGTCGCTTCCGATTACTAAGGGTTTTATGGCCTCGAGGCCTCGGACCAGGTGTCCATTTACAGCGTAATCTGTACATTCTCCCAGACCCGTTATTCCTTCATCTGTTTCGACTTCTACGAACAGCCATGCGAGGCCAGGTATTGGCATTACAAGATGGCTTTTTATATCCGTAATTTTCAAATTATTGAGTTCCTTGTCGCAGCTGTTGATGACGATATGGGTGGATTGTAGTGCAAGTTGTCAGGTTCTGATCTATCTGTTGTGACTTATATCTTGCGATCGTCCTTACGACGGTTACTTTTTCAACTAAAGGTTTGTGTGTAGAACAGTAATGAAGCGGCTGTTAGAAGTATTATTCTTTTTGTCGCGAATTTTTTTAGATAAAAATACAAATTTGACAGGAACTAGTAATGACCTCACGTGTTTATCCTGATCACGATACGGCCGATGTTGCGATCGGCGATATTCTTGGCATTGGAGAGGATCCTGCAAACCGTGAGATCCAAACCCATGCCGATGGTCCTAAGGGGACCGTTCCATTTACGGCCGAGTTTCTTATTGAAGAACCGAGTGGCAATCATTTTGGAATGACACAGAATGCCGGAATGGGTTGGAATCCTTCAGAGTTGATGCGAAAGCAGTTCATTATTCTTTCAACCGTTGGTGGAATTAAAGACGAAGATGGTTCACCCATAGCGCTTGGGTTGCACACAGGTCATTTTGAATTGCGTGACATGGTTACCGACGCGGCTGAAGAACTAAAAAAACTGAAATCTGTTCCATTTGCAGCTTTTTGTTCCGATCCTTGTGATGGCAGGACTCAGGGAACCACTGGAATGCTCGATTCACTTCCTTATCGGAATGATGCAGCGCAGGTTTTCAGGCGTATTGCCCGCTCATTGCCCACGGTGAGAGGAGTTTTGGGGGTTGCTTCCTGTGATAAGGGCTTGCCTGCGATGATGATGGCTTTGGCTGGACTTAGAAGTCAGCCTGCGGTTGTCGTTCCTGGCGGAACGACACTGAAGCCTAATGTCGGAGAGGATACGGGTCAGATTCAATCGATTGGAGCTAGGTTTGCTCAAGGTGAAGTGACTCTTGAGTATGCACAGGATGTTGGGTGTCGTTCATGCGCGTCACCCGGAGGAGGGTGTCAATTTCTTGGGACCGCTGGTACTTCACAGGTTGTCGCCGAGGCACTGGGCCTTGCAATAACCCATTCGGCCCTTTCACCAAGCGGAACTCCTGCCTGGCATGACATCGCACGTCGTTCTGCACGTGCTTTAGTGATGATGGAACATCGTGGAGTAACGTCCACGGATATCTTGGTAGACGCCGCTTTTGAGAATGCAATGGCGGTTCATGCTGCTTGCGGAGGTTCAACGAACCTGTTGTTGCACATGCCAGCGATTGCCCATGCCGCCGGGCGAAAACGTATGACTGTCGAAGACTGGAACAGAGTTAATTTAGATGTACCCAGATTGGTTGATGTTTTACCGAACGGACCAGTCGGTCACCCTACTACCCAGCTGTATGCTGCAGGTGGTGTTCCGGAGGTGATGCTGCACCTCCGAAGTTTGGGTCTTATAAATACCGATGTTCTTACAGCTACAGGTCAGACACTTGATGAGAACCTTGATTGGTGGGAAGACTCTGAGCGACGCCATGATGTCCGAAAGTATCTCAAAGACGTGGATGGGGTAGACCCCGAGGACGTCATCATGTCGCCGGATCGTGCAAGTGAAAAGAAACTTACAAGTACCGTGACATTTCCTAGGGGCAACATTGCACCCGAAGGTTCTGTAATCAAAAGCACTGCAATAGATCCTTCAGTTGTTGACAGTGACGGCGTGTATAGAAAAGTTGGTCCTGCTCGAGTATTTCGATCAGAGCGTGCTGCGATGGGTGCGATTAAATCTAGAGATGACGAACATAAAATTAAGGCAGGTGACATTATGGTTGTCACCTGTGGTGGTCCCCTTGGGACAGGTATGGAAGAGGTGTATCAGTTAACAGCCGCGCTCAAGCATCTTTCATATGGCAAACATGTAGCGCTGATAACTGATGCAAGATTTTCTGGTGTATCAACAGGAGCCTGTATTGGTCATGTTGGCCCAGAAGCACTTGCGGGAGGCCCGATTGGCCGTGTCAGAGATGGGGATTTGATTGAAATTAACATCGATCGAAAGGATCTGTCAGGTTCACTGAACCTTATCGGGATCAGTGGTGAAGACAGAGGTGTTGATTGGGGTACTGATGAGCTGGAGAGGCGTTCTATTCCAAGTGACTTAGCACCGCATCCTCAGTTGCCTGACGACTCTCGCTTGTGGGCTGCTCTTCAATCTGCGAGCGGCGGGACATGGGGAGGATGTGTTTTTGATGTGGACTCTATAGTTGAGACGATCGAAGCCGGAAAGAAAGCTTTAGGTCGTTAGCTAAACCAGAACCCTGTCATTTAATTTGACGACCTGACCCGACTTCACGACTGTCGAGGCGCAGTCCATATCACGTATCTCTTTGGATGGATCACCCTCGAACACCGCAATGTCGGCGACGTATCCTTTTTTAAGTTTTCCGACTTCTTTGTTTACTCCCAGAGCTTCTGCAGTTCCTGCTGTATTAGCATGGATCGCTTTCCAGTTAGACCATCCAAGAGTTTCAACGAAAGCCCAGGCATTCGCGCATGATCGATCGTGGGTGCCGTATGGCATACCCATGTCGAGGCCGGTTGTGAACCTGATACCTGCGTCATGCATTTTATTCAGTGTGTCGATATGTTCGTGCTCTTCAACGACTGTACTTGAAACAGACCAATGCGGATCACTTGGTCCCGGCTCACCTCTTTCCTTGGCTTCCTGACCCAATAGATGGTGTCCGATGGTTGGGTCTACCCATTGGCCGTTATCAACCATTTGTTCGACAGTTAATGGATCGTAATCTAGTCCTTGAGTGGGATCTGAGTGATACCACCGTGAATGGATGAGGTGATCTACACCTGCTTCGACAACATTTTTGACTCCTTGAGCGGAGAGGGTATGAGTCACAATAGGAATATTTACCCTGTGTGCCTCTTCAACAGCGGCTTTTAAAGCATTAACGGAATATTGTGGTTTCCTTGGGTTTGCTGTCGGTGTGAACATTCCTCCCGTTGCCATCATCTTGATTACGTTTGCGCCAAGTTTCACCTGTGTTCGAACTGCTTGTCGAACTTGATCTTCTGTATCAGCCTCAGTACCGAAGAACCAACAGTGTCCGGCTGTAATAGTGATGGGGGTGCCAGCCAGTAATAATCTTGGTCCCGGAACGTGGCCGTCGTTGATCATCTCTCGGACCGAGAAGGCAACTTCGTTTCGTGATCCGAGATCGCGAATAGTAGTA
>RQOU01000109.1 GCA_008373165.1 SAR202 cluster bacterium | reverse complement strand
AGATGCATTAATGGTTCAAGAAAAACTGTAGATTAAGTCGAGCTCGTTACAGCGAGCTCGACTCGCGTATAACCGTTAAAGCCGTGAATTCTAATTATTAGGAAATAAAGAGATGAAAGTACTGGTAACTGGTGGTTCGGGGATTGTTGGCCACTACGTCATTGACGAACTTTATAAGTTAGGTCATGAGGTGATCAATGCTGACAAATTTCGAATGACAAGCAACCTCGGTCACAGCGGTACGACTGGGCAGCTCGCTAGTGCTGATGTGGCTATAGAAATGCGAAAAAACTGGGCACAGATTCCTACTTTTTTTGAAGTTGAGATATCTGACTATGGTCAGGTTATTTCGGCTATGGATGGATGTGATGGGGTTATCTCATTGGCATCTCGTCCTAGTGCCGCACATTATGTTGAAGAAGATGTTGTGCGAACAAATACGATGTCTATGTGGAATGTATGTCGAGCTGCTGAACAACTTAAGGTAAAGAGAGTAGCCTTAGGTTCTTCATACAACGCTGTTGGCGCTATGGGAACTGCAGCACGATGGGAACCAAAAGAAGTTAAGCCTCCCGAGTATTTCCCGTTGGATGAGAATGTTTATACCAGGTCTGAAGACCCTTATTCGATTGCGAAGTGGTTAGGTGAAGAGATCGGTGAAGCTTTTTCTCGTCGCTCACCTTGGATGGCTATAGCGAGTATGCGGTTTAATGGGATGTGGGACGATGGTTACTTCAGGTATTTACGGGCGAACCCAATCAATGATCCATGGGTACGTTGCCAGGGGTTCTGGACTTATTTACATATCCGAGATGCTGCCCGAGCATGCGTCAAGGCGGTGGTCAACGAAAATTGGAATGGTCACCATCGATTTTTCCTAAACGCCAAAGATACGATGCTCGACGTTCCAACCATGGAGGCCATTAAAACGGTATACCCTGATGTTCCACTGAAAAAAGAATTTGAGGATTTTGAAGCTCCTATTTCAACTAAGAACGTCAAAGAAGTAATCGATTGGGAACCCCTTTACTCATGGAGAGATGCTGCATTCAGCTCGTAGGGATCCCCTATGTATGAACCCGGCGTTAAATTGATCGTATGTGTGGTGCCTTCGTCTATGTGTACTCCGAGGACCATCCAGACCGCTTGGAGGCTGGGTTTAATTGGCGCGCTGTCGTGAGCGATTTGGTTGACCAGCGCCCAGATCTTCGCAGTCGATTTAATATTCGACCCACTCAAGATGTCGTGGTTGTTTTCAATGAAAGTGGACGGCTTGTCGCGAAGCCAATGCGCTGGGGGCTTATTCCCAGTTGGTCCAAAAATGAAAAAATGTACCGAAATACTTTCAATGCCCGGGATGATCGGGTTGCGGGATCTGCAATCTGGAGATACTCGTTAGGACGTAAGAGAGGAATCGTCCTGGCAAATGGATTTTTTGAGTGGAAAAAAACAGGTGATTTTAAACATCCGATGTATATTACGCCCAAGGAAGATGAGATTTTTCAATTCGCAGCTTTGTACGATTCTTGGATAAATAAACGCGGCGAGAAAATTGACTCTTGTGCGATAGTTACAACACCATCAAATGCGTTTATGTCATCAATACACGATCGAATGCCCATGATTCTTGACAGTCAATCTCTTCCCATTTGGCTTGAGCCCACGATTACTGACCCGGATCGCCTGAGATCTTTGTTGATACCAGTATCAGAGAATTTGTTAAGAGCGCATCCGGTTTCTGCCGAAGTTAACTCATATAAACATGATTCCCCTAGTGTGATCACACCGATATCGATTGCAAAATCTCAATACGCCGATGGTCAATTACATCTGTTTGATCAGTAGCTATTAATTTTCAACAGAATATTATGCAAAACCCGCCAGACGATAATAAAGATAATGAGCCTGAGCCCATTGATGATGTACATGGTCCATCTCAACGGGATATTGACCGCTCCTGGGACGGTTACGAATCAGATCAGGGTCGGGAGGGTATATATGGTGGCAGTATTGTTTGGAAAACCGTGATTGTGATGGTGTCTTTGGTGATATTGGGCTCAATGGCTCTTGGGATAATTGGTCCGCTGCTTGGAGGGTCTCAACAGGAGCGTTCGTTGGAGCCTGAACGCGTTGCAGCTAATGTTTTGCGTGTGATTGACGGGCGGACGATCATCATCGACGATGGGCAAGGAGAACAAACCGTTCGACTGATTGGTATAAAGGCTTTGGATTTTCGAGACCCGTTTTTCGACTTTTCACGCGAGGTGGTTCAGAGTTGGATTGAGGGGAAATCGGTAATGCTTGAGTCCGATCAGCTGGAACGCGATTCTCAAGGTCGACTTTTACGATACGTTTTCTTTGAAAATATCATGATTAACGCAGCCTTGATGTTGAATGGATTGGCAACTATTGAAACAGAACTGCCCAATGTCCGGTATGACAATTATCTGAAACAAATGCAATTGCAAGCACGAGAGTCGGAAGTTGGGATCTGGGATCCTGCCTATGGTGGTTCTGACCTGAATGCCCCTCAGGCTTTTCACCGAGATTTAAGTATCTCTCTTGCAAAGCGGTTTTCAATTTAATGGAAAGTAATGGCCTTCAGCAAAAGCCACTAGATCAACGTGTTGGGATGGTAATTTCTAACCCTAATTATCGTCGTCTATGGGGCATTGGCCTACTGTCCAGGACGATGCACTGGTTGGAAACTGTTGCCTTAGGTATTTTCGTCTTTGAACTTACAGGTTCACCGTTTTGGGTGGGCGTGGTTGGTTTCTTGCGGTTGGTTCCTATGTTCATATTTGGTCCAGTTGTTGGTTTGATTGCTGATCGGATGAATCGCAAGATTTTGATGGGTTCGGCAATGGCAATACTTGCCTGTGTTTACACCGTTATGGGCCTTTTAGTGGTCAGCGGGGATATAGAACTGTGGCACATTTGTATTGGAGCTACTGTGGCCGGACTTGTCGGGTCGACGGATTATGTTGTGCGCAGGGCAATGATTGGTGACGTAGTGGATTCAGATGCGATTTCAACCGCCATCGGTATAGACATGGCGACCAGTAATTTTTCACGTGTGATTGGACCCGTTGGCGCTGGTGCTTTTCTAGCGACAATCGGTGTGCAGGCGGCATATTTTTCTGGGGCAGTTCTATTTGGAATGGGAGCAGTATTGGCATTTTCCATGTCATACGTGGTGGCTCCATTGCAGGGGCCGGCTGTGAACTCAGGTTATTTTGCGAACCTCTCAGCAGGGCTCAGGCATGTTCGAGCTGACCGTATCATTTTCGTCACAATTATTATCACGATGGTGATGAATTTGTTTGGTTTTCCCTATCAACACATGGTTCCGGTCATTGGATCTGAAACTTTGCAAGTTGGGCCCTTATTAGTTGGAATACTTCTGGCTACTGAAGGATTGGGCGCGACCATAGGATCATTGATGATCGCATTAAAAGCACGCCCCTCAGGTTATACCCGCGTTTATGCGTTTGGCTCGATTGGCTTTTTAATAGCGATTCTTTTGTTTTCGTTATCACCATCGTTTTGGATGACGTTGCCGATTATGGTGATCGGCGGTTTTTCTATGTCTGGTTTCGCGACGATGCAGAGCATCATTGTTATCACGTCCGCGCCGATAGAGATTAGAGGACGGGTTCTAGGTGTTTTGGCTGCGGCAATTGGGACAGGTCCTTTTGGCGCATTGATAGTTGGTAGCTTGGCTGTTATTTGGGGTGCAAATAATGCAGTGACGGCAATAGCTGTAACCGGACTGATCCTGACAACTTTAACGTTAATAGCGTGGCCGGCATTTTTGCGCAATCTGAGGCACTCGGATTAGGGATTAGTCACAAAATTGTGCCACAACCTGAACTGATGCTACTGAGGTAGGAGAACTGATCAGTAACATTACAAGAGTTCGAAATTAATTTTGCATAAGTGGCTTTTGTGATATCGGAGAAAGTAAGGCAGGAAGATATCGAAACTTACTCGTTGGTAGCTCTTGATATTGACGGCACAATGATCGGTGAAGATCGGGTCGTGCAACCGGATCTAGTTAAGGCTATTTCAGATGTACAAAGATTGGGTGTTGTGGTATCTATTGCGACTGGTAGAACGCTGGTTCCAGCCTTGCGAGTAGCTGAACAGTCTGGTGCGCTTGGCCCCGTCATTTGTTTCCAAGGAGCGATGACTTTTGACCAGATTTCTGAGTCGGTGATTCGTCATATTCGACTCGATGAGCATATTGCTCGACGGTCGATAGAGTGTTTAACTTCGGCTACACCAGAAGTCATGATGTTTTTGGGTGATGAAGTATGGGTGGAACAGCGGACCTCGTGGACCGACGGCTATGGGGAGAGGATGGGGATTGAGATCCGAGATATAGATTCTCTTTTATCGATGGCCGACCGTATGCCTACAGCGATTGTCGGCGTCGGCGATCCGGATGTGGTGGGACCACTTGTAACTAAACTCAAATCGGAATTGAATGAATCTGCGTTGGTGACGCACTCTTTACCGATGTTTTGTGAAATACAGTCTGTTGGCGCCGGTAAAGATCTAGCGTTAGCGCATTTGGCTGAGTCACTTGGAGTTGATCAAACTTCTGTAATTGCGGTCGGTGATGGCAAAGGGGATCAATCTATGATCGAATGGGCAGGTTTGGGGGTGGCCATTAAGGGTGGGCATGATGATGTGATTCGAAGTGCTGACCAGTTAATTGGAAGTCCCGAGAATGGAGGCTTGGTTCAATTTCTCAGGGAGTTAACTGCAGGTGATAGATTTGGCCCGCCAAATGGAGATACCAATTAAATATTTGTTTTTATTTTCACGTGGGAGTGGGTTTTCTTGAAAGACGTAATAGTGCTCGGCGGTTTAAATATGGATTTGATTGTTGAAACGCCAAGGTTGGCCGGGCCGGGTGAAACGGCAGAAGGAACACGTTTCTACACGACTCCCGGCGGTAAGGGAGGCAATCAAGCGGTTGCAGCGGCACGGATTGCTGAAAGCCCCGGCTCAGTAAAAATGGTTGGACGCGTCGGGGACGATGCCTTTGGAGAACAGATGGGTCTCTTCTTAAAGCATGAGGGCGTCGATATCTCGTTGCTGCGTAAAACTGTTGGCATCGCCTCGGGCATTGCCGCAATCTTTATTCTTCCGGATGGTGAGAATCATGTGAATCCGGTTTACGGCGCAAATGGTTTGTGCGATCGGCAACAATCTTTTGATGTTAGGGGCGCTCTTTCGACTACAGGAGTGTTGTTGTGCCAACAGGAGATCCCTTTACCTGCGACCAAAGCTGCAATTGATGCCGCCGCGAGAGCCGGGGTGGTGGTTGTTCTTGATCCGGCGCCTGTTCGTCAGGTTCCTGATGGATTTTATGATTCAGTTACTGTGCTTACTCCAAATCAGGGAGAGGCCTCTACCATGTCGGGTATTGAGGTAACAGATGCCGTTTCCGCCAGATCCGCTGCTTCAGCGATTCGTAATCTGGGGACAGAAACGGTGATCGTCACACTTGGCGATCAAGGTGCTTGGATTGAGTCTTATGGAATATCTGAATTATTAGATCCGTTCGACGTTCCAGTTGTCGCCAGCGTCGCCGCTGGTGATGCGTTCAACGGAGGATTGGGTGTAGGAATAGCATCGGGGATGGATTTACTTGACGCTGCTTGGCTAGGGATGGCATCAGGTGCGATTTGTGTTTCTAGAGATGGTGCTCAAGAGGCGATGGGATCTAAAACAGAAGTTTTGGCCCTGATGGATTCAAAAACCAAGTAAGGCGTTATTTGACAGTTGGTGGTGCTCCAGAGATTTCGTCGATAGAGGTGATGCCCGCAGTGGCCATAAGCTTGGCGAGCCCTTTGTTCAATCGGGCTGGTAGTCCAGGGCCTTCGTAGATGAATGAGGTGTACAACTGCACTGCGCTCGCACCGGAAGCAAGAAGCTTCCAAACTTGCGTAGATGTTGAAACTCCTCCGCAGGCAATAATGCCTGTGTTTCCATGTGTCATGGCCTGTACATCAGCGATCATCAACTCAGTGTTTTCAAATAATGGTTCGCCACTCAACCCACCACGACCAACTTTTAATCGATTACTTTCTATTGGTCGGGTATTTGCAACGATCAGCCCATCTGCTCCCGAATTGATCGCTGTTTCCGCTAATTTCAATATTTCTCTACGATCATCATCGCCTCGAGACCATGGAGGCAGTTTTACGAATAATGGAACATTTTTTTCGGCCGCCAGAGCCTCGATCAATCCTCGTAGTCTGCCTGTTTCATGGAATATGCGTAATCCAGCTGTGTTGGGACTGCTTATATTGAGTTCAATCCCTGCAGCCAGTGATTGCACCCGATGGAGGCAATCAAAGATTTCATCCTCGATTGTTCCCGCGATACTTACGAAAATACGTTCTTTCACTCGCTGAGATCGTTGCAGACGCTTTATGGCTGGTTCTAGACCTCGCCCCGGGAAGCCCATGGAATTAATTAGTGCTTTTTCATTGGGTAGTCTGATAACACGCGGCTTCGGATTTCCTGGCCTTGAAGCCAGGGTGATAGTCCCGCCCGTTACAAAACCAAAGCCTAGATTCAATAAGGACCTTAGGACATTGCAGTCTTTGTCGAACCCTGCAGCCATACCGATTGGCGTAGGCAAAGCAAGGCCTGCCACATGGGTTTTTAACTTTTCGTTTCCAGTGCCATTTGTTAAACGAAACGCATTCCACAATAGAGGAATT
>RQOU01000108.1 GCA_008373165.1 SAR202 cluster bacterium | reverse complement strand
GTCTGCCCCTTTACCATGTGTCAGGTCTTTTATTTGGTCAGTTGAATTGTTATCTGATGCGTCAACTGTTGCCCAAGCTCCCGAATCGGCTGCCATTGTTAGTCGTTCTGGTGAAATATCAACGGCGATGATACGGGCTCCCATTTCTGCCCCGAACATCGTTGCGGCAAGTCCGACTGGTCCCTGCCCGAATACCGCTAACACATCTCTTCCTGAAATATTAAGCTTCTTCAATGCTTGAAAGGCTGTAGTAGCTCCACAAGCTAGATAAGCACCTACCTCGAAATCAAGCTCATCGGGCAAAGCGACGCATGTGGATTGATGAACAACCATGTAATCTCCGTGTCCTCCATGCATCGAACCTCCGTAATATTCTTTCTTATCGACCACTTCGCAAAGTTGTTGCCAACCGGTAAGGCAGAATTCGCATTCTCGGCATCCTTCATAGTGGTGTTGAATTATTCGACTTCCGACTTTCAATCCCTTTACATTAGGCCCTAGAGCTACAATTTCTCCGCATGGTTCGTGTCCCGGTCGTATGAGTTGGCCACCGTGTTCATTTGGGCCTTTCGCTCGATAACGGCTAAAATCTGATCCGCATAAACCTGAAGAACGGAGTTTGATTAAAACTTGCTCTGCACGAGGGCTGACGTCGGGATAATCTATAACCTCAGCAACGCTATTTCCGTGAAATGCCAGTCCACGCATGGGGAAACCTCCTGACCGAGATGAGACAATTCGGTAATTAACAACCTATTTTGTCGGTTGGTGCAGTGTATATCAGCTTTATAGTGGCGTATTAATTTTGCGGATCATTCAGACCAGCAGTAAGCTTCATCCGTTCGAATAATATGACACAACGATGGCAATACCTTGATTAGGATCTAAAAAAATGGTGGAAACGTTTAGTTACGACACTCTTTTCTCAGAGACCTCGACAGATACACCTCTGAACCCTGTAGCCCACGCAAAGTACGATTTTGCTGTTGCGTACCCAGCACCGGAGACTCTTCCAATGGACGGCCTGATTCAGGCACTTCAGACCGCTGTTGATTCAGACAGTGAAAAAGTTTTAGCTGAGATGGCTTACTATCCTCAGCAGTTGGGAGCGTTAGAGCTACGTGAGTTTACGGCTCGTAAGTTGGCAGCAGATCGTGGTTTTGCAGTTTCTCCTGAAGAGATAGCGTTGACCAATGGTTCAGGTGAGGCAATCGGTCTTGTTATACAAGCTCTTACGAACGAAGGCGATATCGTATTGGCTGAGAAGTTCGTTTACATGGGAACTACCAACCAACTGCGCCGATTCGGAGCCGATATCAGGGGTGTAGAAATAGATGAGGGTGGCATTATTCCGGAGGCATTAGACGATCAGATCACTCAATTAGTTGCTAATGGTGAAAAACCAAAATATCTATATACGATTCCCGAGCATCAGAATCCCACCGGATCGACTCTTTCAGCGGATCGCAGGAAGGCGATTCTGAAAATTGCCCACAAGCACAACATGCCCATACTTGAGGACGATTGCTATGTTGACCTGCGCTATCAGGGAGATGTTCAGCCAGCATTTCGTGCTTTAGACGATTCGGGGATCGTTGTTTATGTAGCCTCATATTCAAAGTTGTTGGCACCTGGCTTAAGGTTGGGGTACTTTACCTGTGCACCAGATCTTATGAGAAGGGCGCTTAGTTTTAAGATTGGCAGTGGCCCAAATCAATTTGCATCAGTAGCGATTGAAGGTTTCCTAAAAAGCGATTTAGATTCACACCGAGATAATTTCAATCCGATGTTGAAGGCTAAGTGCAACTCAATGGTTTCGGCGTTAGAAGAACATTTTGGTGACTCCGGTGCTACCTGGTCGGTACCGGAGGGCGGTTGTTATGTTTGGCTTGAAATGCCTGAAGCATCTGATATTGCGAGTATTCGTGACGAGGTATTCGAGCAAGGGGTCGGTTATGTGGCAGGGCCTAACTTCGAAGCCGATGCTTCTGGTCGGATTGGGAATAATTGCGCACGATTGTGTTTTGCATTCGAATCGGTAGAAAAAAATGCCGAGGGGATCGCATTGCTTGCGCAATTGTTTAAACAGCACGGGGCGATGTAACCGACCTGTAATCTCGGTTTTAGTGATTTTGGTTGGCTAGATATGAGGGTGGCGTGTAGTCAGGCTGTACATCCTTAAGCTCATTGCGGATTTCTGGTTAAGCGTTATTACCTAAAGTTTGTTGCCTGACGTTAGTGTTGCATATAAATTGAGTTAATACGCTTATCGAAAGTAAACATTAGGAAACCCCTTGATGGTCACGGCTGAACTGCATGCTATAGCTCGGAAGATGGTTGCTCGGAATAAAGGTATTCTGGCGGCGGACGAAAGTAACGCGACTATGTCCAAGCGACTCGACAGCATAAATGTTGCGTCTACGCCAGAGTCACGTCGGCAATGGCGCCAGCTTCTGTTTCAGACTCAAGGTATAGGCGATTTCATTTCTGGCGTCATCATGTACGACGAGACTATCCGTCAGTCGGATGATTCCGGTAAAAGATTTGTCGAACTATTGGCTATGAGCGACATTCTGTCCGGCATTAAGGTTGACAAGTCAACTCATGATCTTGCCGGTGCGCCAGGGGAGTTCATTACAGAAGGTCTTGATGGTATTCGTGATCGGTTAGCTGACTACTATTCAATGGGCGCTAGATTTGCTAAATGGCGTGCTTTGCTAACTGTGGGTGACGGACGACCATCGGACTATGCTATTCATACGAATGCGCATGCACTCGGTCGGTACGCGATTCTTTGTCAAGAGCAAGGTCTGGTTCCTATTGTTGAACCCGAGATATTGATGGATGGTGTACACAACATTGATGATTGCCTATTAGCTACTAAACGGTCTTTGACAGTGGTTTTTGAAGAGTTGGTTGCACAGAGTGTGGACCTTAGTGGGATAGTTCTTAAGCCGAACATGGTAATTTCTGGTTCTGATGCATCCAATCGAGCGTCATCAACTGAGGTGGCCAGGCAAACGATCGACTGTTTGTTGGAGACTGTTCCCGCTGAGGTTCCTGGGGTAGCTTTTCTTTCAGGTGGGCAGGGAGATGAAGAATCTGTTGTGAATCTTGACGAGATTAACAAGATCGCTAATAGCGAACGTATTCCATGGGAATTGACCTATTCCTATGGTCGTGGCCTACAGGCAGCTCCACTGGCGAAGTGGCTTGGTAAAAATGAGAATGTGTTAGCAGGTCAGGTAGCATTTCAGAGGCGCGGACTCGATTCAAGTGCTGCCCGTGAGGGGGTGTTTACTTGATCTTCACTTTGTTTTCTATGGAATTGCAGGTTTGGTAATCGCCGACTGATTATTGTGTCTGCGCGATCGATTTCATAATCACCAACAAGTTAATATTTAGGTGCTCCCCGGTAAGAAGACAAATCTGGTGTAGCGATTTACGAACGTACCAGAGTATGATTCAGGTTATGACCTCAGAATCTATTTCCAGCCTAGTGGCGGCGCGTGCAGACGACATAATCAAGACCCGCCGGCAATTTCATGCAATTCCCGAGCTTGGATTTGAGGAAAATGAGACCGCTGCGGCTATCGCCGATCGTCTGGTTAATGCAGGACTTGAGGTTGAAACTGGAATTGGGAAAACTGGTTTGGTTGGTGTCTTGAAGGGAGCCAAACCCGGCCGCACTCTGATGATTCGAGCTGACATTGATGGGTTGCCTATCACTGAGCTAACTGGATTAGATTTCGCGTCTACGAATGGCCATATGCATGCCTGCGGCCATGACGGGCATATCACTATGGCGATCACCGCGGCTGAGATACTTTCAGAAATGAAAGATCAACTGGCTGGAACGGTAATATTTGTTTTTCAGCCAGCTGAAGAGGTTGTCATGGGTGCTCTCGCTATGATTGATGACGGCCTATTTGATAGATACCCTGCCGATCGCGTTCTGGGCACACACCTGTGGAACCAAATTCCCACGGGAGTTATTGGTGTGAATCGTTCAACGGTTTTTGCTAGCGCCGACCAATTTCGCCTTACCGTTCATGGCAAAGGAGGTCATGGGGCTATGCCGCACATGGCAATCGATCCGGTAGCTGCCATTGCCGAGATAATTACTACTTCCCAAACTGTTGTCAGTCGTGAAGTCCCACCAAATGAAATGGGCGTACTGACCTTTGGTCAAATACACGGTGGATCAGCTCCAAATGTAATCGCGGATAATGTGACTGTCGAAGGAACGGTAAGAGCGTATACCTCTGACACTCGTCTCCAGATTATGCAATCTCTTGAACGCATTTCTAGCACGGTTGCGACGGCGATGCGCGCCTCCTCTACGTTTGAGCGTATTCACGGAGCTCCGCCCGTCATCAATGATCCCGAGGTTGCAAGTTGGGTCACTCGCCATGCAAGTTTGGTGGTGGGAGAAGGCAATGCCAAAGAGTGGGAACCGGTCAGTGTTGGAGATGACATGGCTGAGTTCAATGACCGTGTACCCGGTGTGTATTTTCTCCTCGGAGCGGCACATGACAATGCGACCGTTTCATCTCGTGGGATCGAAGGACATCACAACGCTAGATTCGATTGGAACGAGGATTGTTTATCGCTAGGTGTAGAAGTGTTTGTACGTTCGGCTGTGGATTTTCTGTCGTAGATCGGTTCTGATAATTCTCTCTTTAACCTAATCACCGCGAGTTGCTGATACTTATTCTTATCAAAGTTATGCTTTTGAGGGGGTAGGCTAACGAATTATGAAGATGTCCTGCCTAGACTACCGGAGCAGCACCGCCGTCTACGTTGATGGCCGTCCCCGTGATATAACTTGCCCTGGCTGATGCTAGGAAGCAAATCACTTCACCAGCTTCTTTTGCCTCTCCTATTCGACCAAGTGGGACATCAGAGCCGAAACTTTCCCAATGGTCTTC
>RQOU01000107.1 GCA_008373165.1 SAR202 cluster bacterium | reverse complement strand
TGTTTCCCTCTAAAAACATCACTACTTGAGCGATGACTTCAGAATAATCGTTTTTCGACGCATAACCTGTGCATGGAGCAACACATCTTTTGATGTGGTACTCAAGGCATGGTCGACTGTCATTGCCGGTGATGGTTTTGGTGCATGATCGATATGGAAATAGTCGCTTTAGTAAATCCAGTGTTTTTCTGACGCTTCCAGCCGACGCGAACGGACCGAAATACCGGGCTCCATCGTTAGCAGTCCTACGCGTTACGTAAATTCTTGGGAAATCCTCTGCCAGGTCGACCTTTATATATGGATACGTTTTGTCGTCTTTCAGTCGGATGTTGTACTTGGGCTTATGTTCTTTGATTAAAGAGTTTTCAAGTAGTAACGCTTCTTGCTCTGATGCTGTGACGATATATTCGAAGTCATCGATTCGACTGACAAGTTCAACAGATTTGGGATCAAGGTTCTTTTTTGAACCAAAATATGATCTCAATCGATCACGAAGTGATGCTGATTTTCCGACATAAAGGACTTTTCCACCTGCATCGCGGTGAAGATAGACCCCTGGCTCTAGAGGAACTGCTGCTAGCCGTGTGGAAAATCTTCTTGTGTTTGCTGGCAATGGAAAAAAAGGCGACTTGGTTCATGATTGATATTGGCGAATAGCATTACCATTAGTCGTTAGTCGCCAGCGACAAATTAAAGAACGAACGTCAGTACACTCAAAGTGACGATAATCCCGAGGCTTAATATTCCTAGTTTTTTTAGTTCGGCAGATTGCGACCTTGTATAAATTTCAGACCTGACGCTAGCGTTTCGAGTCGCTCGTTCGACCCTTCCACTGGTGCGCGTAGGCACAGTATCTAAGGTAGCGGCGGGGTTATTTTGAGTGCGCTTATCGTCGTCTGTATTTCGATTTTGTACGAACACGTTGGGTGTACTTGAGCGACGAGTTTTTCGCGATTTGGACTTTCGATTATTTTTGGGCATTTTGTAAGGGTGGCTTTATTTGTGTTATTCAGAGGTTGAATTTGGAGCGCTAGCAACCGTTTGATCTTTCCATTTCAACCCTTTGTCCGACATGACTTTAGCTGCATCTACTGTAACTTGTGCTGCATATTCCAATGACACATCAGATGTGTTCCACATGAAATGATACAAGAACGGATCGATTGGACTTGATTCAAATGCACGCTCAAAGTATCGATGTTGTGCTTTATCGGTGTGCTCGATAGTTGATGCTGCCTCTTCTACCGATGTCAGGCGCATCTGCTGTTGTACACGTGACGCACGATCCTCTAATTTTGCAACCACCCCCACCCGTAGTACTTTTGGGTTGTCGCGTAATATCGCAGCGCCACCTCGGCCTAGAATAACCACGTTTCCGATTTCTGCCAGATCCGTTATAACTTCAATAGCGGTATCTATGAAATGTTGTTCATCTATCTCTTCAGCGTTAGTGTGAGGCGGCTCTTCCATTTCACTGTAGGGTCTGGCTAGAAGGTGCTCGATACCTGGGCCAAAGTAAGGGTCACCACCCATTCCAGCTACTGCGGAACGATGTAGCATCCGTTGAATCGATTGGGCAAATCTGTTCGGTAGTGTTGGAACTCGACTCTCTTGATCAGAGAGGGCACTCATGGTGGATCCGACGCGTTTAGCGATGTCAGCGAGCAATAGGCGATCGATAAAATCCAGGCCCAGTTCTCTCGCGACTATTCGGCCGAGATCCGGGGCGCCAGCTCCTAATCGACCTTCGATTGTGATGACGGACATGTTGACCTCCCGAAACCAGATTAGGCCCTAGGGTGAGCCTTCGCATATTCATTACGTATGTGTTTGTCAGTTAGATGAGTATATATCTGCGTAGTTGCGATGTTTGAATGTCCTAGCAATTCCTGTACATGTCGCAGGCTAGCGCCGCCGTGTAGTAGGTGAGTGGCGAAACTGTGCCGCAACATGTGGGGTGTAATTTTATCTGATATTCCAACGGTAATAGCTAGCTTACGTAATCGAAGCCAGACTGCTTGCCGTGTCAATCGAGATCCACGTCGGTTCAGGAAAAGGGCTTCTTGTTTTTGGCTTTGAGAGTGGATAGGGCGGATTATAGTTACATATTCACTGATAGATTCAACAGCAGTTTCGTATATTGGAATTATCCGCTCTTTATACCCCTTACCAATGGTGCGTACACTTCCGACATCAAGATCGACATCTCTTACGTTCAGTCCGACTAGCTCAGAAACTCTTAGGCCGGCTGCATACATTAACTCGACCATGACCCCGTCACGTAAATCTTCGGTTGATTGTTTTTCACTTTTGAAGTTCAGCAGTAGATCCACTTCCTCGATGCTTAGTGCTTTTGGAAGAACTTGACCAGATCTCGGCTGACGAACTTCGTCCATGAGGTTGTTGTGAATGATACCTTCGCTTTTCAAAAAATTAAAAAATGACTTTGCTGAAGCGATTTTCCTAGATTTTGTAGCAAGCGAGTAGCCTCGCTTGTCCAGATCATCGAGGAAATTCCGTATATCACGCTCTTTCACGCTACCCCATGAGATTGCAGGTTTGTTTTTTGGGCACTGGAATTTAGCAAGCGCAGAAAGATCGTTACGATAGGCTGCTAGTGTATTGGCCGATAACCCGCGTTCTACTGCGAGATGGTTTACAAATGTGTCAATCTCCGTAAACAACTGGATGTATTACCTTATGACTGGTTGCTAGAAATGAGCTTGAGTGTTCACTTTAATCGAATACTGATGTGTTCGGCATTTTCAACTAAATACAGATATGCTGGTATTTAGCGACAGTTCTTTTGAATCTGCTTAAACTCTAGAGACCAATGGGAGAGGCAGATTTGGTTAAAAACACAGGGCGTAATATTTAAAAACGCCGTACACTCATCCAGTTGAGCAGGAACTCCACCGGGTTTCATTCGGATGAATCTTAGCCATAATGCTGGCGCCAATCTAATAAATAAAATTACGAGTATCGCTAAATGCCTATCGCAGCAATAGAAATTCCTTTCAATCCCAATCTCGTTGCGGGAGGTAGCTTTGCTTTAAGCTGGCACGGCTTATTAAGTTTTGTTGGCGTAGCCGTAGCCATATGGATGGTTGGCAAGGCCGCCGTAAAAGGCAACCTGGACCAAGACATGGTCTATAACACTGCGATTTTTGGAATCGTAGGCGGAATTATTGGAGCTCGTCTTGTCCATGTTGTGGATAACTGGAATATTTATGGTGATGATCCTGGTCGCATATTAGCTATATGGACTGGTGGTATTGGGCTGTGGGGTGGAATTCTTGGTGGATGGTTAGGTGGGGCTGCCTACGCTCGCTTTTCTAAGGCGCCGGTTGGAAGATTGATGGATATAGCGGCGCCTGCAATGTTTGTGGGTCAAACAATAGGTCGGTTGGGCGACATTATTAACGGGGAACATTGGTCAAGGGCTTTGGATGCCGGTTGGGGCTGGTATTTCACCCATCCTGATAGTCCTGCGCGGATAGGCGCTGAACGGTTTTTTGGTGATCCTGAAAGACCTGTGCATCCGGCCGTGGTGTATGAAATTATTTGGAATATGATTGGGCTTTTCGTAATCACAAAGCTCAAAGGTAAATTGCAACCTGCCGGTGCGCTTTGGATGGTTTATATAACCTGGTATTCAGTCGGCCGATTCGGCATCCAGTATTTGCGACTCGACGATGTCAAGTTCTGGGGGTTGCAAGAGGCTCACTTGATTGCAATAGGTGTTCTTGCTTTTACCATTCCATATATCGTGTTGAAGGTGCGGTGGAGCCAATCCGTGATTAATGGCGATGGGGATAACGATAATCGCGGTGCTGGTAGGCGCAAACGAGATCGGCAGCGTCAACAGGCCAGAACCTAATTGACCGACTAAATCTTTACTCAGATGGCCTAATGTCTATTAAGCCCAGTTGATGTCGAGTTTTACCTTGCCATATTTCAGATCGAAGCTGAAAAGCGATATCTAATAATCCTGTCCCAAGTGGATGGTCACCCAGCCCAAATCCAATAGAGTCTATTCGCTGACCATTTGATTCAAAGCTGATCTTTAAATGTTTGCCGCCGGCTCCGACTGTACGTACATCCAGCGGTACTGCACCATAAGTCACAAGTAATGGCTGTCGGTTGCCCTCTCCAAATGGTTCCATTGATGAAATGAAGTTCCAGGTGGAAACGGTGAGGTCTTCTAATTTGATTTCAGCGTCGGCGCATAGCGCAGGCATCATCGGTGCGTTTAAAGCACTCAATGCAGTGCTTTTGCGAATATCGTCCAGCAAACTTGACATGAGTTCCATGTTTATAGAGAAGCCTGCAGCTCGCGCGTGCCCTCCGAATCGTTCGAACTTGTCTGCATGATTTGACAATGCTCTATGCAGGTCCAATGATTCATTAGAACGACAAGATGCCCGCGATAATCCGTCTGCAACTTGATATGCGATCGAAGGTTTGCCGGTGAGTTCGGTCAATCTTCCTGCAAGCGGACCCAGTAGTCCCATAGCAAAGCCATCACATCGCACAGCGACAATTGGGTCATCAGAATTCATATCGAATTGTTTTGATGCGTGCTCCCAGGCTTGCTCACTTAAAGAACGACGTTTGAGGTTGTCTGCATCTAGTCGACTAGCCAGTGCGCGAGCTTCAGAAACATCGTTGGTGGTTAACAGTTCTAAGCTGGGTTCTGCATCACCCATACGACCAGGTGCGTTCAATCTCGGAGCGATATAAAACGAGACCAGTTCTGCTGTCGGTCGTCCAGAAGCTCCAGGCGGGCGTGAAATGTCTAGCAATGCCCTCAGCCCGGCCAGTTCAGTCTGCCCTAATGCTTTTAACCCTTCTCTGACTAGGGCTCGATTTTCAGAGACCAAGGGAACAATATCGGCGATCGTCCCTAATGCAGCCAAGGGTAAAAGTTCTTGAGGAAACTTACTTCCGGCGTTCTTGGAAAGGGCTTGTGCAACTTTAAAAGCTACACCAGCGCCGGAATATCCCACTGCTTCTTTTGACCCAATATGGGGATTGACGATGGCTACAGCGTCTGGGCGTTCAGTTTCCATAAGGTGGTGATCAGTGATCACGGTATCTATACCAAATTGTTTGGCGTGTGCAACTTCAGCTATAGCTGTTGAGCCTGTGTCAACCGTGACAATTAGGTTTACCCCAGCGTTATGAAATGAATCAATTGCCTGCTTAGACATCCCATGTCCATCGATTTCTCGATTTGGGATGTATGGAATGGCTTTACCACCTAGCGACCGAATTATTCGGAGCAGTATGGCTGTCCCGGTAAGGCCGTCTACATCGAAATCACCGAACACTCCAATGGTTTCGCTGTCGCTCAGGGCTTTGGAGATACGATCCACCGCTAGTCCCATGTCGGGTAATTCCATCGGGTCTAAAAAGTCGTCGAGACCAGATGCAAAGTATTGTGCTGCATCTTTATCGTTTCTTACTCCTCGATTCCAAAGTAATCGAGCGGGCAGTGGACCTCTAATTCCAGATGTTTGAAATCCTAAATCAAGTCGAAATCCTGGTGGCGGAGGTTCTGCAATCTGCCATTTTCTCTGAAGGCTCACCGTTTACACCTGAACCTGACCGATTATTGCGCGAAGCGTTCGAAAACTAAACTGGCGTTGTGGCCACCAAAGCCTAGCGAATTCGACATCGCTACGTTTACCGGTTGTTTTTTTGCCGTATTCGGTATGTAGTTCAGGTCGCAGTCAGGATCGGGATTTTCGATGTTGATAGTAGGGGGGACAATATCGTTTTTGATTGCGAGAACGGTAAATGCTGCTTCTATGGCACCGGCTGCACCCAGCAAGTGCCCTGTCATAGATTTGGTGGAACTTATTGCTAGATTGTACGCATGGTCCCCGTACATTCTTTTCATAGCAATAGTTTCATATTTGTCATTTAGCGGGGTAGAGGTTCCATGTGCGTTAATGTAGTCGACTTTATCCGGGGTAATACCAGCATCTTCGATAGCCCATTTCATAGCCCGTGCAGCACCTTCTCCATCGGGGTGAGGTTGGGTTACGTGATGTGCGTCACTTGATGCACCGTATCCGCTCATTTCCGCAAGAATATTTGCCCCGCGTTTCTCGGCATGTTCTAGAGATTCCAGTACGAGTAGGCCTGCACCTTCTCCCAACACAAATCCGTCGCGATCAGAATCAAATGGGCGAGAAGCTCCTTGCGGATCTTCATTGCGTGTCGAGAGGGCCATACAAGAATTGAATCCTGCAACTCCGATTTCGCATATAGCCGCTTCGGTTCCGCCAGCTATAACGACGTCTGCGCGTCCTCTTCGAATCATTTCGAGTGCTTCACCTATCGAATCTGCGCCAGTGGCGCATGCAGAAACTGTTGAGAAGTTAGGGCCTTTAGCTCCAATCATCATGGAGACCTGGCCTGAGGCCATATCGCCGAGCATCATTGGGACTAAGAACGGACTGACCCGCTTCGGACCTCTTTTTAGAAGAATTTTATGCTGGTCAGATATGGTAATGATCCCACCTACACCACTGCCGATTAAGACTCCGACTCGGTCTGCATCTTCTTTCTCCATATTCAGATTAGCGTGTTCCAATGCCTCTAACGCAGCGACACATGCAAACTGAGAGAATCTGTCTAGTCGTTTCGCTTCTTTGCGCCCCAGTGCTGCACTTGCGTCAAAATTGTCTACTTCACCGGCGATCCTAGACTCGTATCCTTCAGCATCAAATAGGGAGATATAGTCGATTCCCGACCTTCCTTCGACCAAGCTATTCCAAGTGGATTCACTATTCAATCCTACTGGTGTTACGAGGCCGATGCCCGTGACCACAACGCGATCTGTCATTAGTTGACCTCAGGGACCACTGAGGATAAAAGAGGTATATCCCCGTGTGTTATTGCATGACTCGTTTTGTAGAGTCATACGTCTTGATAAATATAATCGGAAGATTATAGCAACCACTTTGTTGATTCATGCAGTGAAATCAATCAACATGAAGTGTTTATCCAATTTGCGAAACTGATTTGAGCTTGGATTACATTGATGAATGCGAGTAGTGTTTAAATCAAACGAGTGGTTGAGTTGTTAGTAAGAGGTTCAGATGAAAGTTTTGATTGAAACGCACGGTTGTAAACTCAATACCGCAGACAGTCAAAGATTGGCCACTGAATTTGTGCGTTCTGGGTATGAACTTGTTGCCAAGGGTGGTGTCCCTGATGTGTTTGTTTTGAATTCATGCACTGTGACCCATGTTGCTGATAAGAAGGCAAGGCAATCTCTTAGAAAGGCTAGAAAAAACTTCCCGAATGCAGTTGTAGTAGCAGCTGGTTGTTATGCCGAAAGCAGTAAATCTGACCTGGAAGAATTGAGTGCTACTGATCTAGTCATTCCTAATACCCGCAAATCTGAGATTGTTTCGATTGTTACTTCAAGAACTGGACTGGAATCGCATGGACATTCCAAAAAGGCCTCTCAGTCTGGCAAATTACCAGGTCGAACTAGAGCTGCGGTGAAGATTCAAGAAGGTTGCGATCAGGTTTGTTCTTACTGCATAGTCCCTAAGGTTCGTGGTCGTGAACGAAGTATTCCGAAGGCCGATATTGTCAACCAGATCCAATCGCTTTCACGCGCTGGATACCAGGAAGTGATTTTGACAGGGACTCAACTTGGTTCTTATGGTTTTGAGTTTGAAGATACCGATCTAGTGGATATGGTCACATCTGTTCTTCAGCAGACTGATGTTCGACGCTTGAGGATTTCTTCGCTTCAACCTACGGAATTTTCAGACGAGTTGCTTGGTTTGTGGAGTGGTATAGGAAAAAATAGATTGTGTCCTCATTTTCATATCCCTTTACAGAGTGGAAGTGATCGTATTCTCATTAATATGCGCAGGCGTTACACGTCAGCCGAGTTCATATCTGCAGTTCAAATGGCAAAAAACCTGAATCCCAACTGTTCTGTTACCACGGACGTTATAACGGGATTCCCTGACGAGTCTGAAGAAGATCATCAACGGACGGTTGAGGTCCTTCATGAAGCAGAGGTGTCCGACGCTCATATCTTTCCGTACTCAGTTCGCCCGGGTACAAGCGCAGCATACTTCGATTACCAGGTTGAAGTGCGCACTCGTATGCGACGGGCAGAGGATTTACGAAGCTTGGCCGACGAGTCTGCCCAGATTCACCGTAAAAAGTTTGTTGGTACAGTCCGTGAGGTATTATGGGAGGGCATACGAGGCGGAACAGGGTTGACCGATAATTATTTGCGTGTCCGACTGGAGCCTGGTCAAGTCCATCAACAGATGATGGATGGTGCTGATGGCTTGATAGAGAATGTTCGGCTTACGAGGCTGGAAGGTTTACAGTTGATCGGGTCTTCCGTCCAATAAAAAAGCCACCTCCGGGCGAAGAAGTGGCTTTTTTATTGGACGGAAGACGTTTTAGAGAGTAATCCTGTTAAAAATCAACCGGGCGTAGTTCGATGTTGCCGTGTCGACGTTCTAGATATCCAGCTGTCTCGTGGTATCCGTGTGCGAATACCATTAGCCAACCTTCTTTTTCGCAACGATTAAGAAGCTCTTTTTTCATAGCTAACGTCTGGTCTGGGTACCGATCGAACGCCGTTATATAGGGCAGTGGAAGATGATTAGGAGTTGGTATCAGGTTGGCAAGGTAGATTATTCTTTCGCTTCCTGTATTCACGAGAACAACCTGATGGCCTTCTGAGTAACCGTTGGTGACTATGGTGTGTACTCCTGGTACAACTTCGGTATCACCATCTAGTAATTGGATCATACCCTTGTCATTTAGAACCTCAAGGTGCTTGACCCCAGTGCCATATACCGGGACTGATCGTTCGTTAGGTGAGAATGCTTCCTGCCAAGCACTTCTTTGAACCAAGTACTTTGCTTTTGGGAAAGTGGGAATGATTGTGCCTTCTCGGTCGAGGCGAGTTGCTCCACCACTGTGTGAAAAGGCTAGGTGAGTAAGTATCACAAAATCAATCTCACGTGCGCTCACCCCTTGGTGGCGAAGATTACGCAGAAGTTTGGATGATGAGTGGCCGTATACTTCACGAGTGATCTCAGGCTCTTTATTACCAATCCCTGCGTCTACGAGAATATTTGCGTGTGGCGTTTTGATCAGTAGCGAGTTTAAACCAAGCCTGACGCGGTTTTTGCGATCGGGCTTAACGTTCTTCTCCCACAGGATCTTTGGAACTGAACCAAACATTGGGCCACCGTCCAATAAGAACGTTCCATCGCTTACGAGTCTCACGGCTACACTGCTACTAGTAGTCATTTTTACGCCTTCCAGGCCACATCGGACCTTTTGATTTCGAATCCAAACACGAGCGGACACTCGATGCGTTTCGTCTTGACACACGGAACCGTATTAGGCTTACGGCACCTTGCACAAGGTACGTTCGTAC
>RQOU01000106.1 GCA_008373165.1 SAR202 cluster bacterium | reverse complement strand
ATCGAACGTCGAATCCACGAAAACTCTGGTAATTACATTCCAGTAAGCAAGCTGCTAAAGCTAAAACCCAATTAGGAGACTTAACTTATGGCCTCACTCGAAACACGATCATTCGAAAATCCTGATCAATCAATGGCGCCAGATAAAACAGACGCCAGGGTGATCAACTTCGGAAGCGTTGCGGCAGCAAAAGTAACCCTGCAACCAGGCTGGAGCTGGAGCAGTTGCATTAAACCGGCAGTGGGGACCGAAAGTTGTGAGACTGGACATATCGGGGTAGTTACGAAGGGGAAACTGCGCGTCAAGCACGATGACGGAACAGAAGTCGTGATAGTTGCGGGCGAAGCATACTCACTAGCGCCCGGGCATGACGGTTGGGTCGAAGGAAACGAGACAGTTGAAGCTTATGAATTCAACAACACAGGCAAAACCTATGCAGTCTGGGATGAAGGTTAAAACACGAACAGATTCGAGTGATACAAATTTTTCTAAATAAACCCATATCCTGCCCCTAATAAGATAAGAAGTCCTCCAGCCTTACATAATATTCAGACGTTTTAATCAGTGATATGTAGGAGTTCATCAAGATGTCAAAAATTGAAAGCCCTGAGCCTTTTTACTCGATGTCACGTCGCGCCGGAGACATGCTCTTCCTTTCTGGATTCGGTCCGGTAAAGGACGGCGAAGTAATTGGTGCAAACATCGAAGAACAAACAATTTTCACTATGGATGCTATGAAAGACGTCCTGGAGAGCGAAGGAGCCACATGGGATCACGCTATGCGGGTTAACGTGTTTCTCCTGAATATGCAGGATCGGGATGGCTTCAACGCCACATACATGGACTACTTCAAAAAACGGCAGCGCATGCCTACGCGTCGTCTTATCGGTGCGGGTGATATGTATCTGGGAATTTTAGTGGAAATAGATGCTGTCGCATATCTCGGCGATACTTAAGATAGGTCTAAAAAACCGTAAGGTTTGTTACTGCGCCTCTTTCCAAAAAACGGAAATATATAGCAAGATCTGTGATCGTCTTAGTACATAAATTTTTGTACTACACTCGATTCTTTTCATCGCCTGGACAGCAGAAGGCGCATCTGGGAACTTACGGTACAGATACCGGATTTGTTTAAAGCATCTTCGTAGGCCTTTCAAACTGTGTGAACGCTGGCCAATTAAATTGCTAACTCCACTACACCAACGTAATTATTCATTACCACGGGTAGACTATCTTCATAGTGCTCAGATCAATGGCCAGTAAAAAGCTGACGAGGAACATATGACTATCAGACTCGGAATCGCAGGAGGTAACAGAGGAGGATCTTTCGAACGGTCGCTCGCTAGTCTCGAAGAGGAAATAGAGTTAGTCGCTGTTTGTGATCCATCTGATGAAGTCCTCCGTGGATGGATCGATAAACGTTCAGGGCTTGAAGCTTTTTCAAATTTTGAAGATCTGATCGAAAGCCCAAACATAGATGCTGTTTTTGTTGCTACACCCATGCCCTTTCATGCAGCCCAATCGATGATGGCACTGAATGCAGGCAAGCATGTTCTTTCGGAAGTGATCGCCGCCACTACTTTGGATGAATGTTACGCATTAGTGGAAACGGTCGAACAAACCGGCATGACGTACATGATGGCGGAGAATTACTGCTACCGGCGAGAGGCCATGATGATCAAGAACATGACCGACTCTCACGCTTTCGGAGATCTAACTTACGCTGAAGGCGCGTATATTCATGATTGTAGAGACCTGATGTTTGACTCCAATCTTGCACGAACATGGAGGGGCGGATCATGGGGTAAAAGTGGAGATCAAAAAACCCACTCGTCTCGTGGAAACGGCTACCCAACACATTCTCTTGGACCGATAGCACAATGGCTGGGGATCAACCGAAGCGATCGATTAACACTTACCACCACGTTTGTAACCAGTTCATTGGCAAGGCGAGACTGGGCTCTATCCGTATTACCTGAAGGACACATTGATGCTACAGAAGATGCATGGTCAGATTTCACTGATTCAGCTACAACGTTGATCCAAACTGAAAAAGGCAGAGTCATCTGCCTGAGGAAAGATTCCGCAAGCCCGAGGCCTCACAACATGGCACTTCACAGCTTGCAAGGTACCAAAGGTGCCTACATATCCGGCAGACATACTGATGAAGATCCACTGGTCTGGATAAACGGAATTTCAACTGGAGTAAGTCCCGCTAACTTCGGATATAAAGATATGGCTAGACCGCCTGAATTATCAGATGCTCGAGGCGCTGAATGGCAGCCATTATGGGAATTAAGCAACCAGTATGAACACCCTTATTGGAAAGAGTACGGATCAGAAGCCACAAAAGCAGGTCACGGTGGAGGAGACTATTTCATAATGCGAGATTTTGCCTTAGCGGTATCCGGCAAAATAGATCCTCCAATAGATGTATACGACGCCGCCACCTGGAGTAGTGTTTTCCCGATTTCTATGGAAAACGTTAACCGTATGGGAGAGCCCTTAAAAATCCCGGATTTCAGAAAAAACAGGTAACCTGCAAAACAGTCTCACCGCCCTTATCAGGAAAACAGTTGAAGCAAAATAAATCATCTGAACTATTCCTTTCTAACGCCCGTAGAGGATTAAATCGCTGGCCCAGGTGGTTGTTAGGAATATTGCTGGTCCTCTTCATGTGGCAGGCAGTAGGCGCAATTCCGTTTTTCACCGTTTGCGAATACCTCCAAAACATAGAAATAACTCAATTCCAGTGTGATGGCACGCAGATAACGGGCGACTCAGTGTTACTTGACTACCTGTTAAGTAACTACATGTTCATCATTGGCATAATCGGCGTATGGATAGCCGTAAGGGTATTACATAAGAAAACTCTGACTCAGGTGGTAACCGGTCGTAAGACCTTTGACTACAACCGGGTTGTCTATGCGATATGGGTGGGATTTCTACTACATTCGGCATTGTTGATTTTGGATGTATTGTTCATACATACCGAAATAACCTTCCGCTCACCCAGCTTTTCCGAATATATAACGTTCTTTTTATTCGCAGTAGTATTGACCACTTATCAGGCGGGCTTTGAGGAAATTTTCTTCAGGGGATACTTACTGCAAGGACTATCGCTAATCGCCAGAAACAGAGTTGTCATCACAATCGTTTCCAGCGTTCTGTTCGTCTTACCGCATCTAGCCAACCCAGAACCATTTGAATACGGATTTGCACCATATGCAACTTCCCTATTCATGTTCGCTTTATTCATGACTGTCATTGTTCTTGTCGACGGTGGAATTGAACTGGCTATTGGATATCACGCACTCAACAATCTCTGGATAGGCCTGATCGCCAACACTGAGGTTACGGCTTTACAAACCCCCTCATTGTTAATAGTCCCAATAGAACGTTATGCAATGTTCCCAGACGTTCCAGTACAGTTGATTGTATATATCGTGTTTCTAGCTATTCTCAACAAAAAATACAAGTGGTTCACATGGAAAACGCTGATGCCAGGAAATTCTAAATAGAATCAGCAGAAACCAGTTAATAGCAACAGTTAAAACACGATTACACACCTGCCGCGTGTGCCGCCAGCCTCAAGCTTTTTATGCGCTTCGGCTGCTGCCTCAGCAGGAAATGTTTCTGCCACCCGTAATGTGAGAATTCCGTCTTCAACCTGTCGACTTAGCTGATCGAGAAGTTCAGCCCTATGAAAATAATCACTGACTGACGTTTGGTGAAACTCGATCTCTCTCTCAGCAGTTCCCTCCCAATATCGTACGGACACGAAACTACCGCCATCTCGTACTGCGCCTACGGAAAGATGATTTTGCACAGAGCCATCAGCAAGTCCATCAACCCCTTCTGGTACAACTTTTCTCATCTGCTGCGCTATATCGTCTCCCCTGGGAACCACGATATCCGCTCCTAATTCCCTTACAAGATCTTCATCCTTAGGTGAAGCATCAGCTATAACACGAAGACCTTCGGACTTAGCTAGTTGAACCACGTATCCACCGTAACAACCCGCTGCTCCAGTAACGCCAATGGTTTGCCCCTTGCTCAAATCAAGTTGATCTAGAGATTGACGGGCCGTGAGCCCGTTCATGGACAACGTAGAAGCTTCGACGATGGATACATTTTTAGGTACTGGTGAAACCGAATCAACGGGTAGCACAATGCTTTCACGGTACGCTCCCATGCCTTCTCGAGGAAGCACCATCGCGATCACGGCATCCCCGACGCGAAAGTTGGTTTCAGTATTAGGTCCGACCTCATCAATATTTCCTGCTAAATCCATTCCGACAATAAATGGGGTGGGCTCATCAGTATCGAACTGTTTACTGACCCGCATCATCGTGTCCACGGGATTCACCGAGACCGCCCTAACTCTGATTCGAACCTCTTGGGGCCCTGCATGGACCTCGGGAAGTTCGCAGATCCCAAAGACGTCTGGACCACCAGATTCCGTTATTCCTATCCCACGCATACTAATATCACCTCGATTTTGATTGTTTTCACACCCACCAGCGCTGTTGGGTTTGAGCTTCAAGTTTAGGGAAGAATAGCATTATGCATAAGCTACAAAAATCGACTTCCTGGTTTTAGAAAAACCACCTGCGATCCTCGCAGATAGCTCTCTGTCTGAACACGCCAATTACAGTATTTACCCAGGGCGTCAACTTTCCTGTCATCGCCGACAGCACTTTGCATCGGATGGATGCCCGGATAATTCCGCCATACATAGGCGATTTTTTCATTCGATACATCGAAAGCATGGTAAAGAAAAGGCAAATTAAGCTGGGCGAAAGCTCCAACGCATAGTCTTACGAATGCATCATCATTATCAAATATCATCGGCATAATCAGACGCAGCTTAGGTGGCTCCGCAACACCACTCTCAATTGCAGCCTTATAAAGGGCCGAATCGTCATTCCATGGCGCAAAGCTAAACAAATCTTCCAAATCTTGGGTGGGATCGCTACTGATCTCTCGTTCTGCAAGTTCCCACAGGATGCTGAACTGCGATATTAGATCCACTCGATCACCATGTGGATCGCCAAACTCCTGAAGAACACGATCGCTCAAACCTGCTTCCAGAGCACTCAGCGCATGACCATTCATAAGTGATTCTTTAACCAGAGAAAGACGGGCCACGTAACTACGAGCTGCATCAGAAACATCAATTGGCAAATACGACTCTTCCAAACCACGAAATTTAACCCCAGATATCAAGCGAGAAATCGTTCGTTCAGAAAGGGCATTCTCATGGTATTTGCTTTTCAGAATATTAGCGATTGCAGGGGCACCTACTGGCGTACCTACAGGATATCCATCGCGCTTTAAATTTTTTACCTCCTGCTTCTGCTTATCCTGTAACGACACAGTTTCATTACCAACAGATATGTTGGCGAATGAGATTGCTATATTAGGCGAATAATCGATATTATTATGGCGAGCCATATGAAAAGAATATTAGCTTTCACCAATAATTACAACACCTCCAATGTTCAGGCAGAGATGTCTTTTCGTCTAAGAATGAGAAGCTCCACAGAAGATCATTATCCAAAATCCCAAATTTTGGCGAGTCAGACTGCATTTTATGACGAGTAAAGATTATGTATATGGCGAATGATTTATTAATAGCGCCAAATAAACCTTGGAAATCTTCGTTATGAATAAACCCAACCAACCAGCCAACTGGACCCACGAAAACGCACGTCAAAAAAATCGAAAATCGTGAATCTGCTCAAGATTAAAAAGAGATGTATGTATGATTAAGGTCTAATCTCCAGCAATTAATACACACGTAAAAATGAGCTAAATTAATTCAGTAAACTCAGGAATACATCCTCATTCATTAGTGCAATTGTCAAGTCGAAACAAATATCCAGAAACTGACTCAAAGCCATGAAACCAATAGTCTTTGAACCTATGGATATGCCTACTGCCGAGTCACTTTTAAAAGAAGCAAAGACGATCCTTGGTCAACTCGGAATAAATTTCTTCTTGAGACATGGAACATGTCTGGGGGCTGTCAGAGATCAGGCATTTATTCCATGGGACGATGATCTAGATATTGGATCGGTGATTGGTCTACACGGCCTCACAGAAAAAAAAGTGTATGAAGCGGCCGATGCCTTCAAAGAAAACGGTTACAACATGAAGGTCATTGACAGTGAGCTCCATTTAAGCGTTGATCTAAAAAAATTCGGCATCCAAATGGACTGGACCTGTTATCGAATCATAGACGACAGCATTTACCAATGGCCGGTAATAAAAATTCCAGTTAGCTTGCACGTTAATCTGAAACCAATCAAGTTTCTCGGTGAAACTTTCATGGTACCCAACCCACCGGAGGAGTACTTCAGATTGAAGTACGGACCAAACTGGATGACTCCAAAGCAAGCGGGTGGGTTCGAACAGGAAGTACTAGACCTCATGGAAGAAGTTTCATCTGCAGGAGACCCCAGCTCGAGAGGTGTTTTATTACTGTCGGACAAGCACGATCCTAAAAACCACAATAGCAGCGTGAGGGTCGTCGATTATGATGGCCAACCAATTACTCAGGCATCAGTATCTCTGGCTGCTACCACCGTCCTAACCGGTCTTGACAGGTCAGACACCGATGAAGATGGCTATGTATATTTCCGTATCCCTGAGGAAGCTTGCTACGTCGTTGCGGTTCAAAGTAAAGAGTACAACGAGATCTTATACTTAGAAGAACTCTCCCCCGGCATAAATTACATCTACACCCCCGATCCTGAACATCCCTCCGGCAGAATGAATGCACTGGTACCAAACAGAATCTAACCGATCTAATAAAAACCCGTTATAAACATAAATTACTTAGCCAGGAGCAATTAAAATCACACGAGTCTATGTTGATATGGTGGCCGATCTTTTTCACTATGGCCATGTGAATTTTCTCAAGAAGGCTAGCTCACACGGAGACTTCCTGTTAGTGGGCGTTCATGCCGATGAAGAAGTGATGACATATAAGCGTCGTCCGATTCTCTCAATGGAGGAACGTGTGGCATCTGTTGAAGGGTGTCGCTATGCTGATGAAGTAATTCCAAATGCCCCGCTGGAAATCGACCGCACTTTTATCGAGAAACACAATATCGACCTCGTGATCCACGGTGATGATTTTTCCAGTGACCTGGAAAAACTTTGCTACAAGATTCCCATGGAAATGGGCATTTATCGAACTGTTGGTTACACCGAAGGAATTTCCACCACGGATTTAATCGATCGCGTCAAAGCTGCCAATACACACGCATCCGGAAAATCAACTCAAAAGACATCCAAGGATTAATGACGTCTTAATGCTCACAATGCTTTTATACATCCCGCTCCATTAAACAAGTTGGGCAAAAGAAAATTGGCTTTACCTTGTTTGGGATTTTAGGAATGATCCTAGTGCTATAAGCGAACATTAATCAGTTCGGCCAAAAGAGACAGCATAGATAAGGTGCAGGCTTCTTTTATCAGTCTGAAACGTCGGCTATTTTTTACACACTACTTGCGTTCCAGTTATTTCGGATAAACGGTAACATCGAAAAAATCTCCGTCGACTCGTAACTTATAAGAACGAGAAGAGGCAGATGTACCATCAGTGGAGTCAGGCTTCACATCTTCCTTGTATCGAATCCCGTCTTTCCCTTCACCCTTAAGAAATGAAATCCCCCGTGAGCCACAAGTCGCCGAAATAAAAACGTTTTCCTCGGTGACTTCTAAACCCTCTCCCTCCAACAATTTTTTATTGTAATCAACGCCTAATTTTGAATTACGATCATTAATATCGTGTATGTCTTCATCCGTAGGCTCAAGATTTAACTGAGTAGAAGCTAGTTCTTTGATTTTTTGATCGGGTTCAACGGGTGTCTTCCCGAAGTATCCAAGCAACATTTTTCCATAACTCTCAGTAATTGTTGACCATTTTTCTTGAACGGTATTAGCAAACGCCTGTTGAAAATAAAATTGAGATACAGGTGTAACAGACGATCCATATCCGCCTTTTGCAACAACTTCTCTCATGTTCTCAATCACCTTAGGAAACAGATCAAGCGAATCATTATCCCGCATCATTTGTGTATTTGCGGTCAAGGCTCCACCAGGCATGGGAGAGAACGGTATGACAGGATTGACAGCAACTGCTTCTGGGGGCAGGTAATACTTATCCATATGATCCGTAAACATTTTTTCTACCTCTAGAATTTTTTCCGGATCGATATCTATCGTGAATCCCGTATCCCTCAGCCTGTGCCACATAGTAAGAATATCTACTTGCGACGTGCCTCCACTAACTGGATCCATTGCCAAGTCGATGATGTCAGCTCCTGCCTCGATCGCTGCATAATTAGCAGCGACTCCCATTCCAGCAGTATCGTGAGTATGAAACTGAATTATTGTTCCTTCAGGTAATAATTCCCTAGCATTTTTTATCGATTTGTACACTATCGCCGGTGGCGTCGTGCCTGAAGCGTCTTTAAAAGCAACGCTGTCATAAGGTACATTAGCGTCGAGAATTTCCTTCAACTTGTCCGTATAAAACTCTGGACTGTGGCAATAAGTTTCGTTCAACCCCGGTGGCAATCCCATCAGTGCAATAACTACTTGATGCTTTAAACCGGCATTAGTAATGCACTCACCGGAATAGGCCAGATTCCTTATGTCCATCAGCGCATCAAAATTGCGTATGGTGGTTATGCCATGTTTTTTAAATAATTTTGCGTGCAAATCAATGATGTCTCTTGATTGCGACTCTAATCCAACAACGTTGGCACCCCTAGCCAGTGTTTGAAGGTTGATGTCAGGACCAACAACACTTCTTGCGGCATCCATCATTTCGAACGCATCTTCTTGACAATAAAAATAAAGGCTTTGAAATCTAGCCCCTCCGCCTATCTCAAAATTTTCATTGCCCGCTGATACTGCAGCCTCTAAAACCGGTAAGAAATCTTGTGTTTTAACACGCGCACCAAAACACGATTGAAAACCATCGCGAAATGATGTGTCCATAAACTGGATTTTTTTCTTTTTCATAATTTGCGTATCGAGCGGTTTGTTGTTTACTGAGACATCGGTCTGCTAATGAGATTCAAATTAGGACAACATCGAAACAAACACGCGGGAAACGCCCGTATTAATACGAGAATTCCTTGATTTTCAATTGAGATTGATGGGCGGTGGAAAACTCGAAGCTCCTACCGCCGATTTGTAATTTATGTTCGTAGTGTTTCTGGTCGACCTCATACTTCAGTTTAGTCGCAACTTGAACAGTAGCCAAATATTTCTAGGTGATTAACACTGTTTATCCACGTCCAATAAAGTATTGGGATAACAATGCTAAGGCCATGCTACCTGCTGCCTTGGTGAAATAATTCCAGGCATTGGCGCCCAGTTTGCCGAGGGATCCCATGGGTTTGCCTCGACCCACTCCTCGTTGATACTTATACCTAAACCTGGTTCCTCAGGCACAGGCAGAAATCCGTCTTTTTGTTTTGGGAATTCTCCGTTAACCGCATCCTGGAACCATGGATGTAATCCACCCTCCTGTATCAAAAAGTTAGGTGTACATGCGTCCAGATGAAGCGACGCGACAGTACATATAGGTCCATATGGGTTATGTGGCTGGAATCCCACGTAGTGAGCTTCTGCCATTGCGGCTATCTTTTTCAACTCTGATAAGCCGCCTGCTTGGACAATGTCGGGCTGAATCATCGCTACAGCCTGTAAAGGAAATAAATCAACATAGTCCCATTTCGTGAAAAGCCTTTCCCCCGTCGCTATTGGAATATTAATCGAATCGGACACTTTTTTTAGTGCCTCGAGATTTTGTGGAGGCACAGGCTCTTCGTACATAAAGGGTCGGTACTCCTCCATCGCAAGCCCAACTCTAATGGCATCGGCAGTTGAAAGACGTCCATGCACTTCGACCAGAAGTTCGATATCTTCACCAACATGTTCTCGAACTCTGCGCATCTTCTCAATCGCGCGTTTTTCTGACTCCCTGTCGATGAAAATGCCCTGATGGTCGAATGGATCGCCTTTAAGAGCTGTTATTCCCTGCGAAATAAAACTTTCTGCGCGCTCGATGCATTGTTCAGGCGTCAACCCATCCCACCTGCCATAGCACCACATTTTATCCCTGATCTTACCTCCTAAAAGTTCATATATCGGAACTCCTAAGGCTTTGCCCTTAATGTCCCACAATGCTATTTCTATTCCGCTAATCGCTGACATCTGAATGGCTCCACCACGCAGAGAATGTTGGTAGTGGTAGAGTTTTTGCCAGTGTTTTTCAATTTGGTGCGGATCTTCGCCTACGAGTAATGATCCAAATTCATCAATAAGAGTAGCTACGGCTTTAGGGCCAATTGTTGATTCACCCCATCCAGTTATCCCCTCGTCGGTTTCAATTTTTACAAAGACGAAATTTCGAGAACTATCAGCATGGGTGTCTTTACTGACATTGTTAGCTGTTACGGATTTAACCGATGTTATTTTCAATTTAGTATCTCCTAAGATTTGAACAAATCATCTTATAGAAGAAATAATCGTTATCTTTATGACACAACTAATGCCATCTAGCTTTTATCCAATTAGAAGAGAATTACAGGTCCTGGTAAATTCTGCGATCGAAAACTAAATCTACGAAAATGCTAAAAATACCGATGGACGCTACTGCAATTCGTTTAGTAGTGATAATTGCCATAGCGATCTTTGGGTCGTCATGCTCATCTAGCGATGGCGATGGCGATGGTGAAGATATTTTTTCGAAAATTAACGCGGATCAGACCTTTCGAGATATAAGTGATTTCGAAGGAGCGCCTTTCAAGCTGTCCAAAGAGTACGACGTTTCCACACTGCCCATGGCAAATGCAGCATATATGGGTTTTTACACACCACCTGATAGCAAACCAATTCAGTATGAAATACGAATTTACCCTGATCACATGAGTGCAGTCGAGAAAGGCACTGAATACGCGGAAGAAGTTACCGGAGAAGACGCTCTCCTTCGATCCGTGGACGTCAGTTGGGACGAGGGTACTAACGATCGCCGAGGAGGG
>RQOU01000105.1 GCA_008373165.1 SAR202 cluster bacterium | reverse complement strand
GAGCTGCCACCACATGCGGAAGTTAATGCGATGATCAGGGCTAAAACGCATCCGATTAAAAGCGTCTTAATCGGTAGATTTAAAACGGATTGTTTAGGCATTACCTATTGCACCACTGACATTAAGTCAGCACATGCCTGGTGCGATGCGATAGTGTCTTTCCCTTGGCACAGCATGATCATGTTTCCAACAACCACGTAGTCAAAGTACTTTGGATTGTCACATTTGCCAGAATGATGACCGCCATTACCTGCGCATTGTCTGCGATCTTTAAGTCCCTCGTCCCAGCGTTGAATATCTTTGAGAATGACAGCGTTAGCTCCTGTGGCTTCATCAGCGAAGTCTACTCCAGTGCTCATGGCTGTTGCGTGGTCTGCGTAGAAGCGTACCTCGTACTCAAGTCTTGAGTAAGGATCGGCACCGTAGAAGCCATAGATTGCAGCGATGGCGTCGTCTAGCCCTTCGATATCGTAATCGTCATCCAGTTTGAAGTTGGTAGCGTTTTTTATATCGTCTGCAGTGTAGATGCGGTCCGTATCATCGATTTTTGCAATAGGTCCTTCAGATTCTGAAATCTCACCATCTCCGCTACCGCCACACGCGATCGCAGCAACTGCTAACGCTATTACCGCGAACAGCAGGAACGGCAACTGGAACGTGCCACTTTTTCTCTGGTTCATAAGAAGCTCCCCGTTATAAGCGCTAAACCCGCCGCAATCTTAGTGTTGAAAAATCTAACGTGCGGTAGCTACGTCAAATATACCTTTTTATGGCTCGCTAGTCATCTCATGGTATTTAGATAGTGTCATTATGCACCGTTCCCTCGCAGGAGTGAGATTAACGGAGCACATTGCTCAAGTGCGTGTTCTGAAGTTCTTCCTTCGCAAAGTATTACCAAATTACCGAAAATCATATAATCGCCATATCGAGGGTTTTGGCTTCCTCGCGATCCTCCTCCGACGATCATTCTTCTATCACGTACACCTTCGCTCCATAATGCATCGCCTGAGCTAAGTGATGCGTTTGCTCCCGAGGCGTCTTCAGCAAACGGTGCCCCTTGTTCGACTGCTGACTTGTGGTCTGGATATACGCGTATTTCATAATTTAAGTTGTTTAAACCGGGTGGAGCCCAGAATCCAACGTAAGCAGCTTTGGCTCCCGTCAGGCCATTGACGTCATATGTTTTTCCTCGCTTCCAGCCGGCGTTTTCTAAATCTTCTATTGTCAGGATTCGATCGATGTTTTCAATTTTTGCAACCGACGATTTCGAGTCGGCTGCTTCAGAATTTGAACTGCATCCTAAAATGATCAAGATGGGTAATAAGGTTGCGAATAAAAAAAATATAACGGAAATCGCCCTTGGATTACTCATTTTTCGTCAATTCGGTTGCCAGTAATCCGCATCGCTCGACAGACTGGGTTTTATCTGCACCCTCACAGAGCATTACGAGATTACCGAAGATAGCGTAACTTCCGAATTTCGAACAGATTCCACTTCGAGCACCACCACCGACTCCACTGCCACAGGCCATTCGCCGATTTTTTACCCCTTCCTTGTAGGTTGAATCGCTTTTGCTCAAAATAGCTGTGTCACCAGAGCCTTCGATGGCTAGCGGTGTACCGAGATCGACTGCCTCCTGGTGTGATTTGTAAAACCGTACTTCATATTCGTACGGGTCACCACCTGGTATTCGTAAGAATCCATAGCTGACGTTTGAAGAGCCGGGGAGGCCTTCAGTTGAGTAATTACTTGATTCTTTAAATGTCGTCTCGAGTAGGTCATCTAATGTAAATACTTGCCCGGGATCACTTATCTGCGGGAAGTTTTTTTCTTCGGTTGTAGCTGATGCACAGGCGCTAAAAGCAAAAAGTGAAAGTCCCAGTAACCCGAGTTTTAGCAGTTTTTTGTGTTTATGTTGTGCTATCAGAATATTCAATGACTGCGTCTCCAAAAAAGGTGTGATCAGCGTAACAAATATTACAGTTGGAACCGACAGGAACGATCAACTCTTTTGCCGTGCACTGGTTCAATGAGTTATTTGATTGCCATTACAACCTATTTTCACTAATCGTGGCCGTTGTCTCACACCTGCGGTATGTTTTCAGGGTTAGTATCTAGTGTCTTGGGAAATCGAATCTCTTGAGCCGAGTGATATTTTAATTTTCGGAGGAGTTGAATATTGCACATCCTGATAACTTCAGCAGCGTCAGCGACAGCCCGTGTGATAGCTGACTCATTTGCTGATAATCATAAGATTCGCCTGACCGATCTTTCGCATAATGCAGACGGTAAGATGATTGCTAATGATCTTGACGACGGGTCTTTGACTGATGATCTGGTATCGGGTGTTGACGCGATCATCAATGTCGGTTTCGAAGGGCAGACGGGCACAGATACCGCTTTGATGGATTATCACACGCGGTGTATTTACAACCTTCTATATGCTGCAGCTGGTGCTAATGTATCGAGATTTATCAACATCAGCACCCTGCGCTTATATGAAAACCATGAAGAAAATCTTGTAGTCACGGAGCGCTGGCGTACCGATCCGTCTGCTGAGGATGTTGCCATTTTAGGAGCGCACATGACCGAAGCTGTTTGTAAAGAGTTCGCTAGGGATCGACTGATTGATGTGGTTAATATTAGATTCGGTTGGCCATTTGTTGAAACTATCTCGCCAGATTCTTCTCAGACGGCCGCTACTTCACATGGCCTGATAGCTGCTACGGTAAATGAATCTTTACTCATTGACCTGCTCGAGCCGTGGCAGGATGTGCATGTGCAATCACCCGTAAAACACCAGCGGTTTATTACAAATACAGCGGCAAAATTATTCCCAAACTTAGCGGATAGGTTAGTGTAGTGAAAATTCTTATACTCGGTGGAAATGGAATGCTTGGCCCATGGGCGGTTCGCGCAATGAAAGACCGGCATGAAATATTACTGACGGATATCAATGAACCCCATCCCAACTATAAGGGTGACTATCTTCAACTTTCCGTATCTGATGTCGATGGTGTAATTAAAGCTGCTGAAGGCATGGATGTGATTGTCAATTTGTCTGTTTTGAGACCACATAGACAGCTTGCGTTTGATGTGAACACGATGGGTAATTACGCCATGATGGTTGCTGCGAGGGAACATGGCATCAAACGTGTAGTCAACTCTGGTCCTCACTACCAAATGGCTGGGGAACAATATGAGAATTGGGATTTTGATTTAAATCCTGATATGCCACCTGCGGCAGGAACACGTCTTTATGCTCACACCAAGGCTCTAGGTCAGGAAGTGTGCCGAGTATTTAGTCAACGCCACGGTATACAGGTTATAACTCTGTTGTATTACAACATGAAGCATTCTTGGGATCTTAGTGGCATGGAGCCAGGGGGCCCTCAGTATCACCAAGATATGATTCCCTACAGTACGGCGTGGCCCGATTGTGGTACGGCAGTACAGGCTGCTGTGGAAGTTCCAGAAAATCGTTTGGCTACTCGTTGTGAGACATTTTTCGTTTTCCCGGACTTGCCTCATGGAAAATTCAACAATGAAAAAATCAAGCGGGTCTTAGGCTGGAAACCCAGATACCAAGTCGAGGGATTATGGAATAAAGAGTTTCGCACTCCGCCTGATAATCTGCATGGAGCGTTTTAATGCACCTGCTAGAGAATATGCCTATAGATTTTATTTAGAGCTTATTTGGTTTGACTACAGGTCTTTGATCTCGCCGACGATTTTCTCTACAGAATTTTTGGCATCGCCGAAAAGCATTTGAGTTTTTTCCAGGAAAAACAGTTCGTTCTGTACTCCTGCGAAACCTGATGACATAGAACGTTTCATCATGATCACAGATTGAGCTTGGTCGACGTTCAATATTGGCATCCCGTAGATAGGGCTTGATTTGTCGTTGCGAGCAGATGGATTAGTCACATCGTTTGCACCGATGACCACGGCGACGTCTGTACTACTAAACTCACCATTGATTTCGTCTAAATCTTTCAATTCATCATAAGGAACATTTGCTTCTGCAAGAAGAACGTTCATATGACCGGGCATTCGACCCGCAACAGGATGAATGGCATATTTAACGGTTATTCCCTTGATTTTAAGCAGATCAGCTAGTTCTCTTACTTGGTGTTGAGCCTGTGCGACTGCTAGTCCATAACCGGGTACGAAAATTACTGATTGCGCATACCCCAATATCAGCGCAGCGTCCTCAGGCAATATGGATGTTACCGGACGCTCGTCATCTCCAGATGCCCCCATAGTACTGTCATCAACACCGAATCCTCCGAGCATCACATTCACGAGTGACCGGTTCATTGCTTTGGTCATAATTCTTGTCAGAATTAGTCCTGATGCTCCGACAAGCGAACCAGCGATTATCAGGATGTTGTTTCCTAGAACAAATCCTGTGGCAGCTCCAGCAATGCCTGAATAGGAGTTCAACAAAGCTATAACCACAGGCATGTCCGCTCCGCCGATCGGAATTACTATCAGAATTCCTAAGGCCACAGCCATTATGGCCGCAGTTAAGAATGCGCTGATCGAAGGGTCTATGACGAACCAAGCTGTAGAGCCGATCATGCCAAGTAGTAAGACAGTATTTATTACGTGTCGAATTGGTAGTAATAATGGTCTAGTGGGCACAACACCCTGGAGCTTTCCGTATGCAATCAGGCTGCCAGTCAGAGTTGCACCACCTACGATGACGCTCGCCATAATTGTTATCGAAACATCTTGTGGTATCAATTCCTCGAGATCGATTAGCCGTATTAATTCTCCTGCTGCCACAACAGCGGAAGTCGCTCCGCCTAAACCATTGAAAATTGCAACGAGTTGCGGCATGGAAGTCATTTGGACTTTTCTGGCGGAGTAGGCCCCAATACCAGAACCTACGATTACACCAACTAGAATCCACTCCCATGATGCAATGTCATTGCTGAAAACGGTCGCCAGCACTGCCAATAACATTGCGAGTGCGGATAATCTATTCCCGGTGCGGGCTGTGGCGGGGGACCCAAGACGCTTCAACCCTAGGATGAAAAGAATCGCCGAGACTATATAGGCGATTCCCGCTGCGTTTAAATTGAATAATGCCTCCGTGCTCATGACTCTTTTCCGTCAGATCGCTTGAACATTTTCAGCATTCGGTCAGTGACCATGAATCCGCCAACAACGTTGATCATTGCCAATCCGACAGCGATTGCTCCTAGTATTTGACTAATTAATCCGTCCGCTTTGCTGGCGACCAGTAAAGCTCCCACGATCACGATGCCAGATATAGCGTTAGAACCGGACATTAATGGTGTGTGCAGCGTTGGGGGAACCTTGGTAATCACTTCGTAACCGATGAAAATTGCAAGTACAAATACAGTTAGCGCTACTATCAGCGTTTGAAGATCAAACATCTAATACGAAACTCCCTTCATTTCACTTGAGGATTTTACTGCCTCAGATTTAGTCAATAGCCGGCAAAATTTCATGAGTTGAATTTATGTCGAACTTCGCCAAGATGTACGATGCAGGTCGCATCTATGACTTCATCTTCTAAGTTTAAATTCAGCGTTTTGTCTTTTTTGTCGATGATCAAATCTAGCAAGGCCATAACATTCCTCGAATAGAGTTGGCTTGAATGAAATGGCATTGAACTTGGCACGTTTATTGGTCCGTGGATAGATACACCGTTCATATTGATTATCTTTCCAGGTGTTGTACCTTCGACGTTTCCTCCAGATTCGGCAGCAAGGTCGATCACGACACTACCTGGCCGCATGGCATCGATCATTTCTGTTGTGATTAATATCGGTGCAGGCTTCCCAGGGATTGCAGCAGTTGTGATCAACGCATCTACGTCGGCAAGATGTTCTTTGATGAATAAACGTTGAAGATGTTGCTCATCTTCGGTCTGCTCCCTTGCATAACCCCCAGATCCCTCAGCATCTTCAGATTTTGGTGGGTGGATAAATTTAGCGCCGAGGCTTTCGACCTGTTCGCCAGCTGCAGCTCGTACGTCAAAAGCTTCGACAATTGCGCCTAGACGACGCGCCGTGGCTATTGCTTGGAGTCCTGCGACGCCGGCGCCCAGAACTAAGATTTTTGCTGGAGGGATTGTTCCTGCTGCCGTCATCATCATAGGTAAATATTTACCTAAGGCATTCGCAGCAAGGAGAGCGGCTTTGTAGCCCGATATTGACGCTTGTGAGGATAGGGCGTCCATTCGCTGTGCTCGAGCAATGCGCGGGACTAATTCCATTGCGATAGCAGTGACGCCCGCTGATGCAAGAAGTGACATATTTGATGCATCGTTGCGGGCGTTGAACATACTCACCATTAGGCATCCGATTTTTAGCGCTTTGATTTCGTCGACTGTCGGCGGTTGGACATGAACGAAAATATCAACCGATTTGCTCACTTCGACCGATGGTACTGTTTGCGCACCTGCATTTTCATACGCTTGATCAGGAAATCCTGCAGCAAGACCGGCACTGTTTTCAATGAAGACCTCGTGGCCTGCTTTAACTAGTCGTTCGACCGTCTCCGGAACAAGCGCTACGCGGCGCTCATTGGAATCGGACTCCCGTAAGACACCAATCTTCATCCATTACTCCGTATCCAAAATCCTGATGGTCTAGGGCAATAGGTCCTAGTTGAATTTAAAATACTCCTAATAAGTGGAGTTTCAAGTTGTACTTTGATGCGGTTTAGTCTGCGGTAATTTATGGTGAGCACCCTATTTGTATCCACCTGCTTGGCTGTGTGCCAGATTTGGTAAAGGAAAAAGCGATGTATCTGATCAGACGTGTATATGAAGTTAAGCCCGGATTGGCCCGCAAAGTAGCCACCCTTGTACAGCGACAAGGTGATATTTATACAGCGGCCGGGCAACGCTCTAAAGTGCTTGTGTACTTCAATAGTGGCACAGTTCCCGGGCACAACAATCGAGTGTATATGGAGTGGACCGATGAAACAATTGAATCCCCTATGAGGGAAGGTTTGGATCTCCCCAAAGAAGCTCTCCAAATTGGAGCAAATGTTCGTGAGCTCATTGAAGATCAATACATAGAATTCTTTGAGATGATGATTCCAGCTAAGATGCAAGAGGAATAAATAGCTATTGTCACTAAGTCCGATTAGAAAGCAGCGTGTGTAACTTGAAGATCAAAGATATAACCGCTTTTCCGATACGAATCCCCCATGGGCATGATGTAGAAGAAGGGAAAGAACGTCCTCCAGTAATTGATTTTGGAGATTATTTTGTTGACGAACAGGCGTTTACGTCAATCTATTCTAAGCACCATGAAACAACTGTAATCAAAATTGAGACCGATACAGGAGTTGTCGGTTGGGGCGAGGCACAGTCTCCTGTGTCTCCTCGTACAACTCAAGTTATTGTCGAGGATCTCGTGCGTCCTTTGATTCTAGGACGAGATCCATTCGATATTGAGGCAATCTGGACACGTAATTACGGAGCGATGCGTGAACGTGGTCATCCGACCGGCTTTTACGTCGATGCTATTGCCGGCACGGATATAGCTCTTTGGGACATAGTGGGCAAAGTGGCTGGTAAGCCAGTTCATAAATTGGCTGGAGGCCGTTATAGAGACAAAGTCTTGCTTTATGCAGGTATTGGAGGTACCGATCCTGAAAAAGTCGCAGATATGGCTGAGGAGCATGTTGGTTACGGATACAAAGCACTCAAGTTACACCTGCTTTTGGATGCGGAGGGTGTTGCTGAAATCGCCCGTGCCGTACGCAAACGTATAGGTCCCAGTATTATGCTGATGTGCGATGTTCACATGCGGCAATCTGTTACAAGCGCTATTAAGCTTGGAAGAGATCTGGAGAAACTAGAGTTTACTTGGCTAGAGTCACCGTTGGTCCCGGACGATATACCTGGGGCCGTCGCGCTTTGTGAGGCACTTGATATGGCTGTCGCAATTGGGGAATGGAGTCGTACCCGATATGAAATGCGTGAGGCCTTCGAAAGGCGTGCATATGACGTCGTGATGCACGATATAGCTCGCACTGGAATTACAGAAGGCCATCGAATAGGCACGATTGCGGATACTTACAACATTCCTGTGGCGCCCCATGTGGGCGGTGGCGGAATACTGTCTGTTGCGGCTACTGTTGAGTACTCAGCGTCCTGCTCAAATTTTATGATCATGGAGCATTCACACCATGCCAATGACTTCAAGAATGCTATTACATCAATCAACTATGGTCCTACCAACGGCTATTTTGAAGTGACTGATAAACCCGGACTGGGCATAGAGATCGATCAGTCGTTAATTGAGAAATACCTGGTCAGCTAGCAAAGTTTTTCGACAGGTCAGGAGGCAACGTGGTTGGTTATGAACCACCATATGTTTTGGCGGTAGATGTTGGCAGTTCAGCAGTCAAGGCGGGGCTCTTTGATGCGCAGGCGCGTAGTGTCGAAGACACAGAGGTGTTGGTTGCACACAAACAACGAGTAGCGTCTGACGGAACATCTGAAGAAGCTGCCGGGCAGATCCTCAGAGCAACAGAAACCGCGATAGATCTTGTATTGGAAAAAGCCGTGAGACTCGCCGGTGAAATTGTTGGGGTCGGATTCGACTGTATGGCAAGTACTGTACTAGGTGTGGACGCTGAAGGCACTCCTGTGACTCCGGTTTATACGTACGCAGACACCCGATCTGCATACGACGTTGAACGACTTAAAGAAGAACTTAACGTTCCGATTATTTATGACCGCACAGGTACTAATCAGCATACTTCGTATCTTCCAGGTCGAATTCGATGGCTGCGAAGAACCAATAAGGAACTTGCTGCTAATGTTGATAGATATGTAGACGTTTCAACGTATATGTATTCGCGTTGGTTTGGGCGACAAAATATCAAGGCGAGCTACTGCGTTTCATCGTGGAGCGGATTGCTCAATCGACACGATCTCGATTGGGATCACGGGCTGCTGGGGCGACTAGGTATAGATGCAACTAGTCTCCCAGAGCTAGCACCATGGAATGAATGCGAGACCGGGTTAGTTGCGGAATACGCCAAACGTTGGCCGTGTTTAGCGCAGGTTCCATTTTTTCTTGCTGTGGGAGACGGTGCTGCAGTTAATGTTGGAACGGGATGCATTGATGACACTAAAGTGGCATTAACGGTGGGAACGACGGGCGCAATGCGAGTTCTGAGCGAAAACGCAACTCCTGAAGTTCCGACAGGTCTTTGGGCATACAGACTAGGAGCAAACCGAACTCTCTTAGGAGGATCATTTTCTGAAGGGGGCAATGTGGTTCAATGGGCACTTGATAACTTGAATTTGCCCCCTATAACCCATTTGAATCAAGAGTTGATCAAACTTGAACCTGCTGGCCATGGAATTAATGTTTTGCCTTTTGTAGCTGGGGAACGAGCAACTGGATGGTCGACATCAGCGTCTGGTGTTTTTGAGGGCATACGTGTTTCTACTAAACCGATAGAAATCCTCCAGGCATTGCTAGAGTCGGTTGCATATCGCTTTGCACTCGTAGCTGATCTTTTGTTACCCGGTGTAAAGTCTGGTTACCAGATGATTGCCAGCGGCGGGGCGATCCAGAGCTCTCCATGGTGGTTGCAGACAATGTCTGATGTCTTAGGCGTACCCGTTGGGGTATCCGCTGAACAACAGGACACCAGTCGAGGGACGGCCATACTTGCGTTGTATGCTCTGGGAATTTGGGACACATTAGACACGTTCCCAGCTAAAATCGCCGATACTTATCAGCCTAGCTCTGAACATGTAGATGCTTACGCTAAAGCGCGCGAACGCCAGTCAGTGTTATATAACCGGTTGCTTGGTTAATTCACTCAGCCGAACGGCCTGGTTCATCAGAATGGCGTTCCACTCTTTCTGAGATAATTGAGCCCATCTGCTGCCTCACTTCAAAGATCAATTCATCAGGTGGAGCCATATCCTCCGGTGCCATTTCTGCCTCATGTACCCACTCCCACAGATCTTCCAAGGTTTCGCGTAATTCTTTTGCAGTCATCAACTGTGTATTGATTAGTGGATAATGAGGAGGTGCAGGATATTCGTTATGCGTCATGTTAACTGTCCGATTTTTTCACAGCGTGTCCGCCAAAGCCATTTCTCATTGCAGCGAGCATCTTCCCTCCCAATGGGTCATCTTGTCTTGACCTGAACCTCATCTGTAATGCTGCTGAAATAACGGGTGCTGGTACAGCGAGTTCTACTGAGGTTTCCACGGCCCAGCGTCCTTCTCCCGAATCATCTACGTATGAACTTAGTGAATGTAAACTCGAGTCTTTTTTCAATTCTATGGCTGTCAGGTCAAGTAGCCATGACCGTATCACGCTCCCCCGAGTCCAGTTTTCGGCTATGGCAGCGATATCAAGATTGAAATCTGTTTTTGCCGTTAAAAGTTCAAAGCCCTCGGCATACGCTTGCATTAATCCATATTCGATACCATTGTGGATCATTTTGACATAGTGCCCAGATCCGCTTGGCCCGACGTATAGGTCACCTTCCGAATCATCGGGTGCCAGTGTCTGAAAAATGGGTCGGTTGCGCTCGTATGCTTGCCGATTCCCACCTATAGTCAGGCAATATCCATTACTTAAACCCCATATACCACCACTTGTTCCGGAATCTAAGAAATCTATACCATTTTGATGTGCATCTTCGGCACGCCGAATTGATTGCTTGTAGTTGGAGTTGCCTCCATCAATCAAAGTGTCGCCTGCATCCAGAATCTCTATAAGCTCGTTTAAGGTGTTTTCTGTAATCTCACCTGCGGGAACCATCACCCAAATGGTTCTTGGTGCGTCTAGTTGACTGACAACATCTGAAAGTGATTGTGCGGCTGAAGCTCCTTTTTCCGCTAAAGCGGCCACCGCCGAATCGTCGGAATCATATGCGACTATTTGATGGCCGCCACTGATCAGCCGTTCTGCCATGTTTCCACCCATCCGCCCCAGTCCAATCATTCCAAGTTTCATCTAGAATCTCCAGATATTACTTCCGATCTAGAAGACCGATATTTAGACCATTATTCGGACAATACCACCGAATCTCTGCATCCAGTTACCGTGGAGATCCTTTATTGAATTGGTGCTACTTTCGAGTTGATGTAGCGGGAATTGTCACTGTCCATTCACCGTCGGCAACAATAGCCAATGCATACAATCCTGGCTCCACCCCAAATACGTAGTCGGGAGAGAAGTTGATAAGTTCAGCCCCGGACCAGCGCCCATCGACAACTGAGGGGTTGGACGCCATGTCTACGTCCACCATCATTTCAGTATGACTGCCGTCGGACTTCAGTAAATAAGCTTGGAAAACTTTTTCGCCCGTATGTTCCATGCTAATTTTGAAGTTTCCTTTTTCGAATTCGATCCATTTAACTACGCCTTGACCTGAACTCTGCCAATCTACGGGTGGTTGCTGGCCCCCTGGTGGAATGCCCTGCAGTAGATCGATGCTCCACGCACCATCGGCGATAACCTCGA
>RQOU01000104.1 GCA_008373165.1 SAR202 cluster bacterium | reverse complement strand
AATGGCGAAGCAAAGCTAGTTGCTGCAGTTTTCGGCACAACAAAAGAGACTCCAACAAAAACCATAAAAATACAAACATCCCTAAGTACAAGAAAAGAAGATCGAACGACCAATGACTACCACCCAGGACAAACCAGTGAACAATATCGGCACCGCAACAGAATTTATCCCAGCCGTAATTTCGGAGAATGCCGAGGTAGTTTTAGAAAAACGTTATTTACAAAAAAACGAAGCAGGAGAAATTATCGAAACTCCTGTTGGCATGTTCAGAAGGGTAGCGAAGGCACTGGCATCGCCGGAATTCAAGTATGAAAAGACACCGGATGAGGTAGCCCAACTCGAAGAAGGTTTCTTTCAGGCCATGGCAAGCTTAGAGTACCTCCCAAATTCACCAACAATGATGAATGCCGGCACAGGAGCAGGAACACTCTCAGCATGTTTCGTACTCCCCCTGCGCGACAGTATGGAGGGGATCATGGGAGCAGCGCATGATGCTGCAATGGTCCAAAAATTTGGGGGAGGAACAGGTTTCGCACTGTCAGAGCTTAGGCCGAAGGGGGCCGGAATTGCTACGACCCACGGCAAGGCCTGTGGTCCCATAGGGGTACTTCGCCACCTATCATCCGTTTCTACTCTGGTTACACAAGGGGGCAAGCGAGACGGTGCCAATATGGCTGTGATGGATGTGCACCACCCAGATATCCTGGAATTCATCGACTGCAAACAGGTTGAAGGTGAAATTCACAACTTCAACATTTCCGTGGGTGCATCGGATGAGTTCATGCAAGCGGTGAAGGACGGAACAACATATCCGCTCCGCGCGCTCTCTGATCCTTCTGATCCAAATAGCAAAATGTCTGAAATTGACCGACTCGACGCCCGTGAAGTCTTCAGCAAAATCGTACATGGAGCATGGCGGAACGGTGAACCCGGCATGATCTTTCTGGACGAAGTGAATCGTAATAGCCCGGTGATACACCTAGGACGTATCACCGCAACCAACCCATGTGGTGAACAGCCGTTATTGCCTAATGAATCTTGCAACCTAGGTTCCATTGACGTCGCAAAGTTCATTGAGGAAGACAAAGATGGTGTCACCCAAATCAATTGGGACCGGCTTGCTCAAACAATCCGACTTGCGACTCGTATGCTCGATAATGTCATAGACGCCAACAAGTATGCAGTTGACGCGATTGAGTCGATGACTCATTCCACTCGTAAATTAGGCTTGGGCCTAATGGGTTTCGCAGACATGCTGGTTCAATTAGGCATTCCTTACGACACCGAAGAGGCCGTTGAGCTTGGTCGTAAACTCATGGCGTTCATACGCGATAACGCCGACGCAGAATCTCTCGCATTAGCAGAAGAACGCGGAGCATTCCCTGCCTGGCATGACTCGGAAGCAGCGCAACGAGGTGATAAGCCATACAGAAACGCGTGTCGATTAACTGTAGCTCCGACCGGAACGATTTCGATGATCGCCGGCGCATCAAGTGGCATTGAACCAATCTTTTCTCTAGCTTTCCGCAAACAAAATATCCTCGAAGGACAAACTCTGTATTACGTCGATAAAAATTTCGAACGAATTTCTAAAGAACGTGGATTTTACAGTGATGACCTACTCGAACACTTATCAAATGGAGGATCGCTGCAAAACCGAGAAGACGTACCGGATGACGTCAAACGTCTATTCCACGTTGCTTCTGACATTTCACCGCGTGATCATGTTCTTATGCAAGCGGCCTTCCAAGAAAGTACCGACGCCGGAATATCCAAAACAATCAACTTCCCAAATGAGGCAACGGTGGAAGATGTTGAAGACGCTTACCTACTAGCGTGGGAAACTCGATGTAAAGGCATAACGGTATATCGTGCTGGCTCGCGAGAAAAAGAAGTGCTCACCGCAGGGACATCTGATGATGTCAAAACGGATCATGAGAGTTCTGCTATCGATGAAGGACTTCCACAATACATCACTCCATCGGAGCGACCAGCGATGCTCAACGGAATAACCCGAAGAGTGCGTACAGGACGAGGAAATTTGTTTGTAACCGTCAATATGGCAAACGACAATAGACCGTTCGAAGTATTCGCAACCCATGGTAAAGCCGGGGGTAATGATGCAGCAATGGCAGAGGCAGTTTCTCGCATGGCGTCGCTTGCTCTTAGATCTGGTATCAACCCTGTGGATGTTTCCGAGCAACTACGAGGCATCACAGATGTCCCTGCATGGGATGAAGGAGAAATGATTCGGTCAGTGCCAGACGCTATCGCGTCAGTCCTCGATCGCATCAACCGAGAATCAACTGCCCTCCCAGCCCAAGAAGAGCTAAACGATCGGGAGTCCAGTCAGTCTGGAATGTTTAATCCTCCATCACCAAAAGAACTCGGGATGCCTACTGCACAACCAATACAAATGATCGGACGAGAACAAAAAGTAACTGTTCCCGTCGGAGCGTCCACAACTGACTTATGCCCGGAATGTTCATCGGCTGTAGCGCACGTAGAAGGTTGTCTCAAATGCTTCTCTTGTGGATACAGCAAATGTTGAGCAAGCAAACAATTCATCTCAGATCAAACAATCCATAAAGACTGGGTTGAAGTTACATATCAATCTATTTCTTTAGTGCATAACTTTTCACTATGTGCTCAATACTTTTATCCGTAACGGCGGTCTAAATCTCGGTATATGACAGACAAACCTCTACTGGCAGTAACTATCGGCGATCCCTCTGGCATAGGGCCTGAGGTCGTAGCTAAATCGCTCCAAAATCGCTCGATGTACACGCTTATGAGACCTGTCTTGATCGGATCCGTTCTTTGCGCACAAAAAGCGCTCAATGACATCAACTCCACAGACACCGTAATTGAAGTAGCTTCTCCTTCAGACGTGAAAGCGGAACCAGGATTGATTGAAGTGATTTCGCCTAGCGACTGGGAAGGAACCAAATTTCCAACAGGCGAACATGATGCTGGGTCTGGATCTGCATCACATCTGTGGGTTGAAGAAGCAGCAAAAATGTGCATGTCTGGACAAGTAGCAGGCATGGTAACCGCGCCAGTAAATAAAGAGTCTTGGTTTATGGGGGGGAGTAAAGACACCGGACACATGGAAGTGTTCAAGCGTCTTTCTAAATCAAATTACGTTGCCACGATGTTAGTCAGTGGGTCATTGCGATGCATGCATCTATCAACGCACAAATCGCTGATAGATGCATGCAAATACGTTACGACCGAAAACATCCTCACAGCGTTGCAACTAACGGATGAAAAATTTAAAGACTGGGGTTTTAAAAATCCCCGCATAGCAGTTGCCGCCCTCAATCCTCACGCCTCTGACAACGGTCTAATCGGCGACGAGGAAGCACGCGAAATAACACCAGCTGTCAAAATCGCGAGCGAAAAAGGATTAAACGTAACCGGCCCACACCCTGCAGACACAATTTTCAATCAGGCAGCTAGTGGCAAACATGACGTGGTTTTAGTCATGTACCACGATCAAGGTCATATCGCTATCAAGGTTTATGGAGCGGAAGAATCTGTAACCGTCAATTTAGGGCTGCCTTTTCTACGCACATCCGTCGATCACGGAACAGCGTTCGATATAGCAGGGAAAGGTATTGCAGATGAGACCAGCATGATTGAGGCTCTCAAACTTGGAGCCTCACTGGCATCGCGCAAAGGCCTTCATACCTAATCAGACAGTACAATTCTGATTCATTTCCCGCCAACTCGACCGACGGGTAGACGTATAATCTGATTATGTGTCAAATTAACTTGGCCCATGCAATTTTAATTTAACATCAGCTACTCAGCGCAAAATAAAGATGGCTTTTTAACATGCGATTAGCATTCATTGGTGGCGGAGTAATGGCAAGAGCCATCATTTCCGGTTTAAAGAACGCCGGCATTAACGCCGACATCATTGTCGGAGAACCTCTTAAAATTCAGCGCGAATCACTGCAAAGCGAACTCAAGGTCGAAACAACCTCTAGCAACGAAGATGCGATATCTGGAGCCGACATTGTCGTAATTGCAGTCAAACCGCAACAGCTTGACGCTATACAAGGAGACTTGCAAAGTAGTCTTTCCAAAGACCAGACAGTCATGTCAATTATGGCTGGCGTAAAGATGCATACCATTGGCTTAAAGCTTGAACACAAGAAGCTAATTCGAGTTATGCCAAACACCCCCGCCCAAATCCGTCAAGGTATTTCTGCATGGACGGCCTCAAAAGAAGTTGACCAACCTACACTCGAATTTGTGAAGGATATGCTGCAGGCGATCGGGGATGAAATAAGATTTAGCGATGAGAAGAACATCGATGTAGCAACGGCTCTAAGTGGAAGTGGCCCAGGATATGTATTCGTATTTATCGAGGCCTTAACCGATGCGGGTGTCGAGTTGGGCCTTCCGGTTCAAACAGCACGTGACCTAGCATCGCAGACAGTTCTCGGCAGTGCTGCTCTTCAACGGGAATCAGGTGAACACCCCGCCGAGCTGAGAAACATGGTTACGTCCCCTGGGGGAACCACCGCAGCGGGTCTGGCCTCACTTGAAAACGGTGGTTTCAGGGGAATAATCGCCGACGCGGTAAGAGCAGCTTTCGAACGAGGCGAAGATCTGGCGGGTGGCAAGTGAGCAATGAACTACTTGCATATATCGGTTGGCTACTCAGAATTTATGGATACCTGATCATTGCTAGAGCATTGACTTCTTGGTTTCCTGACGCCCGACGTCACCCAATCGTTCAATTGCTATACCAAATCACTGACCCGATCATGATTCCTGCTTCACGCTTCATACCCCGGATCGGAATGATAGACATCAGCCCTATGATAGTGATACTGATCCTATTTTGGATCTCGCGCCAGTTGACCGGCGATACAGGCGAATTTTAATTTAGCCCAAAAACAGGCCTTCGACTTTTAGGATTTTATTTCACGGATCGTAACTTCACCCGAAGATACTGGCCAATCTCTTTGATTTTCGTCTCGGACTATCAGTCTGCCAAGTGAATCAACATCCGTTGCCAAACCTTTCAATTCAGGCAAAGGACTAGGTTTACCATATGCAACAGTTACTTCTCGACCTAATGTGGTCAGTTTCTCACGCCAGGCCGGCAGTACAGTCCCACCAGACAAAATATGGGAATAATGTCTATCAACCGAGTGCATTAATGTTTCAAAAACTTCAGCACGATCTACAGTCCGATCCAGTTCAAAACTTAAACTCGTAGATCTCCCGCGAATTTCTGTATGATCCATTGGGTTGAGATTAACGTTCAATCCGATACCAATGACAGCAATCATCCCTCGAGACTCAGAATCACTCCTAGAGATTGAAGATGTAACCGTGTGATTAGCTGCACCAGCCTCGGTTATAGACTCAGCTATAACCCCGGCAAGTTTTCTACCATTGATTTGCACATCATTAGGCCACTTAAGTCCAGATGT
>RQOU01000103.1 GCA_008373165.1 SAR202 cluster bacterium | reverse complement strand
AGACAGTTTCATCCTTAGGTCTATCGTCCGACTATAGAGCTCCTGATCGGACGTCACCGAACGAATCTGAGGCGGAGGAGGCCAAAGTACCCTCTCCATCGACGGCTCCCAAACCGACGGTTACCCCAACCCCAATAAGGCCACAACCGAAGGTTCCTAAATCAACTGACACACCAGGTCGAACACTACTGGCAATTTTGGGCCTGGTGCTATCACCCCTGCTTCTTATATTCCATTCTCACGCAATGCGTACCAGAACTCGTACCAAATAGATTAATCACACTCAAGACCTGTATTGAAAATTGACTGATGGTGTCGTTAGGGCTTATCCTCGAATACAGTTCGAATTTAATATCTGCGACGATCGGGACTAGTAGGTTTCGGTACGGATCAAAGAGAATCGGGGCAAGGTGTAAACCCGATATCACGACCGTAACTGAATGGCCCCGTGAGCTTCGAAGCGAAAGATTATCGAGTAGTTTCCGACGGAGTTGGCACCGTTATCAGAGCCTAGGGCCTACGGTCTCAAATGCCTTGACCGCGTGCCTGACAAAGATGCCAGATCAGGATTCCTGATACGGCAATAAGGGTGGCACCGCGGGAAATCCTCGCCCCTTGCACTGGGAGCGAGGTTTTTTTATACCGAATTTCTGTGGAAAAACACAAAAGAAAAATTCGGAATGACTCAACCTCGATTATCAATCAAATCGAAAGTCAGTCGACAGCATGGCCGCCAACGAACAAAAAAAGAGAATACTCACCGGCATCCGTCCAACCGGAGCACTACACCTAGGTCACTATGTAGGCGCGTTGCATAACTGGGTCGATCTACAGAACCAGTACGAGTGCTATTTCCTTATAGCTGACTACCAGGCGCTCGGCGACCATTTCCACGACATCGACCTTATTAGAGACTCAGTATTGCAAGTCACACTGGACTGGCTTGCAGTCGGACTCGACCCCGAAAACTCATCATTCGTAGTACAGAGCTACGTTCCAGAGTTTGCCGAACTTACGATGCTGCTCAGCTTCATCACACCCCTTGGAATGCTTGAACGCAACCCTACGCTGAAAGGGGAGCTGGATGCGCTTGAAGTGGAACGACGGACTGTAGGATTTTTCAATTATCCGATGAGCCAGGTTGCAGATATCTTAATTCCAAGAGCTCACCTCGTACCAGTTGGGGATGATCAGTCACCCCACGTAGAAATGACACGCGAAGTAGCTCGCAAGTTCAACCGCATGTTCGGCGAAGTATTCCCAGAGGCAGAAACATTAATTGGAAAAGTCCCTAGACTCTCAGGAACCGACGGCCAGGGCAAGATGAGCAAGTCCAAAGGCAACGTGATCATGCTCGGAGATGATGAAAAGACAGTCACAAAGAAAGTTCGTGGAATGTTCACTGACCCCAACCGTATCAGAGCCGACATACCGGGTAAGGTCGAAGGAAACCCGCTTTTCCAATACCACGATGCATTCAACCCAGACACAGCCCAAATAGAAGATTTCAAAACCCGTTACCGAGAAGGCAACATCGGCGACGTGGAGGTCAAGATGGCACTGGCCGAAGCCATAAACAACTTCCTGGATCCGATACGCGAGAAACGCCATTATTACGAACAGAACATGAACCTTGTTGAGGACGCACTGATGGCAGGGGTTGCACGCACACGTGTCATCGCTGCAGAAACAATGAAAATGGTCAGAGACGCTATGCGCATATCAAGCTACACAAAGAACTGGAAATAAACAGATCAAGTAACACTAGTGACGAATAACTACAGAACTTCAAAGAGAAAAAATTCACTGTGCAATGAACCGATATTGACTTTCGTTCAAGCCAACTTCTATCTCCACGAGGTAAACAAACATGGCTAGCTACACACCAGACCTCAACACATTCAAAAATCTTTCAACTGACCACAACCTGATCCCTGTTTATCGCGAGATCAGTGCAGATCTCGAAACCCCCGTTTCTGCTTTCTTAAAGACAGCAGTGGGGTCCCACTCATTCCTTTTCGAATCAGTAGAAGGTGGGGAGAACGTGGCCCGCTACAGCATCCTGGGTACCGAGCCATCAGAGGTGCTCACAACCGGAGCGGGTACTGAGCACGGTGAGGTCGACCCACTCGACTTATTGCGCGATCGAATGTCTACCGTCAAATACGCAACTGTCGAGGGGCTTCCAAAATTCCACGGTGGAGCCGTGGGATTCCTTTCTTACGATACGATCCGCTATTTTGAGCCTACAGTCCCGCCCATCAGTGAAGAAAAATCGGGACTCAACGTCCCCGAATCAGTTTTCATGCTCACTGACTCGGTGCTCATATTCGACCACGTTCGCCACACCATATTCGTAGTCTCCCACGCAAGTGTGAATGGAAATTCGGATGACTCTTACAAAAAGGCAACCGCAAAAATAGAAGAGGTGATTGCTCGACTAGATAAGCCAATCCCAGCAGGAAGCTCCAGGCGGAATTTCCTCCCACCTTCAGGGTTCACCTCACGCGACCCAAATCTCGACTACAACGCCGTCGGGCATCCAGGGCAACCACCCATTGAACATGGCGAAGTGACTGCTCAACCCTACGTACCAAACATGACCCGCGAGTACTATGGCGAAGCCGTTGCAAAGTGCAAGCAAGCCATACAAGAAGGTGAAGTAATCCAAGTAGTATTCTCGCAACGGCTGGCACGCAGAACACCAGTCAAACCGTTCGACCTTTACCGTTCACTGAGAGCGATAAACCCGTCTCCGTATATGTTTTTTGTTGAGTTAGACGACTTCCATATTGTCGGCGCGTCGCCAGAACTTCTAACACAGGTGATCGACGGCAAGATGGCAGTTCATCCCATTGCTGGAACACGTCCCAGAGGGACAACACCAGAACACGACGATGAACTCGAAAATGAACTCATAAATGATGAAAAAGAAGTGGCAGAGCACGTAATGCTGCTCGACCTGGGACGTAACGACGTCGGACGTGTCTCCGACCCGGGAAGCGTGGATGTCACGCAGAGCTTCGAAATCGAAAAGTACTCCCACGTAATGCATATAGTTTCACACGTTACTGGTGACCTCTCTGACAAATACGACGCCTTCGACGCCATGAAAGCCGCTTTTCCTGCGGGTACCGTTTCTGGTGCACCAAAAGTACGGGCTATGCAACTTATCGCTGAACTAGAGCCAGACAAACGCGGCCCTTACAGTGGTGCGGTCGGATACTTCAGCTTCACAGGTAACATGGATACAGCTATCTCCCTAAGAACGATGGTTCTCAAAGACGGAGTAGCCTATCTCCAGGCGGGTGGTGGAATCGTCGCCGACAGTGACACCCAAACCGAGTACGAAGAGACACTCCATAAAATGGGGGCGCTTATGCGAGCTATCGACCACGCTGAAGAATCCGCAAATACATAATTTGATCATCAAAATACTCTGGAAAGTTCAACCCAACGTTAAAGACGCTTACTAGCGCAGCAGTTACAACCGAGCCATAACAATGCTTTTGCTAATCGATAACTACGATAGTTTCACCTACAACCTGTTCCAATACCTGTCAGAACTTGGTGCTGATGTGAAGGTCGTCAGGAACGACAAGGCAACCATCGAAGAACTCTCCAGCCTGAATCCTGATCGAGTGGTTATCTCGCCCGGCCCATCAACACCAGATAATGCTGGCATCTCGGTGGAAGTGATTAAGCACTTCGCTGGAAAAGTACCAGTACTGGGGGTTTGTCTCGGACATCAATGCATAGCTCAGGCCTTTGGAGGAATAGTCAAAGGTGCGGGTGAAATACGACACGGGAAAACCTCCTCAATCCATCACACGGGAGAAGGGGTGTTCGCCCGTTTGCCACAACCCTTCGAAGCTGTCAGATACCACTCACTCGCTGTCGAGCCAGATACTGTTCCTGATGACTTCGATGTTACAGCCAAGACAGAAAACGGCATCATCATGGGAATACGCCACAAGGATCTGGATGTTGAGGGAGTTCAGTTCCACCCCGAGTCCATCATGACAAAGGCAGGAAAGGAACTGCTGCAAAACTTTCTCGATAAGCCATCTCCTAGTAAATAAAACTGCAAACCAACCTGAATACGAGATTAAACAAAATGAACATTCAACAGGCGATACAAACTGCAGTCGAGGGAATAGACCTTGAGCATGACCAGGCTGCCGATGCCATGCGCGAGATCATGACAGGTCAGGCTACGCCAGCACAATTTGGAGCATTCCTTACTGCCATGCGTATGAAAGGAGAGACTTCGCAGGAAATTGCAGGAATGGCCGGTGTGATGCGCGAAGTTTCGCTACATATCGATACCGATATGGACATGGTTGACACATGCGGCACCGGTGGTAGTGGACTGAATTGGTTCAACATTTCAACAGCGTCCGCATTTGTTGTCGCAGGTGCAGGGGTTAATGTTGCAAAGCACGGAAATAGAGCAATGTCGGGTTCTACCGGTAGCGCAGACGTACTCGAAGCGCTCGGAGTTGATATAACGCTCGGCCCCAAAGAAGTGCAAAACTGTTTTACAAATGCCGGAATAGGATTCATGTTCGCCCAGGCATTTCACCCCGCTATGAAATTCGCCGGACCACTGCGACCGCAACTTGGGATCCGCACGATATTCAACTTTCTTGGCCCCCTGACCAATCCCGCGGGAGCAAGCCGACAGGTTATCGGTGTCTCTGATAAAGCATTTGCTGAACGAATTGCGAAAGCCCTCGAAATTCTTGGAACACAATATGCATTCGTGGTAAATGCTGAATCTGGAGCAGATGAGGTAGACGTTGAAGGGCACACCCTGATCTACCAGGTCAATGCTGACGGCGTGAAACGTCGACGTACTCGCCCTGCAGATTTTGGTCTTCAGGAAGGAAAAAGAGACCATCTGGTTGCAGAATCAGTAGATCACTCAGCTCAAATTATCCGCGATATTTTCGATGGATCAGGAGGCGGACACAATCCACCTATTGCTCCCGAAACGTCCAGACGTAATGTGGTCGTATTAAATTCTGCAACAGCGCTCATGGCGGCCGGTAAAGCCACCGCATTCCAGGAAGCAGCGGAAATAGCACAGGACTCGATCGACTCGGGATCCGCACAGGCAAAATTAAATGCCTTGATCAAAGCGAGTCAGGAGCAATCTTGAACGAAATACCCGGAATACTCGGTGAAATCGTTGCAAAACGTTTAGGAACAATCGAGCAAGCAAAGCAACTGCACAGCCTAGAAGAGGTCCGAAGTGTTGCGGAAAATTCTGAAGCACCACTTTCTCTTCAGGAATCTCTCAGGACAAGAAACGGAATCTCTCTTATTGCTGAAATGAAGCGGTCATCCCCATCGGCTGGTTCACTAGACCCTGATCTAGATCCTGCGCAAAGAGCAACGCTTTATTGCGATGCAGGGGCTGCAGCAATTTCTGTTCTTACCGAACATGATTATTTCTCAGGTTCTATCGAAGACCTTACTGCTGCTACCCGAATTGCACGCCCAACTAGTGTGCCGGTTCTGCGTAAAGATTTCATCGTGGATGAATATCAAATCCACGAAGCACGTTCAGCAGGGGCAGACTGCATACTTTTGATCATCGCCATCCTCGATCCCAGCCAATACGCAGATCTCTTTGCGATTTCAACTTCAATGGGAATGGACGTGCTCGTAGAGGTTTTTGACGAACCAGAACTCGACATAGCGATGGAAATTGAGCCACCAATAGTCGGCGTAAACAACCGAAACCTAAAAACTCTGAAAACATCTCTTTCCGTATTTGAACAATTAGCCAAAAAAATACCTCCCGATCAAATCAAAGTGGCTGAAAGCGGGATGAAAAACTCAACCGATGTAAAGCGAATGGGTCGAGCGGGCGCTAAGGCCGTTCTCGTAGGTGAATCATTGATGAGAGCAGGCGGGAACGTAGGTAACCTGGCAAGAGAAATGGCTGAAATACAAGTCAGTTGATGAGATGACCAAGAACTACACGCAAATAAAAATCTGCGGGCTACGCAGCGCAGAGGCAGCATCAGTCGCATCTGAATGCGGAGCAGATTTTCTAGGCTTCGTATTTGTAGATGGAGTGCGTAGACAGCTTCAACCGGATGAAGCCGCGCAAATAATCAATGAATACCGGAGCTCCACTCAAGTCTCTAAATCAACAAAATTGGTAGGCCTTTTTAGAAATCAAAGCCTAGATTTTGTCAACCAAACTGCGGCCGAAACAGATCTAGACTTCATACAGCTATGCGGAGAAGAGGATCCCGACTACGTCTCGAGATTGAATTTGCCTATCTTCAGACAAATACGAGTCAAAGACGGTACAAAGCCAAAGGACCTCTACAAAACCGTTGAATCACACCTCAATGCAGGACATAGGGTCATTCTCGATCGTTTTGACATTGATACACCTGGTGGATCTGGAAGATCTTTCAACTGGTCCGCCGCTGAAGGTGTCGCCGAACAAAGCAACGTTTTGCTTGCGGGCGGACTTAAATCAGAAAATGTTCAAGCTGCGATATCACAGCTTGCCCCATGGGGCGTAGATGTCTCTAGTGGAGTAGAAACCGATGGCATAAAAGACCCCAAACTGATCAAGACATTCATTGAGGCAGTGCGCGCAATCTAAGCACGGCGTAAACTGCTGCGACACTCTTTGTTAAGAAATCGCAGTAACTATCAAAGTTACCCAATCAGACGGAGAAACTGTTCAGATGCCCGAAAAACTTCGAATGGCTCAAATAGGAACAAAGCATGGCCATGCACAAGGTGTGATGCAGGTCATGAACGAACATCCTGAAGTTGAACTGGTTGGAGTTTTTGAACCAGACGAGATTCGCCGAAAACAGGTAGAAGGAAGCGCATCTTGGAATCAAACAAATTTCCTAGATAGTGCCGAAGAAATACTCGAAGACCCCTCAATCGTCGCCGTCTCATCAGAAGGCTCAAATCAAGAAAGCCTGGAACAAACTGAAAAAATCGTAAGAGCAGGCAAACATGTTTTTTACGACAAACCAGCCGGCAACGACTACCAGCGATTTGAACGCGTGGTTGAACTGGCGCGATCTCAGGGAACCCTATTACAAATGGGATACATGTTTCGAAAGCATGATGGATTCGAAAGAATTGCTAACTGGGCTAAATCTGGGTTCCTTGGTCATATATTTCAGGTAAGGGCACACATGTCAACCTGGTTACCTGAAAAAAATCCCGAAGGACAGCTTATTGGACGAGAAGGTCTGGCACATTACCAGGGTGGTGTCATGTTTGACTTGGGTGGACACATGCTTGATCAGGTCGTCTGGATACTGGGAAGGCCTAACAAAGTTACGCGGTTCTTCCAAAATTCCGCATCAGAGACACGCGAGATGATGGACAACACACTTGGAGTATTTGAATACACCGGAGCGATTGCAACCGTCGATATCGCTGCGATGGAAACAAAACCGATGGCAAGAAGGTTCGAAGTTTATGGAACAAAGGGTTCAGCAATAATGGAACCTTTCGAGCCAGCCGACACTATAAGGCTGACGCTTGAACAAGATCATGGCGATTACACCGCAGGCGTCAACATAGTGAAAATCGAAGACAGGGCCCGTTATGTCGATACTTTTGCTGAGCTTGTGCGAAACATACGTGGAGAATCAGAACCTCTTCGGTCACTTGATCACGAGTTACTAGTACAGGAAACTTTAATGCGCGTTACAGGTAGTCTGGGAGGTTAACGACCCAGATTAGCCATATGCAGAAACGTCGTAGCCTTCTGGCCAAGCTACCTTGTATATCTTTGCGGTATTAAAATTCGCACCACTGATAACAGCTTCTCGCAACACGCAACGGTAAAGTGATGCACCGGCGAGGTCCGTATTCGTCAGGTTGGAACCCGCGCAATTTGATCGATAAAGAATCGCTCTTTTCATAGAGGCATCAGAAAAATCAGCGTATCGCATCCTGGCTTCCGTAAAGACAGCATCGTCGAGATTTGAACCTGAAAAGTTAACTCCATCGAGTATTGCGCGAGAAAAATCCCGTCCGCTCAGGTCTCGTCCCGAAAGATCGGCACTCTTTAAATCCAGCTGCAACGGAGAGTTCCTGCGATGCCACTTAGTCAAGTCATCTGCAGTACCGTCCAAGATTTTGAAATGTTCACGGTCCATAACAAGATTATGTAGTTTGAAAAGGCGTGAGTCGAATTTTGTTTATGCCATTTCAGCACTTTTCGCAAGATTCCGACACATGCATCAAAATAGAAACACTCTTGAAACACGTATGAAGTAATCTAATTTTTCGTCAGCCAAAATGAACGGTTGACCAACTAGCCTAAGGCGTACTTGACCCGTAAAATGCGCCATATACAAAATCGGATACACCACTCAGATTAGATGGGTCCTGATGGAGCTGTCACGGAACGAGGAATAACACGATGGCCTACATAGCCGAATATATTTGGATTGATGGTACGGAACCATCTGCAAAATTGCGATCGAAGGCACAGGTCCTGGCAGATAACAAAGAGCCTGGAATTTGGGGATATGATGGCTCGTCTACCAACCAGGCTTCTGGTGATAATTCAGATGTCGTTCTGAGTCCTGTACTGGTCACTCCCGATCCAATTAGGGGCGGTTCGAACAAATTGGTTTTATGCGAAACCCTCCTTACAGACAAAGAGACACCTCACCCTACCAACACTAGGGCGAAGTGCGCTGCATCGGCAGAAAAATACGGGAACCTAGACACATGGTTTGGGCTGGAGCAGGAGTACACATTCTTTGAGGGACCGAATCCCCTCGGTTGGCCTGATATAGGATTCCCAGCTCCACAAGGTGGTTACTACTGTGGTGTCGGAGCAGATGAAATTTTTGGTCGAGAAGTTGTAAACAAACATCTCCAGGCCTGCATAGACGCAGGGCTGCACATTTCCGGCATCAATGCTGAGGTAATGGCAGGCCAATGGGAATTTCAAATTGGCCCAGTAGCAGCTCCCCGTGTAGGTGATGAATTGTGGCTGGCGAGATGGTTAATCCAGAGGATAGGGGAAGACGTAAATGGTCCCAAAGGGATGCCAATCGCTGTTTCATTTGACGCCAAACCCATTCCGGGAGATTGGAACGGTGCAGGCTGTCATACAAACTTCTCTACCACAGAAATGCGCGAATCCTACGATGCATGTGTACAGGCTGCCGAGTCACTTGGCGCTAAAGGTAAACCTGAACAGCACATAGCCGGTTATGGCGACGGAATAGAAGACCGCTTGACCGGTCTGCACGAGACCCAGAGATACGATCAATTCTCTTACGGTGTTTCGGACAGAGGCGCCTCTATACGTATACCTTGGCAGGTAGCTCAAGACGGTAAGGGATACATTGAAGACAGACGCCCCAATGCCAACTGCGATCCGTATGTCGTAACTCAGTTGATTATTGACACCGTCTGTTCGGATGCTAGCAAGTAACCGTGCAATTGACCTTCTGAAAGGGGATGGTTTAACCATCCCCTTTCTTTTTAAACGACATTCATAACAGCCTTCATTTTGACTATGTAATACGACTTTCAAACGCTCATGGCATTAGATACAAGCAGGGGATCAGATATCCTTCGTTCCCATCTCCTTAGCCTAATTACTCTTGGTCGAATTATTTAGCGAGTCCAAAATCTTTAAAATCCGAAAATTACACTATGGGTGGATAGTCGTTATCGGCACTGCGCTGATGTTATTTGGCGGTGCTGGATCGAGGTTTTCATTCGGTATATTCCTCAAGCCAGTGACCGAAGAATTTGACTGGACCCGTGGTTCGCTCGCAGGAGCAATCGCAATTGCTGGCCTTGCAACAGGTGGCCTACGCCCAGTCGCTGGAATGCTGGCAGACCGATATGACCCTAAAACCGTAGCAGCAACAGGTGTGGCAATTGGCGGTTTAGCGCTTGCTGGAATGTCTGCAGTACAGGAACTTTGGCATGCTTATGTTGTATTCATAGTCATGGGGATCGGATTCACCGTGGCCTCACCTGGTGCGGTTGCAAAAATTGTTGGAGCTTGGTTCACCCGCCGACGAGCCCTTGCAATGTCCATCGCAGGTTCGGGGTCTGCAGTTGGTGAAACAGCACTAGTACCCGTCGCTGCAATAGCGGTGGCATTCATAGGCTGGCGCGAGGGGTACCTCATACTTGCCGGAATATTATTGGTACTTATCTTGCCGCTAATGGTCCTGCTTATTAAAAGCAGGCCGGGGCCAGGCGAGCATGCCGACGAAGCTGACAGAAAAAACGGATCAACAGGCGAATTCAATGACGATATGGCCAATCCGAATATTGGAATGTCATTAGCACAAGCCTGCCGAACAGGTTTATTCTGGCGACTGACAATAGGCTTTTTCATATGAGGCTACACAATGGGTTTCGTGAATGCCCATTTCGTTGCCTACACGACAGATTTAGGCGCAACAGCAGTCCAGGGAGCGGGAGCACTCGCTACAGTCGGCGTCGCAGGTCTGATCGGAGGTTTAGGATTTGGATACTTCGCTGACAAGTTTGGCCGACGCCCTTTGCTCACAATCGCCTACTCTATGCGGGCACTCGGATACATAGTCTTACTGATCGCC
>RQOU01000102.1 GCA_008373165.1 SAR202 cluster bacterium | reverse complement strand
TCGTCTTTCTTACCCCTGGAGTCAACTTCGTAGGTAACTAGTCCGTCTGTCAGGAACTCGGATGCAACGTCAACAGTCGCAGACAGAAGTCCACCTGGGTTGCCGCGGAGATCTAGAATGATTCCTTCGGCCCCGTTATCGATCAATTTTTGTACACCTTGTCTCAGTTCTCTTGATGTTTGTGCGGTGAACTGAGATATCCGTATTCGACCATACTTGGTGTCTGGAACGTCAATGACCATGACACTTGGATCATCGATAGTGTCTCTAATAATTGTTATGTCAACTGGATCCAAGCTTCCAACGTGTTCAACTGTAAGCGTAACTGGCGTACCTTTTTCGCCACGGATCTTATTGCTTCCAACGTGTTCAACTGTAAGCGTAACTGGCGTACCTTTTTCGCCACGGATTTTATTTACTGCTTCGAGAACGCTCCAGCCTAGAGCATCTACGCCGTCAACGGCTAGAATTCTGTCGCCGGCACGAATGCCAGCACGTTCTGCTGGAGTATTTGGTAACGGCCTAGTAATGATGACGCCTCTGCGATCTGGAGAGGCTTCAACCTGGGCTCCAATACCTCCGAAATTTCCCTGAAATCCTTGTTGATCGATTTTAAATGTTGAGGGAGAAATATAGGACGTATATCGATCGTCAAGGGCTTCGAGCATTCCGACGACAGCAGCTTCAGCCAGTAAGTCGGGATCGATTTTCTCAGGTAATACATACTCTCTGCTAAGAATCGAATAGGCTTCCCAGACAATTTGCAGGCCGTCAGGGACCGCTGCAGGCTCGTCAGCTATGGGTTGGGCCGTAGGAGTTGCTTGTGTGCCGTCTGAAAGGATCACTGGTTTACCATCGGTTAAATCAGGATTGCCGGTATCAGGGTTGGTGCATGCTAAGTTGAACATGCAAAGTGCGGCTACTAGGATCATCAGCAAGTTAGCGGACCGTACTCTGTTTGGATTTTTCATTTTTTGTTTAGAGTGGATTTTGAATTAGTTTTCACGTGTTGACTGCGATATCAAGTTGATATCCATTGGTTGAGGATACGCTCGGAGAACCCGGTTTGACGCGACAACCGATATCAAAATGTTTATATACGGTCCTAAGTGTTGCTGGGAAGCCCATTCGGAAAACTAGTTCTAAATTGACATAACAAGGATAGTGCGATGACGCAACAACAGATATGAAAATGTTTATATACGGCCCTAAGTGTTGCTGGGATGTCCATTCGGAAAACTAGTTCCAAATTGACATAACAAGGATAGTGCGACGTTAATTCCCGCTAATACAATGTGCCCTATCGTGTCCGTTTGGCGGAGTTTAGGCGTTGCTGGCAATCAAATTAGTGGATGTTGCGTCACCTGGGATGTTTAACTCTGATTCGACAGCGTTACGCAGATCTTTTATACCCCAGCTTTTCGTTGCTGATGTCGTGACGACCCGATTAAACTCTGCTGTGTCTATGTTCTCGATAACTTCAAGATCTAATGGTTGATATTCCGTTTCAATCATCAGGTCTAATTTGTTTAGGACGAGAATTTTCGGCGTGTCCCCTATTCCCATTTCAGATAACTGGTTAGAAACCACTACGACCTGTTCAGCTGCGTATGGACTTGACACATCCGTTACTTGAATTAGCAGATCAGCCTCCAGAGCCTCCTCAAGTGTCGCTCGGAAGGCTGCTATAAGAATCGGAGGTAATTTGTGGACAAATCCTACTGTGTCACTGATTGTTGCCTCGATTCCTGATGGCATGTACATCCGTCGGGTGGTTGTGTCCAATGTTGAAAACAACTGGTTTCGTTGGATTACGCCGGACGATGTGATCTTGTTGAACAGAGCGGATTTTCCTGCGTTCGTGTAGCCAACAAGTGAAATAATTTTGGATGTTCCACTGGTTCGCAGTTGTCGTTGCTGATCTCGTTGTGATCGAATTTGAGAGAGTTCTTTTTTTACGCGTGATAATTTACGTCTAACCAACCTGCGATCAGTTTCAATCTGTGTTTCACCTGGTCCCCTGGTGCCCACACCGCCACCAAGTCGTTCAAGATGAGACCATTGTCCTGCCAGTCTTGGCAGTAGATATTCTGTTTGCGCTAATTCAATCTGCAAGCGGCCTTCACGTGATCTAGCTCGCTGCGCAAAAACGTCAAGAATTAAGGCTGTCCGATCGATCACTTTTACAGACAGCTTTTCTTCGAGGATACGTTGCTGGTTTGGAGATAATTCGTCGTCAAAAATGACGGTATCTATATCTTCTCGTTTTACAGCTTGTTTAAGTTCTTCTATTTTCCCTTTGCCAAGGTACGTGGGAGAAGGTTTGTTCATTGACTGCGTGAATCGTATGACTGGGTTTGCGCCAGCAGCACGAGCTAGCTCTGATAGCTCCGCCAGTGAATCTTCTAGTTGCCATATTTCCTCAGTATTGCGTATGTTCACCCCTACCAAAATCGCGCGCTCACGGTATGGGCCTGTCGAATATGTACGTTTTTTTGGCATATAGGACTTTTCAGTATCGCTGCAATCTGATTGGAGGGTTTCTAGCCTGCCCCTCGCATCTGTGAAAGTCTACGGAGTCCTTCGTCTATTTGGTCATCAGAAATAGTAAGCGAAAGTCGAATATATCCTTCTCCAGCTGGTCCGTACCCGTTGCCTGGGGTCACTACCACATTTGCTTCATCTAGTAGTTTCTGCGCAAATTCGGCGGACGTATATCCGTCAGGTATCGGCGTCCATATATAAAGAGCGCCTTTTGGTGCTGCAGCTGGAACTCCGATTCTATTAAGCACCGATACAACCTTGTCGCGCCGTTTTCTAGATTCTATTAAGTACCGAGACAACCTTGTCGCGACGTTTTCTATACACCTCATTATTCTCTGCGAGCCATTTCTCGGGTAAATCCAGTGCAGCAATGCCCATTTCCTGGTTAGCCTGTGAGAGACCGGAGTCTATATTTGATTTCACTCTCATAAGGGCGTTCACCATATCTGGGTTGCCAGTGGCCATACCAACGCGCCATCCGGTCATGTTGGCTGTTTTCGAGAGGGAATGAAACTCCATCGCAATGTCCATTGCGCCTTCAACTTGCAAAATACTGGGAGCAACGTACCCGTCGTAGGTGACTTCGGTGTAGGCGGCATCGTGAAGTAGAGCTATATCGAACTCCTTGCAGTAATGTACGGCTTCTTCAAAGAAGCTAATTGGTGCGATTGCCCCAGTTGGATTGTTGGGATAGTTGATCCAGAGGGTTTTCGCTTTTTTGGCTATTTCCGTCGGTATTGACGTGAAATCAACTAAGTATTTGTTTTGTTCGCTTAAAGTGGTGAAGTACGTTTTGCCCCCAGCAAACATCGTTCCGATTTCATAAACAGGATAGGCTGGATCCGGACTGATCGAAATATCGCCAGGATCGATGAAACATAGAGCGGTGTGTGCTATTCCCTCTTTGGCCCCTATCAGGTTGATTACCTCCGTTTCCGGGTTCACATTGACTCCGAATCGGTCTTTATAGAACTTCGCAACCCGCGTTCTAAATTCAGGCAGGCCTTCACTTTCCGGGTATCTGTGGTTTTCTGGTTTCATGGATCCCTTAGTCAGCGCGTCGAGTACAGGTGCGGGAGTTTGCATATCTGGATCGCCAATACCAAATGAAATTACATCAATGCCCTGTGCTTTTTTAGCAGCTATCGCCCGAGAAATATTCACGAATAGATAGGGTGGTAGATTTTCAACACGTTCAGCAAATTTCATTAAATTAGTTCCGTATTTTCTGGGTAGTTGTATTGTTTTGCGGCTAAATTCGCCAATCGTAAACCGGAGGTCCGTCCAAGTGTGAGCCGTTGATTGTATCGTTCCGTTATGTGCAAATATATTTAATCAGGCCATACTCCTGTGAACACTTCAACCGCTGGACCTTCTAAGTAGGCCTGACCGGTTTCATCCCATGAAATTTTGAGAATCCCACCATCAACTATGACATCAACTGCGTTATTTACTAAGCCATGGGCTCGGGCTGCTGATGCGGCAGCGGTAGAACCTGTACCCGAAGACATTGTTTCGCCGGCGCCACGCTCGAATATCCTGGCCCTGATCTGCGACCGAGTAATTACGTTAACGATTTCAAAATTGACTCTGTTTGGAAATAACGGATGATGTTCTACGTGAGGCCCAATATCAGTTAGTGGAAAATCCTCTACAGGATCTTCGGTTATGACAACCGCATGTGGGTTTCCTACTGCCAGACATGTGATTTTCATATCGCGACCACCAGCGTTAATTGGAAAATCCTTTATGATTTCAAGGTCGCCAATTTCGGCTGTATTCACTGGTATTTCGTCCGGAATAAACGTAGGTTCACCCATGGCTACTTTGGCAGCAACCATTTTATCGCCTTCCATAGTTGGCCATACAATTCGCACACCACCGCCTGTTTCGACGGTCAGGCCATTGTCACCGGGTAAAGCGAATTTGCGGTCGATTACAAATTTTGCAAAAAGCCTGATGCCGTTTCCGCTCATCTCGGCTTCGGAGCCATCCGGGTTGTAGACCCTCATGCGAATCTGTGCAATATCAGAATCCTGGGCTAAAACAATTCCATCTGATCCAACGCCAAATGCGAGTACGCTCATTGCTTTTGAAAGCGCCCCCCAATCTCGTTCGATACCTCGACCATCTATTGCGATGTAATCGTTTCCAGCACCATGCAATTTTGTGAACTCAAGGGTCATGTCTTATCCAGTCTTTCGGAGGGAAAATGGTGTGCCAACGTATTGATTTTATGGATGAATTGCTCAAACTGCGAATTAAATCAAAAAATAAAATATGACGTTGTTTTTAGATAAAAGCCATCTGCATGTATACGGTTTGTTACTTTAGGTGGTACCACAAAATAAAATATGACGTTGTTTTTAGACAAAAGCCATCTGAATGTATACGGTTTGTTATTTTAGGTCGTACCACTGACCAACCGCCGAAATGATCGATTGTGTTTTTTGTTGCGGTTCATGCGTCATATCGAACCATTTAATGCGCTTGTCGTTTTGTTTGAACCAGTTATTTTGGCGTCGTATCAAACGATTGGTTGCAACAGATGTAAGGCGTATTGCCTCCGTCAGGTCAGATTCGCCGTTCAAGTGATCAATCATTTGCGGATAACCAATTGCGCTAAGAGCGTGATCCTTAGTCGAATACCCCTGATGTAAAAGTGATTCGACCTCTTGTCTCCATCCATTTTTGTCCATTGAATCAAGTCGTTCAACTATACGAGCGTGTAAAACTGCCCGCTCGATCATCAAGCCAACAATATAGTGATCGAACGGTGAATGAGTTGACTTGCTTGGAGTATATGTGGGATCTACTGATCCTGACCGAACTCTTTCAATAGCCCGAATTACTCGTCTGGGATTTCGTAGATCGGTTGTTTCTGCCGTAGTTGGCGAAATCTCTAATAGTTGTTTAGCAAGAGGCTCGATACCATCTCGAGCAAATTCGCACTCTAGTTGGGAGCGCAATGACGGATTTGGTTGAATTTCTGGAACGTTCCATCCCTCGATGATTGCCCAAACGTATTGGCCAGACCCACCTACCAAGATCGGTAGGTTACCTCGATCCAGGATTTCGCTTATGGCTGATCGTGCCTTCTTGAGATATTCTGCCAGGCTGTACTGATCGTCTGGGGCCAGGAAGTCGATGAGATGGTGCGGAATGCCTTTTGTCTCGTCTTTCGTTGGTTTAGCGGTAGCTACATCCATTCCGCGATAAAAAAGTCTAGAGTCCGCATTAACTACTTCTCCACCTAACTCCAGTGCCAATTCAACTCCGAGTGGAGTTTTCCCGGTGGCGGTTGTACCAACGACTGCGATGAGTTTCGGTCTGGATGAGTAATTCACTTGATTGGCCTGAATTTGTAGCTGGGTTATTTCGAGCTTGCTAGCTTGATCAGGTTTGAAAACTCCTGCGCGTTTAAACTTGCCCCACCGACTAATGCCCCATCTATATCTGGTTGTTCAAGTAATTTGGCAACGTTTTTTGAATTCACGCTGCCTCCGTAAAGTACACGAACTGAATTGCCCAAATCAGGTGTTAAGTTACAAATAATGTTACGGCAAACGGCCGCCATTTCTTGGGCTTGGGCACTTGTAGCTGCTTCGCCTGTTCCAATTGCCCATATTGGTTCATAAGCAATAATTAATGAATTCCAGTTTGAAAATCCTTTAAGGCTAGCTTCTAGTTGCTTTGCAATGAAGTTAACTGCTTTTCCGGATTTTCGAATGCTAAGGTCTTCACCGACACACAAGATCGGGTTCATTCCCGCTTTTGACAAGCTAACTGCTTTTGCTGCGACCTGATCAGATGATTCATCGTTAAACATCCGTCTTTCCGAGTGTCCTATGACGACGTGGCTAACCAAACCGTGGAGCATCGCTGTCGATACTTCTCCTGTGAATGCACCGTTTTCATTTGGGTTTACGTTTTGTGCTCCGAGTTGAATAGAGGATCCTTTCAACACTTTTGCAATGCTCGTCAACGAAACAAATGGCGGGCAAATGATTTTTTCAACGTTTGTTATGTTGTTGCTGAGATCGAGAATCTGTTTAGCTAAGTTGATTCCCGACTGAACATCGGTGTTCATTTTCCAGTTGCCTACTATTACAGTTTTTCGGTGTTTCATTAGAAAATTCCTCAGATGATCTTAGTGTCGAGAGCTTAATCAGCAGCATCATCTAAAGCTTCTACGCCAGGGAGAGTTTTGCCTTCTAAAAACTCAAGTGAAGCACCCCCACCTGTCGAGACATGCGTGATCTCGTCTTCAAGATCAAGTGATCCTATTACTTCTGCTGTAGATCCTCCACCGACTACCGAGATGCTTTTGGAATTGGCGGCGACTGCGTTTGCAACGGCAATAGACCCATTTGCGAATGCAGGCCATTCAAATACACCCATTGGACCGTTCCATATGATTCTTTCTGCGCGTGAAATGACCTGTGCATACTCTTTACAAGAGCGCGGTCCGATATCCAGGATAAGCTCATCGTCAGGTACGTTGTTCGATTCCCGTAGGGATGGGGTTGAGGATTTGCTAAATTCACTGGCGGTTATGACATCTGATGGTAATACAACTTTCGCTCCTCCACCATTTAGTACCTCTACAGCAGCTAGTCGGTCGGCCTCTGCAATAACTGTTGCCCCACCCGGATTATTTTGTGCCAGATAAAAGGCTGCGACCATCCCTCCACCGATGAGAATCGTGTCGACTTTTTTTGATAAGTGACGTAATACTTGGATTTTGTCAGCGACTTTAGCTCCACCAATAATTGCTACTGTTGCGTGTGTTGAGCCTTCTAGTGATCGACCTAACATGGTTATCTCACGTTCCATTAACAGCCCTGCGTATGCTGGTATATGTATGGCTACTCCAGTGGTAGAGGCATGAGCTCTATGTGCAGCACCGAAAGCGTCATTGACAAAACCATCCGCTAAGGATGCTAGGTATCTGGAGAAACCCTTGTCGTTTTGTTCCTCGCCGGGTTCGAATCGCAGGTTTTCCAGAAGTGCGTAGTCACCCGTCCCAAGTTGAGAAATTATTTTGGCGGGTTGTGTTCCATTCGGACCGCCAGCATTGAGGACAGGTCTTTTCAGGATTTCCGAAAGTCTTTTGCGTATTGGTTGCAACCGCATTTCCTCGACTACCTGTCCATCGGGACGGCCAAAATGCGAGCAGATCACCACTTTTGCCCCTCCGTTGCTGAGTAGGCGCAAGGTTGGTATTGCCGCTCGGATTCGAGAGTCATCAGAGATCACTCCATCGCGGGTTGGTACGTTGAAATCGACCCTCACCAACACCGTTTTACCAGCAAAATCAACGTTCCTGATGGATCGTTTGGTCATAATAATTTTGTTTTCTCTAGTGCGATCGAACTATCAATTTGGCACTTTCGATGAGCGAGTTTTTGTCTTCATTCGAGAAGTTAGTTGATTCGATCTCCCCAATTGCTTCAGCGATCAAATTTTGCACAGTATTTTCGGCAAACGACCTGCTCTCGGTTTCTGAGAGGATTGATGTCACTTCGTCTATATCATCAGGACCTAGAACACGTTTCATGAAAATTTCTCCCATGCGACGGCGCGTAGCGGGAGTGCCATTTTCTATTGCATGGGCTGCAGCGAGTGACTTTTTTTTCGATTGCAGCCTTCCGCGTTGGACTTCGTTTCGCTCGGTGTTTTGCTCTGGCCAAAGCGCTCTTAAATCAGTGTTTAGGTTTCGTGCTGTACCGATTGCTGTGCCAAATCTAGTCAATGAATTGAGTAAGTCTTCAGAGGCTGCCGCCGCTATTCCGCCGAGTTTTGCAGCGCAACCGAGCACCGCGCCTCGCTTACGTGCGACTGTCAGCACATCTTCTATATTTACGGCCGCTCTTTCTTGATAGGAGATATCAAGATATTCACCTTCGCAAACTTCTAGAGTTGCATTATCAAGCGTTTCGAGTGCCATGGAAATCAACCGTGGATTAGCCGAAACGCCGCTGGATTTTCGCTGTTCGAATATTGATATTCGGGCCATCGCATGTATACCATCACCGGCATTAATAGCCTGTGCCGGGCCCCAAGACCACCAAATGCTGGCTCTGTTGTTTCTTTCGGTATTCGCATTTTGAACGTCTTCATGAACCAAGATAAAGTTGTGCAAGAGTTCTACCGCGACTGCATATGGCATCGTTCCCTGATTATCGCCTCCGGCGGCTTTTGACGTGGCAAGGACGATGTGTCCATGGGACCTGTCCTGATTCGTGACTATTTCTGGCTCACCGTTCTGATCCACCCAGCCCAAGTGATAAGCCATCATCTTGTAAAGCGGTAAGTCTCTTGAATCGACGAATTTCATTAATGCAGACTCAAACTCATCGGCATCACTGGATGTAAGCCCTGGCAATATTCCTGTAACTGGCAATAAAAGTCTCCTGCTGAAGATAGCTTATTGGCTGGTCGGATTACCGACTGTGTTAATTACAACGTTTTTGCCAATAGTATTCTTAATCGATTCAATACTGATCGCGCCAAGCCTCAAAATTGATAATTTACCGTTGGCATAAGAAATGACGGTACTCGGGGCTGTATTTGATCCGCAAGATGAGTCGATACAAAAGTCGATTTTTTCACCGAATTGCTGATCCACATCGCTGGCATTAGACGCAGGGGGTTGGCCAGTCAGATTGCAGCTGGTCCCCGTTATCGGAGTTCCGGATAGCCTGATCAACTGCCGTGCCAGAGTGTGGTCTGGAATCCTGAGACCAACGGTCCCGGTTCTTGCTGTTACTGACTCGGGTACGTGGTCCAATGCTGGAACTACGATTGTTAGCGCCCCGGGCCAGAATCTTGATGCGAGATCCGCAAGTATTTTAGTAAACGACCTTGTCAATTCAGTGACCATATCCAAGTCACTTACAAGTAATGGGACCGGCGTTCCAGGGTTCCTTCCTTTTACTTCAAAGACGTGTTGCACTGCTCTATTATTCATGCCATCGGCTCCGAGGGCGAAATAAGTATCCGTTGGAAATGAGACCAGGCTTCCCTGTTTTATTGCTGCAGCTGCGATATTGAGGCTGGAAGTGTCTGATGATAAATTTAGGCTGGAAGTGTCTGATGATAAAAGCATTAAATAATCTTATAGCTTGCGAATGACTTAGTTGCTATTAAAGCAACCAATAAAAACATGCATATTTTCCGTGACTCAGTCGTCGGGGACAGGTAAATTTAGGCAAGAGGCGTAATCGATGCTGTCATAAACTTTAATATGTTAAATAAATTGATGTGTTGAATGTGCCAATCAACTGTAAGAGAACAGTAAAAAGTACCGGGGACCAGATGACAGAACAACCAAGCAATCGCGGCTCTCGGAGAGTTTCAACATCAGATGATATCGAGGTTGGAACGTATCTTGAAATTGCGCAGGCTGATCGAACGACTGGCAGCAAACCCCCTGTCGATGACAGGATGCAAACAGTAGTCATTATGGATTTTGGCTCCCAGTATTCACGTCTAATAGCCCGACGGATACGTGAACTTAATACCTATTGCGAGATACTTCCACATGATGCTGGCAGCGAAATCCTCGAGACGCAAGATGTTATAGGGATAATCCTTTCAGGAGGTCCTAACAGCGTCTACGAATCAGGAGCCCCGATGGCACCCTCTTGGGTTTATGAGGCTGGTGTTCCATTATTGGGTATCTGTTACGGCATGCAGCTGATAGCTCACCAACTTGGCGGTACTGTCGAACCTGGCACACAGCGTGAATACGGGCACGCCGTCATTCACAAAGATGGTCAGGACAATGTCCTGTTTGAGGGCTTAGATACAGAAGTGCCTGTGTGGATGAGTCATGGTGACCGTATTGAAGAATTGCCTCCAGGTTTTCGGGCTATGGCTTATTCTGAGAATTCTCCTATTGCCGTGATGGGGGACGACAAGGGAACATGTTTTGGAATTCAGTTTCATCCGGAAGTGGCTCATACTCCACAGGGTGTCGAGATTCTCCGTAATTTCATTTCTGGTGTTTGTAAAGGCTCGGGTGATTGGACGCCTGCGAATTTTGTATCAGACGCGATTGATCGCATAAAAGAACGTGTCGGAGAGGGCAAGGTGATATGTGCTCTATCGGGCGGCGTTGATTCGACCGTTGTCGCTGCTCTCATCCACAAAGCTATTGGTGATAGGTTGACTTGCATTTTTGTCGACAACGGCCTGATGCGGAAAGGTGAAGCTGATCGAGTTCAAAATGTATTTGCTAGTCAACTGGGCGTGAATCTTGTGTTCGTTGACGGAACTGAGAGATTTCTTAGAGCGTTAAAGGGGGTTTCTGATCCAGAGATAAAACGGAAAACAATTGGGCAGGAGTTTATCGAGATTTTTGAAGAAGTGGCTGCGGATATCGGGGAAGTTGACTATCTCGCTCAGGGAACCCTGTATCCGGATGTTATCGAGAGTGTAAGCGCCGACTCTAACGCTTCGCACAAAATCAAAACCCACCATAATGTTGGTGGTTTACCAGAGCACATGAATTTGAAATTGGTTGAGCCGCTTCGCTACTTGTTCAAAGATGAAGTGCGGCAGGCTGGTATCGAATTGGGTCTTAGCTCTCAGAGTGTTAATCGCCAGCCTTTCCCAGGCCCCGGACTTGCGATTCGGATTATGGGCGATGTCAATTATGAAAAGCTTGAAATACTTCGTAATGTCGACTGGATAGTTATCGACGAAATCAAAGCCGATGGGCTGTACGAGAAGTTATGGCAATCTTTTGCGGTTCTTACCAACACACAGACAGTTGGTGTGATGGGAGATCAACGAACGTACCAATACGTGGTGGCAATTCGTGCCGTAACTAGTGCAGATGCCATGACAGCGGATTGGGCTCGACTTCCGTACGAAACCCTAGGGAGAATATCGAGCCGGATCGTAAATGAGGTTGCAGAGGTCAATCGAGTTGTTTTGGATATCACGAGTAAACCTCCTGGGACCATCGAATGGGAATAGTCAAACATAGAATAGTGCGTGAGTCGACTTGAACGTATCAGTAAGGATTGGGGAGTAATTGCGGGTTCTTTTAATCGGTTCTGGGGGGCGTGAGCATGCGGTGGCATGGAAGCTCGTACAGAGTCAAAAAATTACTAAGCTGATCATAGCTCCCGGCAATGCTGGAACTGCTGAGTTAGGCGAAAACGTACCCGTGAAGACGGAAGATCTGGATGGCCTTTTGGCAATTGCGAAAACTCGATCGATTGACCTTACGATCGTTGGTCCCGAACAGCCTCTTATCGATGGTATTGCAGAACTTTTCGAAAGACATGGATTGAGGATATTTGGTCCGTCAAAAAACGCAGCACGAATAGAAGGTTCCAAGATTTGGTCTAATGATTTGATGTCCAAATATGGGATACCTACTGCTGATTCAGTGGCGTTTTCTGATTCAACTAAAGCTATGGAATACGCTCTGGCGCGGCCAGAAGGCTCTCTTGTTGTCAAGGCCGATGGACCCGCCGCAGGTAAAGGAGTTCTTCTTCCAGATACTTATGAGGAACTTGAGATTGCTGTCGTGGGTATGCTCGATGGTGCTTCTTTTGGAAAGTCTTCTTCAAGATTGCTTCTTGCTGAAAGGATGTCTGGTCCCGAAGTAAGTGTGTTTGCTTTTTTGGATGGGGAGACAGTCTCCAAAGAAATTGCGGCATGCGATTATAAAAGGATTGGTGAAGGTGATACTGGTCTGAACACTGGTGGGGTTGGCGCTTATTCCCCTCCGGAATTTTGGACGAGCGAACTTGCTGCTCGAATAAGGGCGGAAATTCTTGAGCCCACTGCACGGGCGTTGGTAGCGGAAGACAGTGCGTATTCGGGCATTTTGTATGCGGGGCTTATGATCACCAGTACTGGCCCACGAGTTATCGAATTTAATTGCCGTTTGGGCGATCCAGAGTGTCAAGTTTTGATGCCGAAATTAAAAAATGACTTTTTGGAAATTTGTTTGGCAGTTGTAGAAGGACGTCTTGCTCAACAAAAAGTCATATGGTCTGACCTGGCGTGTACGTTCGTTGTGATGACATCGGACGGGTACCCGGGGAATTATGAAACTGGAGCAGAAATTACTGGTATCCGTAAAGCATCAGAGCATGGACTTGTGGTTCATGCGGGAACAAGTATTCAAAGTGATGGAACATTAATTACTGACGGCGGTCGTGTTCTTGGGGTAGTTGGCTCTGGCGAAACGATAAGAGATTCGCTAATTGCGGCCTACGCGGGAGTGGGCAAAATTGGTTTTAAGGGGGCGCGTTACAGACGGGATATTGCTGAAAGGGCTGTTTAAAACCGATGTTGGTGGGCAAAATTGCTTTTAGAGGAGCGCGTTACAGACGGGATATTGCTGAAAGGGCTGTTTAGAACTGATGTCGGTAAATATTCACGTTGTTTTTGATTTCGATGGCACTCTTGCAACCACTTTTGTAGGTGGGGAAATGTTCCGTTGCTGCACTCCACCAGACCGGGTGGCTGAATTAAGTGCAAACTTTTCAGATGGAGAAATATCGTTACGGCAATATCAAGAAGCTGTATTCGATATGGTCGATGAAACTACATTTGAAATGTCTAAACGGGCTGAGTTAAATGGATGCATTAGGAGGTGTGCAACCGAGGTTTGTGAGCTTGTTTGGGATTCTGGGGGTGTAGTGTCCGTTGCATCCGCTGGGCTCGATTTTTATATCAAACCAGTGCTGGAAAAGGCTGGACTGGATAGAGTCGAATTACATAGTGGGAAAGTTTTGTCTGAGCCTGCCGAGAGGCCGCCATTTAGATACGATTACCCATCTTACGTAAAATCTTGTAAAGGCGATTGGGTTACTTGTAAATGTGAAGTGATTAATCGTCTGAAGAGTAATCATGGCGCAAGTGAAGTGATATTTGTAGGTGACGGTTTGCTTGGGGACGCATGTGCTGCCGCTAACGCAGCCGATACCGTGTTCGCGACCGGCAAACTGTTGAGATACTGTAAAGAGAACAAAATATCGGCAACAGAATTCGGTAAAGATTTTGGACCACTGGTTAGATACTTGCATGATAAGACGTTTATAACGGGAGCCTCATAGAACATTGATTCCACGATATTCACGACCTGAAATGAACGCCATCTGGACTGAAGACAACTCTTTTGATCTCTGGTTGATGGTAGAGATTGCCGCGTGCGAGGCATGGACGGAACAAGGAGTGGTCCCCGAACACGACATGGTTAAGATTCGAGATGCGAAATTTGATCGTTCAATTTACGACAAATGGTTCGAAGAGACAAAACACGACATCGTATCGTTTACACGCGCCGTCGGTGAAAGTCTTGGGGTTGAGGGTCGATGGATTCATCATGGTTTGACTTCTAATGACGT
>RQOU01000101.1 GCA_008373165.1 SAR202 cluster bacterium | reverse complement strand
CGGTGAGGCATTCGACTACCAGGAACAGGTACGTCTCTACAAGAAATGTCAGCAGATCTACCTTGAGCATGCTCTTGGTGGGGTGAAGCTGGCAAACGCTCCTTCATTCGTATACTGGACTGAAGACTTACGGTACGATGGCTACCCTGACTTCACGGAAGTCTTCTTCCCTTCGGACACAAGCGTGAAAATGTATGCGATGTATCTGGAACAATAGTTCTAGATAGGTAAGTTTTAGAATTGAATGTTGCGGCCAGCTGGAGAGATCTGGCTGGCCGCAACAGATAATAAACAGCAGGCTGGGTTCTGCTGTACGTTTTGATTGTCCTGGGGGGACATGATTTTTGACACGATTTCTTCTGAATAGATTGGGTCAGGCGATCATTGTTTTCCTAATGGTCAGTGCCATGGTGTTCGGGGCACTTAGAATTTTGCCAGAAGACCCGATCTACTCTATTGTCGGAGAGGACTCGGAAGGTTATACCCCCGAACAGGTGGCAAAGATAAAAGCCGATTATGGACTTGATAAGCCGCTTCCGGTTCAGTACTTTGATTGGCTTAGTGCTTTCGTTGTAGGCGACTGGGGTAATTCGTTCCAAAACGGATTACCTGTCACCAGGATGATCAATAGAAAGCTGCCGTTTACCATTCAGCTGGCACTTGGCGCACTGGTGATCGGTGTTGTATTCGGAATATCAACAGGTGTGGTTGCCGCTTTAAAGCGAAACACTAAGTGGGACGCGATCGCCACTTCCAGTGCGATGGTAGCGCTGGCGTTGCCGGAATTCTGGCTTGCGCTGGTATTAATACTTGTTTTCTCCGTATACCTGGATCTTCTGCCCGTTTTTGGATCTGCACTGATATGGCAGGATCCTCTATTTGCTATTCAATCTTCAATATTGCCGTGGCTTGCGCTCGGAATCGGAGGGGCAGCTACCCTTATGCGCCAGAGCCGGTCTTCGATGCTTGAGACCATGGGTGAAGACTTTATCCGTACTGCTCGTTCGAAGGGAGTACCTGAGCGTGTTGTCATAATCAAACATGCTCTACGGAACTCTTTATTACCGGTGGTTACGATCCTTGGTTTGAGAATCGGCAGGATAATCGGTGGAGCAATAATTATCGAAGTCATGTTCGCCATACCTGGGATTGGTCAGATGTCAGTAACCGCACTTACTAAAGCTGACTATCCAGTCATCATGGCAGTAACCATGATTTCTGCGATGGCGATCATAGTAGCGAACCTGGTTACGGACCTTGCTTATTCTTATATTGATCCGAGGATCAGATATGCGTAGTCAAAGGAATCAGACGATTGACTGAGCTTTCTACAGCCGAAGAAGCTATGACTCCCAGGGCATCCAGATTTAATATGCCGGAATGGTTGATTGGGCTTTTAAGACACAAGTTATCCGTGTTCGGCCTGGTAATTATATTCCTATCGGTATTTGTCGCGCTATCAGCCTCAGTTATCTCACCTTATGATCCACTTCAACAGGATTACGATAACCTTTTGAACCCTCCTTCGTTTGGGCACCCACTGGGCACCGACTACGTTGGGCGAGATGTCACGAGCAGGCTGATCTATGGAACACAAATTTCGTTAACAGTCGGGTTGCTATCGGTAATTATTGCAGCCTTAATCGGTGTTCCTCTGGGTGTGTTGGCTGCATTTTACGGGGGGTGGATTGATGCAGCGATAATGCGGTTTATAGATGCAAAGATGGCTATTCCCGGCCTTATGCTTTCAATGTTGCTCCTTCTGACTTTAGGCGGCAGTATTATGACGGTCAGCTTTGCCCTGGGATTCGGTTTATCGAGCGCACAGTCGAGGCTTATAAGAAGCCAGGCGCTATCGGTTAAAGAGCGAGAGTACTTTCAAGCTGCAAGGGCAATGGGAGTTTCAAATTTCAAATTGATGTTTATACACATGCTCCCTAACTCCATACAGCCGGTTATCGTCCAGGCGAGCCTGGGTGTAGGATTTGCGATCTTGGGAGAGGCGGGTCTTAGTTTCCTTGGGTTGGGTGTAACCCCACCAACTCCAACATGGGGGAACATGCTCTCACTTGCTTTCGACAATCTACGCAGTGCTCCTCATCTGATGTACCCACCAGGAATAGCGATTGTTCTGGTTGTTATCTCTTTCAGCTTTGTCGGAGATGGATTAAGAGACGTTCTTGACCCGAGATTAAGAGGAAAGATCTAGGAATATAAATAATCTCCGTCGTGCTACAAGCACTGCGGATTTATAGACACCAATACATGACACAGACGACACACCAACAAGAAAAACTCGACGTTGCATCAGATACTGTTCTTGATGTACGTAACCTGTCGACCCAGTTCCGTACCCAGGCTGGTGTAATAAAGGCGGTCGATAATGTTTCTTTCAATGTCAAGGAAGGCGAAGTTCTTGCCATCGTAGGTGAAAGCGGGTGTGGTAAAAGCGTCAGTGCTCTATCGGTCATGCGTCTGGTTCCTACACCTCCCGGAGAGATTACCGATGGGCAAGTGTTATTTGGTGGCCAGGACTTACTGCAGCTGCGGAATGAGGAGATGCGGGAGGTCCGTGGTGGCCAGATTGGCATGATCTTCCAGGAGCCGATGACATCTCTAAATCCGGTAATGACCATCGGTGCTCAGATAGCAGAGTCTCTAATGATCCACAAAGGCATGAGCAAAGAAGCCGCCCTGGATCGTGCAGAGGAGTTACTTATATCCGTTGGAGTCTCTGATGCTCGACTGAAGATGGATGATTACCCACACCAGATGAGCGGAGGACAGCGGCAGCGGGTAATGATAGCAATTGCTATGAGCTGTGAGCCCAAATTATTGATTGCAGATGAGGCTACCACTGCACTTGATGTGACTGTACAGGCCCAGATACTTGAGCTCTTGATAAACGTCACTCAGGAATCGCGTACTGCCCTGATAATCATCACACATAACCTTGGAATAGTTGCACGCTACGCTAATCGTGTAAATGTGATGTACGCGGGCAAGCTTCGCGAGAGTGGCAGCGCAATTGATGTATACAAGAAAAGCGCCCATCCATATACCGTAGGACTGCTCGGTTCTGTTCCGAATCTTATGGCTTCTACCGAGGGTAAGTTAGATTCAATCGAGGGTGAAATTCCTGACCTGTCTAACCTGCCAAGTGGATGTGCTTTTGAACCAAGATGTACGTTCGCACAGGATCGATGCAGGACTGAAGATCCATCACTGCAAGCAGTTGGTGCTGAACACATAGCCGCATGCTGGGAAGCTGAAAAAGTGCAAGGTTCAAAATAGTAATGACCACAGAAGTAAAACCAGTTCTCGAAATCAGAGACCTAAAGGTTCACTTTCAGGTTAATCGCGGAATTGTTTTTGTTCGAAACAAAGGTTCTGTGAAGGCCGTGGACGGCGTCAGCTTGAAAATAGACCCCCGTGAGACCCTTGGACTTGTAGGGGAGAGCGGATCAGGAAAAACGACTGTTGGTAAGGCTGTGATAAGACTGGTCAATCCAACAGATGGTGAAATAGATTTCCAGGGTGAGAGGGTCTCGGGCCTTTCAGGTGGGGCGTTAAGGGAATTTCGCAAACGAGTAGGCGTCGTATTTCAGGATCCATTTGGCTCGCTTGACCCCAGGATGTCGGCTGAGAGAATCATCGCTGAACCACTTGTTACTCACGGCTTGTACCCCGACAAGGACGAACGACGTAAGCGAGTGCGTGATCTGCTTGAAATTGTAGGTCTGAACGCGAATATGTCCGATCGTTATCCGCACGAATTTAGTGGAGGACAGCGCCAGAGACTCGGAATAGCCAGGGCTATAGCTTCGGACCCCGCTCTTATAATTCTTGATGAGCCCGTATCTGCTCTCGACGTTTCAATACAGGCGCAGGTCGTTAACTTGCTTGATGAACTTCAAAAGGAGTTCAACATGGCGTACCTGTTCATCGCCCATGATCTTTCTGTTGTACGCCATGTGAGCGACAGGGTTGCGGTGATGTACCTGGGCAAGTTAATGGAAGTGGGAACGAAGGAAGACATTTATGAGAATCCACTTCATCCCTATACCAAGGCCCTTCTTTCAGCTGTTCCCGTTCCTGATCCAGAAATAGAAAGCGGACGTGACCGTACTATTCTCTACGGAGATATACCAAGTCCGACAAACCCACCTTCTGGATGTGTATTCAGAACAAGGTGCCCGTTGGCGGACGAAGAATGTGCTACCACCGTCCCGCCACTGCGTGAAGTTAGTCCAGGTAAAAACGTAGCTTGTATAAAGGTCTAAATAGAACACCGGTTTACTGAAATGGCCAAGCCCCATAATCAACAAGAGTTGCTAACAGGTTTCAGGGTTTTAGAAGTCGGTTCTCGATTGGCGAGTTCAGTATCTGCTCGCCTTTTTGCTGAATTGGGTGCCGACGTAATAAAAATACGGCATGCCGGTGAAAACTCAGCGTCCGATGCTGGCCAAAACGGTCATGGGGACGTAAGTGTTGGTGGTGCTGTATCTACTTCTCAACATCTTGGCAAGCGTATTGTTGATCTCGATCTTCAAGACAGTGATGGCTTGGATGAGTTCAAGCGACTGGCGGTCGATGCTGACCTTGTTGTGAGTGGCTTTCACCCTACTGATTTGAAAAAACTGTCATTGGATGCGGATTCTTTGCGTAGTTTGAATCCCAACTTGGTGATTACTTATATAACTCCATTTGGGCTTACCGGACCCCTTTCTGAATACCTTGGTCCTGATCTTGTAATTTTTCATTCAAGTGGTTTATCTAAAAGTCTTATAGGTCCGGTAGAAAATCCTGAAACAACCCCGCCGGTCAGAGCCAGTGGCCAACAGTCGGAATTCATAGCCGGCGTTGCAGCTGCATGTTCAGCGATGTTCGGAATCTTCAGGAAAGAAGAGACGGGTCAGGGTGCCGTCATAGACGTTTCTATGCAGGAAGCTCTTGCCTTCATGGACATAATCAGTCTTTCTGCGGCATCCTTTGGAAAACCAGGACGACCCCGAAAGCTTGAGTCTGTTCAAGGTCCGAACCTTACCCTGCTTCCAGCGTCGGATGGACACATTGCTATATCTCCTCGTGAAGAACGCCAGTGGAAAAACTTTCTCAAATTACTAGGTAGTCCGGATTGGGGTTCTGATCCCAAATTTGCTGATCGGACGTTACGACAGGAAAACGCAAAAGAAATTATCGGCCTTCTTTCTGAGTGGAGTTCAAAGTATCCGAAGTTAGAGTTATTTCATCTTTTGCAGGAGAACCACATTCCATGTTTTCCTATGATGAACCCTGCAGAACATCTGGACTCAGAACAACTGAAGGCACGGGATTATTTTGATCTCGTGGATATTGGACGGCAGTCAGAGATAAAGGTTCCAGGCAGGCCGTTCAGAATAAGCAAAGCTAATCCAGACGCGACGACCAGTAAGAAAAAAGTCGGTCATCAATCATCGGCCGACATTTCCTGGCTGGAACGGTCAATCTCAAATAATGATCAACCTGTTGGTGATTTCTCTCGAGGTAATCTGCCGCTAAAAGGTGTGAGAGTTGCGGATCTTAGCTGGGTAATAGCAGGACCGACGTGTACCCGTTACCTGGCGTCTATGGGAGCTGAAGTTGTAAAGGTTGAGACTTCTAGCCGTCCGGATCCTGGTCGCGTAGGCCAGCTGCACGATGTACTTGGACAGGGCAAATTAGGGATTACTCTTAATCTCAAGTCTGAGGATGGGCTTGCTGCGATAAAGACCCTTGTGGCCAAAAGCGACATCATCGTAGAAAACTTTGCTCCTGGGGTGATGGAAAGGCTCGGGCTGGGTTGGGATGTTCTCAAGGAGATAAATCCTAAACTGGTGATGATTTCAGCGTCAGGTACCGGGCAATCGGGTCCTACCCGTCACTATGCTGCCTACGGGACGCTTCTACAGATATACACAGGATTTGCAGGACTGAACGGATACCCGGAAAATCCACCGTCGATCGGCATGGCATGGGCAGATCCCTTGTGCGGGATGTTACTGGCTCATGCTGCGGTGGCAGCTCTACGATCTAGTCGGAATACATCCGAAGGCAGCCATATCGACTTCTCCATGGTCGAGGCAGTACTGGCAACAATGCCGGGACCGCTCATCGAATACCAGTTAACCGGGGATCGATCTGAAAGAAGTGGTAACACAGATGAAAACTTCTATCCCCATGGAGTCTTTAAAGCCCTTGGAGATGATTCGTGGGTCGCGATCGCTGTAACCGATCAAGACCAGTGGAGGACGCTTGCCAAAATAGTGGATGCGCCTGCAGATCTTATGGAGTTGAATCTAGAGCAGCGCAGACAGCGTTCAGATGTACTAGAAAAATCTATTAATGCCTGGATCTCCAGTCTCGCCCCAGAAAAAGCAATGGAGATTTTGCAGGAGGCTGGTGTCCCTGCCAGCGCGTCATTTACCAGTGAACAGCTCACGCATAGCGATCACTTGAATGAACGCGGCTTTTTCGAAATGCTCGATGACAGGAATGGCGAAAGCAGACTCTTGCCTACCTTGCCGTGGCACTGGGATGGCGACATTACTTTGAACTTTGGACGTCCACCCGATCTTGGTGGCGATACCAAGTTTGTGCTGCGTTCTATTCTCGGTTATTCCGATGAGGATATTGACCGCATGGAAAAAGCCGGAGCTCTTACCTAAAACACCTGATTCACGTCATCGGTTTATGGCAACGTCGTACCGGTCAACCGCGTTTTTTACCACTATGTCTATGTCGCTTTCCAGTATGTATCCATCATCTGAAAGCTGTTGAGCGTCTTGTGTGACCAGGTCAGTGTATGTATCGCGATCGATATATCTGGTTTGAATAGAAGGTCTCGGATCATCTGCACTGGCTCGGTCAGTTTCTGTTGGCGGGAACCATCTTGAAAAACCGATCATCGGTACAGGCTGATCAGGGGCACCTGTTTTTGGGTGGCGTACATTCCAGCCTGAATGGGTGCCAACGGGTTGAGTCAGATCAGGAAGTCGGATTCCGCCGAGCTCGTTTCCATCCATGTCGACGGATGAGACGAGACATGCGTACCGTTCATATTCCTTCGTTGGATATATTCCGACTCCATTTTCAGATCGCCCACCCAGGTCCATGGCTCTTATGACCCATAGCTTTGACCTGTCTGGTGTAACTTGCTCAGGCAGTTGATCGAACACGTTTAGTACATCGTCTCTTTCCACCGCAGTTCCATCGTCGATTCTTGGATGCTTACTAACAGGTGGTTCTATTCCGTCCGTGATCCATTTTTGTAAGTTGACAAAGGCAGCCCTCAAAAGCGGGGAGTAGTCAATTACATTTGGTGCGAACAGAGGAAATGCGCCTTCAGCTCCCGGTTCGTTAGATTGGGGCAGAGTTCCTGCTCCGTGTTGTGTGCCAGCGAAATGGTAAACACGTACAAATTCTGCCGCATGCTCTATATCGTTCAGACCCGAGGGGTCCGTGTGCACTAATGATCCGTCTCCTCGCCAGTATTCCGCAGAGCTGTTCGTGTACATGACCTTTGGTCTTGAATGGCCATCAGCCAGTTTCTTTAGTAGCCCATCACTTTTTTCTGTAAACGGGTCTTTGAGTTCTTCGTCATGGAACGGGAATTGGTGTCCAAAGCTTGGATAGGATTGATTGGAAGGCTGGGCAAACCTGTGATTGAAGGCGCCCACTCTGCCGCCAGCCACGTGAGGAAGAAGTCCATCGAAGACTTTTCTTCCTGATTCATCGACATTTAAACCCAGGTACAGGAAATGCCTGAGCATGCGTCCGGTCTGTGAAACTCCATAGCCGATCGCATGATTAAAGTTGCCAAGATCTGGTAACAATTCTTCGGATTCGTATCTGAGAAAAGATGTCACATCTCTCAGGGCGATGAGACCGCTTCCTGCAATCGGAGCATCAATGGTCTCGTAGACTATCTGGTAGCACTTACCTGGTTCAAAACCACCGTTTAGATATATGTGTTCGTCGCTAGGCATAACGCCATCAGGTGTTTCTTTAGCGAACTTCCAGTTCTTGCGTGGTATGGCGGTTTCTTCGCCATCCTCAAAGTCCTTTACATAAAGGATCGCATTAGGGTCTGAAATGTTTTTGGCCTTCAGAGGTTTGTGCACTCGGTCGGCTAGCAACCATGTTGTGGCCATCTCGTTGGGTCTGATTTCGACTACGGTTTGACCGGCGTTAGATTCCCCTGATAGATCCGCTGATGGTGGGTTCAGCCCCATCAATACATCACTCTGGTACACATCCCACTGCCATCCGATCGAGGCTACTGTTAATCCACGTTCAAATAGGAAACCATCGCCAGGATCAGGGCTCCCACTTGCCTCGGCCCCACTTCTATTCATGGTGTCCACAACTCTGCGGCGACCTCGGTTTGGCAGTTCAACAATTAAACCCTGGGATCCTCGATTAGGGTCAACCGGCTTGATTATCGAAAAGTCTGAAGTGAATATAACTTTGCCGTCTCTATCGGTTGGTGCCAGGTCGAGGTCGACAATGGATTTGTTGGCATCTAAGGATGGAATAACACCAAAAGTTAGAGTGCCATCGATCTGCTCGTAAGCACCTACATTGCCAAATTCGTATCCGTTTGCGTACGAAAACCTTTTATCTATACGGAAATCTATGACCGCCACAACTCACCTCAGCTGAATAGCTTTTTAAATGGAATTTGATATTGCCAGTTTAGAGCAGGGATCATCCAGCTCCACCGGTACGTTTCAGGTAGTCGATTCTTTCCCTCTGCTCTGCAGTCAGTTCTTCGAATGCCTCTCCCTTCCTGCGTAGTCCTCCGGTGAAATTGGGCTTACGTTTTTCCTGGAACGCCAATCTCCCTTCGTCTCCGTCTGTGGTCAGTTGCGTGAGCAGTGTGTTCATCAGCGTTTGTACACGCCAGGCTTCGTCTGTGGGGGTGTCACCGAACCGTATGACGAACTCTTTCATCATGCGCGTGGCAAGTGGAGGCTTAGCAACAATTAACTCAGCGGTTTCCTCGGCTCTTGCCATCAGTTGGTCATGAGGGACAACTTCGTTCACTAGTCCAATGCGAAGGGCTTCTGCAGCGTCAAAAGGCTCGTCCGTGAGCAGTATGCGCATTGCATCTGCATAGTTAATCTGCCTGGTGAGTAATGTTGCCCCTGGTCCTCCACCCACCCAACCGTTGGAGAGCAAAGCGAACTTGAATCTTGCGTTTTCTTCCGAGGCTATGCGAATATCTGCCGTTGATAGCAGTGTGTAGAAACCAGCGCCTGCTGCCCAGCCGTTTACAGCTGCAATAACGGGTTTGTAGATTCTTGGGAAGTGATCTCCCATTTGTCCATGAACACCCAGACGTTGGCCGTTACCTGTACCGGCGAGCGGCCAGAACACACCTTCTGCACGTAAAAATTCTCGCTCTTCATCTGTAACGTCGGGGTTTACCTGGATGTTATGTCCTGCACAGAAATATTTGTCTCCTGCCCCCGTAAGGATAGTAGCTCGGACGTCTAGATCTTCCCATATTTCTCGCCAGGCGGCATCGAGCTCGTTGTTCGTCTCTCGATCCATGATGTTGGCTTTTTCGGGGTTGTTTATCGTTATGTATGCGACGTGGTTCTTTTTTTCGAATTTGATAGGCAACTTGGACCTCTATCTTTTGGATTTGAAACAGGATTTTGTGATCATACTAATTGTTGGCGTTTAATCGGCGTTTTTATGGCTTATTGCGCTTATATTTGAACCGTATTTTGGATTAAATAAGACAGTTCAATTTGAGAACTCGTACAAGACCTGTTTTGATTTTGTAAATGACTGCTCGAATACCAAGTATTCTTGTTTTGGACGACTATCACTTTTAGTGAAATTTTTCGTATTTAGGAGAAAAATATGCCACTGTTTTTGAATGACACAGACGTTAAGGCACTCATGTCTATGAATGATTGCGTTGATGTGATGGAAGATGCATTCAACCAAGCAGGTGACGGTAAAGTATGGAATCGTCCGCGGTCGCGAATTCGTATGCCCAGAGGTTTTCATCACTTGATGGCAGCGTATCTTGCGGGCAGTGAAGTTTTTGGGCTTAAGACATATACGAGTTTTAGATCTGGAACTCGTTTTACAACGATGTTGTATGACTCGAACAACGGTGACCTTTTAGCTATGGTCCAGGGACCCAGGATAGGACAACTGAGAACAGGAGCTGTTACTGGTGTCGCTACCAAGCATATGTCTCGTGCGAACTCATCGACCGTTGGGATCATAGGTGCCGGTTTTCAAAGTCGTGGTCAGATTGAAGGCGTATGTGCTGTAAGGGATATAGCGTCCGCCAAAATTTTTGATGTCAGTGAAGAAAACGCACAAAAGATGGCTGATGAGATGGGCGACTCTTTGGGAGTTCAAACGTCTGTTGCAGGTTCTGCAGAAGAAGCTGTTACCGATGTCGACATAATAATCACCATGACCACTGCCAGGACCCCGGTGCTTTTAGGTGATTGGCTCAACGAAGGACAGCACATCAACGCGGCCGGTAGTAATCACTGGATCCGTCAAGAAGTTGATGACAATGTAATTCGAAAAGCAGATCGAATTGTTGCTGACAGTATTGAAGATGCACAAATTGAGTCAGGAGATCTGCTGTTTCCGATTGAGCGAGGTCGGGTTATGTGGAGTGCGATTCGGGAATTGTCTGACGTTGTTTGCGGGCATATAAAAGGTCGCGAATCGGATCAAGAAATCACTTTGTTTGAATCACAAGGTGTTGCCATCACTGATGTTGCAGCAGCAAATTTCGTTTACAGAAAAGCTATCGATGCGGGAATGGGACAGGATTTACCCTTGGACGCGTGATAACGCAATCCATATTTTGCTTTAGTTGAACTGTTTTAAAACGGACGTCAGTTAAACAGGTTGCCAGGTGGATGTGCCATTGTCGTCAATCACTCGGCCAATACTTGATCCAGTTGGAAGGTGACCGGCAAAAACTATCCATTGCTCGTTCATGGCACGACCAAGCAAATTCTGTCTGCATTCGGTGGACATATCGGTGTTCCAATCGAAAACAGGGCACCAGGTTTGTTCAGTCACCTGCGCGACATTGTGAAACAGGTCTCCGATAATCACTCCGGTGCTACCTTCGGATTCGATGAGCACGTTTTGATGTCCTGGGGTGTGCCCATTCATGGGGATGGTCGATATACCGGGTGCAATTGTCTCTGCACCATCGACCAGTTTTAAAGCGCCTAGATCTTCAAGGGGCTTTACGGAATTATCGAACGCAGGATCTGAGTTGGCTTCCTGGGTGTGATGATCCCAGTCGTTCTTTGCTACCCAGTGCTTCGCATTTGGGAAAGTTAGTTCTGGTTTTCCGTCTTTATAACTAACATTCCAGCCTATGTGATCGCCATGGCAGTGTGTAGTTACCACGACATCAACGTCTGCCGCTTGAACTCCAAGGGCATTTAGATTGTCTAGCAACTTACCCTGGTCATCATCGGTAGGCCCTGATCCAGAGTCTACGAGGATGATGGGGCCTTCCTTATTGGTGGATCGGATGAGATGACTTTTGAACTCTGTTACCCACATACCGTCCGCATCCAGCGCAAACGATCGGTAAGGGTCCCATGCTTCTGCTGGAATAGATTGGAAAACCTGACTAGGATCTCGAGGGCCTGGTAGGGTGTCTATTACTGTTGTGATCTCGTAGTTTCCGATTGTTTGTGACTGTGTCATAGGTTCCTGATCAATTTGTGTTTTGTTGGATCATGGTGAAGCTTATGCGTATTACTTTGCATGTAATTAAGGAATCACCGTAAAGGTGTTTACACGTGAAATATTAATCTAAAGCATCACGCCCTGGACGTATTCTCCATCTGT
>RQOU01000100.1 GCA_008373165.1 SAR202 cluster bacterium | reverse complement strand
TGTTGACCGTAAAACCATTAGAGGCTTGAGAGTTGTAGCGGCTGATGTTGAGAAGAATGTAGTGCTTGTTAGAGGAGCGATTCCCGGAGCCAAAAACGGTATTGTTCGAATTGAGAAGCAAAAAATATAATGAAACTGCAAGTAAAAGATAGTACGGGCAAAGTCGTTGGATCTGTTGCTGCAAGCGATCAGGTTTGGGGTGCTGTGAATAACGACGCTCTTTTGCATCAGGCTGTAGTAGCCCAATTGGCTAATAAACGACGCGGCACGCAAAGTACACAAACGCGTGCCACAGTTAGTTTTTCAACCAAGAAAATAAGGCCGCAAAAAGGAACTGGCGCGTCTCGGCAAGGCAGTAGGCGTTCTCCGGTTAGGGTAGGTGGTGGGGTAGCTCACGGTCCACACCCTAGAAGTTATCGGCAAAGACTACCGAAGAAAATGCGCCGCCAAGCATTGCGAGTTGCTCTCTCCGACAAAATTCGACAAGAAAGCGTAACAATTATCGATGACATCAAGGTTGATGTTCCAAAGAGCAGCACCATACGTGACATTGTCACTGCTTTGGAACTAAAGGGTAGAACACTCATCGTTACCGGGTCTACAGATCAAAATATTGTGAAATCAGCTGGCAATTTACCTGGGATTGAAGTGCAGGCGGCTGCACTCATGAACTCATTGGAGGCAGCTAGCTTTGCAAACTTGGTTTTGACTCAAGAAGCACTAGCGACTATCGATAAACTGTGGGGATCGGGTGGAGGTAACGCGTGATGATCCGTACCAAAGTTCTGAAGCGACCGATTGTCACGGAGAAGAGTACTGTTCTTGGTGAAATTGGCAGATACGTGTTTGAAGTTGATGGGGCTGCTACCAAACATGATATTGCACGTGCTGTGGAATGGGCATTTGACGTTAAAGTAGTCAAAGTGAACACTCTTACGGTGTCTGGCAAAGTGAAGCGATATGGCGGTCGGCCATCGAAACAGCCTGACTGGAAAAAAGCCATCGTGAGTCTTGCAGCTGGCGATACTATTCAATTGTTCGAGGGAGCCTGATGGGACTTAAAGAATACAAGCCTACCTCTCCCGGTCGTCGAGATACAGTTGCCGACGACTACAAGGATTTAACAACAAGTAAGCCTGAAAAATCGTTGCTCGCCCCTGTAAAAAAGAAGGGTGGAAGAAATAATCGCGGCCGGGTAACGGTACGGCATCGCGGCGGAGGACACAAGCGACGCTACCGAATTATTGATTTCAAGCGTGATAAGGCTGGCATAGCAACAGTTAAGTCTATTGAGTACGATCCAAATCGAACAGCAAGGATTGCTCTCGTATTATTTGAAGATGGAACCAAGCGCTATATCGTGGCGCCTGATAACGTGGCGGTAGGTGATGTTGTCCAAAGTGGTGGTTCTGTCCCGGTAACTACCGGTAACTCTCGACCTCTAGGCACACTCCCAACCGGAACACTTGTGCATAACATTGAATCTACTCCTGGCAACGGTGGCCAGATAGCAAAGAGCGCTGGAGCAGTGGCTCAAGTTATGGCTCATGAATCGGGTTATACGCTAGTTCGGCTTCCGTCAGGAGAAATGCGTCGGTTATTAAGTGAATGCTCAGCTACGGTTGGTCAGGTGTCAAATCTTGATCATAAAAACCAAAAATTAGGTAAAGCAGGTAGAAACCGACATCGCGGTCGTCGTCCTACTGTTCGTGGTTCAGTGATGAGTCCAGCTGCTCACCCGCATGGCGGGGGTGAAGGTCGCTCTGGAATCGGAATGCCCGGGCCGAAGACTCCTTGGGGTAAGCCAGCACTCGGTAAGCGTACGCGTCGTAATAAGAGTACCAATAAGTTTATTTTGAGACGGAGGTATGACCGCTAGAAACCGATTAGGTTGTTGGCAGTCCATATGAATACAGATGTCAAGGTCAATTAAAAAAGGTCCGTACGTAGACCCAAAATTGATGAAAAAAGTCAATGCTATACAGGCAGCAGGATCGCGAGATGTTATCCGAACATGGGCACGCGCTTCGATGATCATGCCTGAGATGGTTGGTCTTACAATTGCTGTTCATGACGGTAGAAGGTTTATCCCTATATTGATGACTGAAAATATGGTGGGCCATAGGCTCGGTGAATTTGCTCCGACTAGGACTTTTCGTGGCCATATTGGTAGATCTGATCGGGTAACAGGTTAATCATGGCAATTGCAAGAACAAAAAACGTAGGCATTTCCGATTACAAACTTCGACTTGTTATGGATCAAATTCGAGGCAAAATGGTTAGTGACGCGATTCCAATGCTCCGGTACATGACTAGTCCTGCTGCAGCCGAAATTTTGAAAATTCTTAATGCTGCAGCTGCTAATGCCGAGAACAATGATCTTCAGTCTCGTGCTGATTTAAAGATCGTGAGAATTACAGCAGATAAGGCAACTTGGCTTCGACGATTCAGGCCGAAAGCTCGTGGACGTGTTGGTGCATTTGATAGGCCAACATCTCACATCACAATTGAAGTTGATGAGATAAGGGTTTAGATATGGGACAAAAGACACACCCCATTGGGTTCCGACTTGGAGGAGTGCAGGATTGGCGAGCACACTGGTTTGCTAGTAAGGCTTCAGATTATCGGAATCTGACTGAAGAGGATCAGGCTATTCGTACGCTGATTGATGGACGGTACGCCGAATCTGGCGCAATTTCTCGCGTAGAGATCGAGCGAGGAGCCCAAGATTTGGTCGTAACGATCAATACGGCTAGACCAGGCATCATAATCGGTAGAGGTGGTACACGGGTTGATGATCTTAGGGCTGATCTGGAAAAATTAACACAGAAACGATCACGTCTTAACATCCAAGAAATACGGCAACCGGAACTCGATGCGATTCTTGTGGGACAGGCTATAGCGGAGCAATTGGAAAGGCGTGTCGCTTATCGGCGTGCCGTTCGTCTCGCTATGCAGCGAACCATGCAGTCTGGTGCGTTGGGTATTAAAGTTGTTGTGTCGGGTCGTCTTGGCGGTGCGGAAATTGCCAGAACGGACAAACAGAAAGAAGGTCGCACCCCTCTTCATACCCTCCGTGCTCAAATCGACTTTGCAGTGTCCGAAGCGAAAACAACTTTCGGTGTAATTGGTATAAAGGTGTGGATTTACACTGGCGACATGATTCCATCTGCTAGCAATCTTCGAGCTCGGTCGATGGCCCGAGTTTCATTAGGTGTGGCACGTGAGAATCAGGAAGATCCTAAGGCATCAGGGGATCAATCAGCCACAGCTGACGCTTCGAGTGCTTCAGATTCATCTAATAAAGGTTCTGATAATGGGAGCGCCGGTTAGTTATGCTTCAACCCAAGCGAACAAAATTTCGTAAGGAACATCGTGGTCGAATGAAGGGGATCCGTACAAAGGGCTCGACTCTTGTAAATGGAGAGTACGGCCTCAAGGCAGAAGGTCCTGGTTGGGTGACTGCTAGAGAGATTGAGGCGGCGCGTCGAGCAATCACCGGTTATGTAAAACGTGGAGGCCAGCTTTGGGTTCGGTTATTCCCTGCAAAGCCTGTGAGTGCAAGGCCCGCTGAAACTCGTATGGGTGGCGGGAAAGGTGCCGTTGATCAGTGGGTTGCCGTTGTAAGGAGAGGTCGAGTGCTTTATGAAATAGCTGATGTCCCTGAGGATGCGGCACGCGAAGCACTTAGGCGAGCAGCCCATAAGCTGTCTGTGCCGACGAAGATTGTAGCCAGAAGTGAAGAATTTTAATTAAGCCCTATACGGGGCTCAGGCCGAATAGACCGAATGTGGCAGGAACTTGTGAGCGATGCAGATTACTGAAGTAAGAGAATTAAGCGACAGCGAGCTAGAAAAAGAGCTCACCGAACAGGAACGGGCCTTAATGAACCTTAGGTTTAGAAAGGCGACAATGCAATTAACGAATACGAACGAACTCGGGAATACGAGAAAGACAATAGCGCGTATTAAGACTGTAATTCGAGAACGCGCCATTACTGCAAGTATGGCAAGTGAATCACCTGAATCGCTTGCTCAAGGAGAATAGGTTGGCCCGCAAACAACAGACTGGTACTGTCCTGAAAGACCAAAATGACAAGAGTATTGTTGTGGGTGTCTCTTGGTTGCAGCGCGACCGGATTTACAAGAAAGCTCGCCGGAAGATTACGAAATTTGTAGTCCACGACGAGTCGAATAAAGCGACGGTTGGTGATCGTGTGTTGATAGAAGAGAGTCGACCGATTTCGAAAACTAAGCGTTGGCGTTTGGTTGACGTTCTAGATAGAGTTGAGGTGGCTGAGATTCAACCTTCGGAAATCGATAGTGAGGCTGCCTTGGCCGGTACACCAGATTCAGCAGGATCCGAGGACTAGCTTAAATGATTCAGAGGGAGACAAGGCTGAAAGTTGCCGATAACTCAGGTGCTCGTGAAGTGTTATGTATAAATATCATTGGTGGAAGCGCGCGTCGTTACGCTAGTTTAGGGGATGTAATCACCTGCACTGTAAAAGACGCTCAACCCGGTGGTACTGTAAAAATGCATCAAGTTGTACAGGCTGTTGTCGTTAGGACTTCGAAAGAGGTTCGTAGGTCCGATGGCTCATACATTCGATTTGACGATAATGCTTGCGTGATAATTGGGGACGATGAAAACCCTCGAGGGACTCGTATTTTTGGTCCGGTAGCTCGTGAACTGCGAAACAAGCAGTTCATGCGTATTGTGTCCTTGGCACCGGAGGTTTTGTGATTCATGAGTCAAACGCGTATCAAACGAGATGATCAAGTGATGGTCATCAGTGGCAAAGACAAGGGCAAGCGAGGTTCTGTAATACGAGTTCTTGTGTCAGAAAATAGAGTCGTGGTTGAAGGCGTCAATATGGTTACTCGCCACGTGAAGGCTCAGCCTGGCATAGCGCAGACTGGAATGGTTCAAGGTGAAGCCTCTATTTCATTGTCCAATGTAATGCTTATTGATCCAGAAACCGGCAATGTTGGTCGATCTGGTCAGAATATTCTTGAAGATGGAACGAAAGTAAGGGTGGTCAAGAGTAGTAAACGCTCCTGACGATAATATGACTGAAGAAAAGAAAACAGGGGCAAAGGCTTCTAGTAACAAAAGCAAAAAGACATCGGCGAAAAAGCCGGTGGCGAAGAAGGCCGCAGCAAAAGGGTCTTCTACTCGAAAATCTAAAACCGCTAAGTCTGATGTTAAGGCTAAGGCAAAACCTAAGACTTCTGTGATTCGTGCGCAAACTCCTAGAATGAAACAAGTGTATGGTGAAGAAGTAGTTCAGGTACTTGCACGTGAGTTCGGTTATAAGAATCCAATGGAAGTTCCTAGGATTGTGAAGATTGTTCTCAATATTGGTTTGGGTGAAGCACTTGAAAGCAATTCAGCTGTTGGCGCTGCGGTTGGGGATCTTCAGAAGATATCTGGGCAAAAGCCAATAGAAAATCGCGCCAAAATGTCGATTGCTAACTTCAAATTGCGGGAAGGCTCGGTAGTTGGCACATCTGTGACATTGCGTGGAAATCGCATGTGGCAGTTTTATGATCGATTTGTGAATATTACCCTTCCTCGTGTACGTGACTTTCGCGGTATTAGTCGTACTTCTTTTGATGGAAGAGGGAATTATTCTCTTGGAATGCGCGACCAGTCGACCTTCCCTGAAATTGACTACAATGAAATTGATCGTATGCGAGGGATGCAGTTGACTTTTGTCACCACTGCTGGCTCTGATGAAGAGGGGCGTCGGCTTCTCGAGTTGCTTGGCATGCCGTTTGCACGTGTAGATGACCCCGTTGGTGCTATTTAATTTATCTGGAGTTTATGTTTTGGCTAAAAAGTCGATGATTGAAAGAGAAAAGCGTCGCCAGAAATTGGTGGATGCTAAAGCCGAGATGCGTAAAGAATTACGTAATGCTTCGGTTGATGTTCATCGATCGGCCGAAGAACGATTTGCGGCTCGTCAAGAACTGGCAAAATTACCTCGTAACTCTGCAGCGATACGTTTGCGTAACCGTTGTGCCGTTACAGGTCGCCCTAGGGGTTACATGCGTTTTTTTGGCTTATCACGAATCACTTTTCGCGACCTTGCATTGAAAGGCGAGTTGCCTGGAATACGTAAGGGAAGCTTGTAATACCCACTATATTAATCGAGAGAACTTATAAAGTTGCCAGTAACAGATCCAATATCCGACATGCTAACCCGAATTCGTAATGCGGTTCAGGTGCGACATGAATCACTTCAGATACCTGCGTCTCGCATGAAGTCTTCTCTTTTGAAGCTCATTGCTGAAGAGGGTTTTATATCGAGTTTCGAAGTTGAGGAAACTGATTCGGCTGCTAAAACACTTGAGGTGCGGTTGCGCTATTACGAAGATAAATCTCCAGTAATTCAAGGTTTGAAACGGGTAAGCAAACCCGGTCTACGGGTTTATGTTGGTAAAAATGAAGTGCCTCGGTATTTCGGTGGGCTTGGAGTTGCATTCATGTCAACTTCGAAGGGAGTTATGACAGGGCAACAGGCTCGTCGTGAGGGTGTAGGCGGAGAATTACTTTTTTACATTTGGTAAGACCATAGTTTGGTTGAAATTAGAAACATGTTTTTTGCGAGAGAAGATATACAGTGTCTCGAATAGGTCAAGCTCCAATAAGTGTCCCTGAAGGCATCGATGTTAAGATCGATGGCACTACAGTCACCGTGAAAGGGAAGGCTGGAGAATTGACGCGTACTTTTCCGGTGAGCATGAAAATTGATTTGACTGATGGGGTACTTAGTGTGACTCGGCCTAATGACGAACCTGACCAACGGGCCTTGCATGGTCTTACTCGCAGTTTGATTAATAATATGGTGATTGGTTGTTCGGATGGTTTTTCAAAGAGACTCGAGCTCATCGGAACTGGGTACAGGGTGCAACAAAAGGGTATGGGCTTGGAAGTCAATGTTGGTTATTCTCACTCTATTGATATTCAGCCGATTGGAACTAATAAGCTTACTGCTGATGGTCAGACGTTCATTGTTGTCAGCGGTCCAAGTAAAGAAGATGTAGGTGATCAGGCGGCTCGGATACGGAAGGTTCGTAAGCCAAATCCATACACGGGTAAAGGCATTAAATATTCAGATGAAGTCATTCGACGTAAAGCTGGTAAAACAGCAGTTGGAACCGGTGTTTAACAATGGGCAATAGGAAATTCGATACTCGAAAAAGGTGGATTAGGCATCGACGTGTTCGTAAGAATATACGGGGTGTTGCCTCGCGTCCTAGACTAGCCGTTTTTCGTAGTAGTAATCATATCTATGCTCAAGTGATTGATGATGATCGTGGCCATACTTTGGCTGCAGCAACATCACTCGAGATGAAAAGTGATGATGTGAAAACGGATGTCGCAAAAGCAGTTGGTGAAAAAATTGCCAAGTCTGCTCTTTCAGCAGGGATTACCAAGGTTGTATTTGACCGGGGTGGTTACAAATATCACGGTCGAGTTAAAGCGTTAGCTGATGCTGCTCGATCAGAAGGACTTAACTTTTAAATGGTTGCGTCTCAGAATGATTCACGCAGTGGCCCTCGCAGGGGTAACAATTCAGATTCTCGCGGACCAGGCGGTGGACGCCGAGGTCGACGCCCAAGGCGTGAAGAAGAAGATTCTGGTCTTGTTGAGCGCGTCGTAAAGATTCGCCGGGTTTCTAAAGTAGTCAAAGGCGGTAGAAATCTGACATTTAATGCAATGGTTGTAGTTGGAGATGGGAACGGAAATGTTGGTGCTGCTCTTGGTAAGGCGGGTGCTGTTCCTGATGCAGTTCGCAAGGGTACAACATATGCCAAAAAGGCGATGGCGCATGTCGAATTAAATGGACCAACAATTCCTCATGAGATCACTTCAAAATTTTCTGGTGCAAAGGTTTTGTTGAAACCTGCTGCACCTGGTACAGGTGTGATCGCAGGAGGTGGTGTTCGCGCTGTTATGGAGGCAGTTGGCGTGAAGGATGTTCTCTCAAAGACATTTGGTTCAGCCAACACCATTAATATTGTTAGGGCTACTCTCGATGCACTTCATCAACTGCGAGATCCCATTACCGCTACTGAACGAAGAAAAGGTACAAATGTTTCTAGGGAAGAAGAAACCTCGTAGATTTAACTAACTATGGCCCAATTACGCATTACACAATTAAAAAGTGAAATAGGCACTAAGCCTGATCAAAAAGCGACCCTCAAGGCTCTCGGGCTCCACAAGATTCGTCATGTGGTTATACAGAACGACAGTCCCCAGATTCGTGGCATGATTAAAAAAGTTTTGCATCTGGTTGCGGTTGAGGAAGCGAAGTAAATATTTTAGCTAATGATAATTGGCTCCTGGTAGTAATTTAGATATGTCTAGTCTCCATCAATTAAAACCTTCTAAAAATTCAAAGAAAAATCGAAAACGCGTCGGCCGAGGCGATGGTTCGGGGAATGGCACTTATTCCGGTCGAGGTTCTAAGGGGCAGAAACAGCGTGGCAGCGTCCCGTTTCTTTTTGAAGGCGGCCAACTACCGCTTATCAAACGTTTGCCCCATATGCGTGGTTTCACAAATATTTTCCGTGTGGAATCTACGCCTGTTAACGTTCAGGTTCTTGAACAGTTTAAATCCGGTTCAGACGTAACGGTTGAAAATCTGGTAGCTGTAGGTATTGTTCGCAAGAAAAATACAAACATCAAGATTCTTGGCAATGGCAAACTGACCAAGAAATTGAATGTTACTGCGCATGCTTTCAGCAAAACTGCTCAGCAAAAGATAGAGGATGCTGGTGGAACTGCCACAGTAATTGGGGACGCCGAATCAAGCGAATCAACAAAAGCTGAACCGATTAAGTAATTATGACCCAGGCTACACAAACGTCAGAATCTGCAGTACCGGCATTATTCCGTGCTGCAGCGGATGCATGGCGTATACCAGATCTTCGATTCAGGATCCTGTTCACACTTGGGATCCTTGTTATATTCAGATTTTTCGCTCATGTACCGGTTCCAGGAGTGGACAGAGAGGCTCTGGCAGCTGCTTTTGAGGCAAACCCTTTGCTCGGTTTTCTCGATCTGTTTTCAGGAGGAGCACTCAGGAATCTTTCTATTGCTGCACTCGGCGTGTACCCCTACATCACAGCATCCATCATCCTGCAGATAATGACGCCCATTATTCCTACTCTGAAGAATCTTTCACAAGAAGGTGAAGGGGGTCGGCAGGCAATAAACCGATACACACATTATCTGACTGTTCCGCTGGCTTTCCTCCAAGGCTATGGTCAATTGAATTTGTTTGCAGGCGGATTAGCTTCACAAAGTGGAGCAGCTATCACTGGTATTGGTTTCGGGGCCGATACTTTGAACACGGTGGCTATCCTAACAGCGATGGCAGCTGGAACGATGTTATTGGTATGGATGGGAGAACTTGTTACTGAAAAAGGGATCGGTAACGGGATATCGTTGATCATCTTTGCTGGGATTGTCTCTACACTGCCACAGGTTGTCGGACAATTATGGTTGTTACGTGAACAAACGTTTCAAGTTGGGATGCTCATATTCATTGCGATTGCGATTGTTTATTTGATCGTATATTTCGCGGAAGCACAACGAAAAATTCCTGTTCAATATGGCCGAAGTGTATTTCGTGGTGGGCAGATGTATAGACAGTCGGGGGCTACCCATATTCCACTACGTGTTAATGCGGCTGGAATGATTCCGCTAATATTTGCTTTCTCGATTTTGATTTTACCTTCAGTGATTGCCAGTTATTTTAATGATGGTTCGGGTGGGTTTATTTCTAACATAGCCAATTTCTTCCAAAATTCATTTGGGCCGACGAGCACGATGTATTGGGTGGCGGTGTTCTTGCTGGTGGTTATCTTTACATTCTTTTACACCTTAGTTGTGCACAATCAACAGAATCTCGCGGAAAACCTTCAAAAAAATGGTGGCTTCGTTCCTGGTATTCGTCCAGGGCCGCCAACTAAGATTTATTTGATGCGTGTCGTGTTGCGCATTACTTGGGGTGGTGCATTATTTTTGGGTGGTATTGCGATAGTGCCGTACCTCGCTCAGTTAGTGACGAATCTGCCTAATGCCACGACCATACTTCAGAGTACAAGCTTGCTTATTATGGTGGGTGTCGCACTGGACACAATGCGACAATTAGAGTCGCAATTGCTGATGCGAAACTATGAAGGATTCGTCCGTTAGCACCGATTATGAGTAAATGCGTATAGTTTTATTGGGCCCCCCAGGAGCGGGTAAAGGGACGCAGGCACGCCGACTTGCGGAGTCGACCGGCATGACACACCTTTCGACCGGAGACATGCTACGTTCTGAAGTTGCATCAGGCACCGAATTAGGTTTGCTTGCTAAGAAGTTTATGGATAGTGGAGATTTGGTACCAGACTCCAACATAATAGCGATGATTCAACAACACATCGATGATCCCGCTGGTGTTTTGCTTGACGGTTTCCCTCGGACTATAGTTCAGGCGAAATCACTTGATAAAGCACTTGACCAGATTAGCTTGCCTGTTGATCAAGTCGTTCATATGGCAGTTGATATTGATGAACTAATACGGAGATTATCCAGTAGGGTTGTGTGCAAAGAATGTCACACACCGTATAACTTGGAATTAGATCCACCTCTAGAGTCAGGTATCTGTGATCAATGCGCTGGGGACGTTATAGTTCGAGACGATGATAAGCCCGATGCCGTCAAGAATCGCATGAAGGTATACGAAGAGTTGACGGCTCCTGTTCTGGATTATTACCAATTACATAGGAATGTAGCTGAAGTAATGGCTACAGGAACACCTGATGCGGTATTTGCGAAACTTACTAAAGCAATAGGATCTGGTGCACCATTCAACTGAGCGCGTATTTGAGATATACTGAGGGGTGTTCGCTCTTTGAATAGTGAATCGACACCCAAAATCGTTTCTAACGGTAATTCTGCTCTAGGTCCAATTCTAAAGACAGGTCTAGAATTGCAAGCGATGCGTGAGGCGGGTCGTGTTGTCGCGTTTGCTGTCAGGAAAGCGTTCGACGCGCTCGAGCAGGGAATAACAACTCGTGAGCTAGATGCAATTGCTCGCGGGGCAATTGAGTCTGAAGGTGCAAAGCCTGGCTTTTTAGGATTGTATGGTTTTCCGGCGACAGCGTGTGTATCTATTAATGAAGAAATTGTTCACGGGATACCTGGAGATCGAATTGTACGGTCGGGTGACTTAGTCACTCTCGATTGCGGTGCAATTGTGGACGGGTATAACAGTGATCATGCGATTACAGAGGTTGTAGGTGATTCTACAAGTGAAAAAGACAATCTGATTGATACAACTCGTAAGTCGTTAGAGGCGGGGATCAAAGCAGCACGTTATGGTAACCGTATAGGCGACGTATCTAGTGCTATTGAAGGGTATGTGGTTCCTAGGTCTTACGAACTGGTTCGTGAATACGTTGGACACGGTGTTGGCAAACGTTTACATGAGCCTCCGCAGGTACCGAACTTCGGTACGTCTGGTCAAGGACTAGAACTTCAGGTTGGTTTGGTTTTGGCGATAGAACCAATGGTGAATGTTGGCGGGTGGCAAACTCGGATACTTGATGATGAGTGGACGGTTGTGACAGCAGATGGATCTCTGTCCTGTCATTTTGAACATACGGTAGCTATTACGGAGGACGGTCCGCAGGTGCTCACAGTTGAATAACAGTGATGATCGGCAAATGGGCGGAGTGTAACTTGGCAAAAAAGGAAGCAATAGAAGTAGAGGGCCTTGTGAATGAAGCGTTACCCAACGCTTTTTTTAAGATCGAACTTCCCAATGGTCACGAAGTTCTGGCCCATGCGTCAGGAAAAATTCGTAAAAACTTTATTCGTATTCTTCCAGGCGATAAAGTTTTAGTTGAGCTTTCGACTTATGATTTAACGCGGGGGCGGATTACATACCGATTCAAATAGTAGTTTTTTGAACATTTCTAGTTGAGCGCGTTATGGAGATAAAACGAGATAGATTATGAAAGTAAAGGCATCAGTCAAGGCTAAACACCCTGGCAGCAAAATTGTTCGTCGAAAAGGTCGCGTCTACGTGATTAACAAACAAACTCCTCGCCTCAAGGCAAGGCAAGGTTAGTGGCTCAACAGGAGAAATCGTTTTATGGCGATTATTGCTGGTGTAAATATTCCAGATAATCAGAGACTTGAAATAGCCTTGACTGCGATCTACGGGATTGGCCGGTCGACATCTAAAAAGATTGTTGCGGATTCAGGTATGGGAGATTCAACGCGAGTCCGAGATCTGTCTGATGAAGACTTAGCTCGAGTCAGAAGTGCAGTCGAGAGGACTGGTCTTTTGATTGAAGGAGATCTTCGTCGAGAGACCCAACTGAACATTCGCCGATTAACTGATATTCAGAGTTTTAGAGGTCTGCGACATCGACGCGGGTTACCTGTTAGAGGGCAACGAACAAAAACTAATGCGCGAACTAAACGTGGTCGCCGGCAAACGGTTGCTGGACGTAAGCGAGTTGTTGCTCCATAGCGACCTACTCCCAAACATGTTTATTGTTCATTTACTATGA
>RQOU01000099.1 GCA_008373165.1 SAR202 cluster bacterium | reverse complement strand
GTCCAAACTCTGTGGGATTGCCTTTGTATACCGTCACTGCCTTAACACCAAGCGCACCACCCGATTTCAAGTAGGCCGGCATATATGCGATCCATCCTCCAACTGACGGATCGACGATCACAGTGCGATCTGGCATTTCTGCACTACCGGCGTCGAGCTCAGCAAACGCAGCTTCAAGAACATCGATAGCTTTAGGCATGGAGAGCAAACTTTGAACATCAGATCGGTTTAGCAATAAAGTCACATGAAATATCCTGTTTAAAAAATATGATTTAAGAACTCAAAAAATTAGTATGCACCCGGTCAGAATGAAGATTGTAGCGTGGTAAGCACAAACCCTGAGTTGCTTTTCTGTATCACGTATAAAGACAATGCCCCGTATCATACGTATAAAACCATACGTGTCGTGGGTACAACTAATAAAAATTTAAATACCCAATCTCAAAAATTCGATGTCATGATCTCTAATAATCTCGACTCAAACCTGAGCATGAACTCCATTGGGTAGGTTGAATCAGGGTCAAGATGAGAAATTAGACCTCTAGGCGAAGTGGAGCAAGACACATTTTCGACTTCAGAATATAGACCAAAATCTTCACAAAATTCAATCAGAAAAATCGAAAGCTCAAACATTCCCAAGAAAAGACATAATTCAGATTTCGAGCCTTATGCCGGTCATAAAGATGCATCAGACCGGAGATTCATCCCGCGGTCCGAAGCCACTTACGTCCCAAAGGAACCCAAAGTTTATGTTTCTCCTGACTCTAGCGAAGAAAATCACGAACAACCCGGCGATCCCGAAACCCCGAGAAACACGCAACGTTTGTTCATAGCAATAGAACTTCCACGCGCAATAAAACGAGAGTTCGCTGGTCTTGCAAGAAGTTTCCGTCCCCGAGAGCATGAACGTGTCAGATGGATAGATGAAGATAGTATGCATTTAACATTAAAGTTCCTAGGCGACACGCCGATTGAACAGATCCCAAATATCATGAGCAGCTTACAAAATGCTGCAAATTCAACCGGAAAGTTCTCGATCAGGATCGGACGCACAGGTTGCTTCCCGTCTTTTCGAGATCCGAGAATTTGCTGGATAGGCTTCACCGGAGAACTTCGAAGACTAGAACAACTCCAGGGTCGAGTTGAGGGAGCCATGGTTGCTCTTGGGTTCGAGCCAGGGGAACGTATTTTCAAAGCACACGTAACCACAGGTCGTACTCGCCCTGGTATACGCGGACGATTCGCTGAAGATATAGGAGTCTCCTGGCGCCATGCCCCACTTCACTCCACAGGAAAGGCCATTTCTCTCAAATCCATAGCCCTGTACCGCAGCTATATAGACGACAAAAAAGGCACTCTCTACCAACAACTCGGCAATTATGAACTGGGCTAAATAACGAGCACTGGGTTAGTATTGGATAGCTAAAGGTAATGATGGAGACAAGACTGAATCTAAAACATCCCTTCATAGCGAGCCCGATTATGGTGGAAGCGGGCATGGGACAGGAATCAACTATCACTCCTAAACCGTTCAACTGAACGTCTATAAGCATCGACCATTAAGTTGAACCGTTATCGCCGAACGTTACATCGGTCAACTGAGTGTCCTTTCTAGCAAACGGCTAGTTAGGAAACCAGGGTGGTACCGCGGCACCGTTTTATCTTGAAACACCCGTCCCTGAACTATAGGGACGGGCTTTATTTTTAAGTTCAAAGCAAATGTAGAACATCAAAGATAAAAGTCCTACTGGTACAAGGAATAGTAAACGTGGCAAGCCACTTCGAACCCGTAGATCCAAAAGTCAACTTCATAGCCAAGGAAGAAGAAATTCTCAAATGGTGGGATGAAAACGACATTCCTGCTCGGTACCGTCATCTGAACGACGATAAAGAGAAAAATTTCTCGTTCATTGATGGCCCGATTACGGCCAATAACGCTATGGGTGTTCACCACGCCTGGGGTCGCACTTACAAAGATCTGTTCCTTAGGTTCCGCAACATGCAGGGATACAGACAACGTTTCCAAAATGGCTTTGACGGACAAGGCTTGTGGATAGAGGTTGAAGTCGAGAAGGAAATGGGCTTCAAATCAAAGCGTAATATCGAAGCTTTTGGCATAGGAAAATTCGTTGAAGAATGCCGCAAACGAGTCGATCGGTTCGCAGAGCGGATTTCCGAACAATCAAAACGTCTCGGTTATTTCATGGACTGGGACAATTCCTATCACACTAAGTCAGATGAAAATAACTACACCATTTGGCACTTTTTAAAAACTTGCGCCGAAAAAGGTTGGATCTATAAAGGTCGAGATGTTATGCCTTGGTGTCCTAGATGCGGCACCGGTCTTTCACAACATGAAATTGTTACCGAGGGATATCAGGAAATAACTCACGAAAGCCCATACCTGAAATTTCCACTCATTGACAAAAATCACGAAGGTGAAAATCTTCTGATATGGACCACCACCCCTTGGACGCTTGCAGCAAACGTGGCAGCGGCTGTAAATCCCGAATACACATACGCAAAGGTTGAAGATCACGGTACCGTCATGTACCTAAGTAAATCTCTCGTAACAACACTCAAAAAGGACCATGTCCTCACTGAAGAGGCTAAAGTCATAGGGGAAGTGAAAGGTTCCGATCTGGTTGGGCTGCGGTACAGGGGACCATTTGATGAACTACCAGCACAATCAGAAGCCATTGCCCAACATCGCGTTTTGGCTTGGGATGAGGTCGGAGAAGACGAAGGAACCGGAATAGTTCACAACGCTCCTGGCGCCGGTGCCGAAGATTTTAAACTCGGCAACGAAAATGATCTCACGCCAATCGCTCCGCTAGATCAAAACGGCATCTATAAAGAAGGATTCGGTGAATTCACGGGCAAATCAGCAGCGAATGTAAAAGACATGGTCTTCGATTCACTTAAAGAAAAATCACTGCTCATACGAGTGAATAAATACACACACCGATACCCTGTCTGTTGGAGATGCGGCACTGAGTTAGTGTTTCGATTAGTGGACGAATGGTTCATATCTATGGACGAAATCCGACCAAAGATGGAAAAAGCTACTAACGAAATGAACTGGTTCCCAGAGTTCGGAAAGGCCCGGGAACTTGATTGGCTCAAGAACATGCAGGATTGGATGATCTCGAAAAAACGGTATTACGGTCTTAGCCTTCCAATATACGAGTGTAACTGCGGTAATTTCGATGTAATCGGTTCGCTTGAAGAGCTTAAAAGCCGTGCTGTCGCAGGTTGGGATGAATTCGAATCAAGCGGTGCATCGCCCCACAGACCTTGGGTCGACGAAGTAAAAATCGTTTGCTCAAACTGTGGAAACACGGTTGAACGAATTGAAGACGTTGGAAATGCATGGCTCGATGCGGGAATTGTGCCCTTCTCAACAATCGGATACAAAAAAGACCATGATTACTGGAGAGACTGGTTCCCAGCCGATTGGATCTCCGAAAGCTTCCCTGGCCAATTTCGTAATTGGTTCTATTCGTTAATCGTTATGGCGGCAGTACTTGAGGACTCTCTGCCAGCCAAGAATGTCTTCACGTACGCTTTGATGCGGGATGAAAACGGTGAAGAGATGCATAAATCCAAGGGCAACGCTATATGGTTTGAGGAAGCAGCAGAAAAAATGGGGGTTGACGTAATGCGTTGGACATTCAGCCGACATAACCCTGCCTCAAATCTCAATTTTGGTTACAAGACCGGAGATGAAGTCCGACGCCAATTCATAATTCCACTTTGGAATATTTATTCATTCTTTACTACCTACGCAAATCTGGATAATTGGACTCCATCAGAATGCGTTATTCCATCGGAGTTAAGATTTGCAGATGAGAGTAACCCCGACGCCTATACATCTTGGAACATGCCAAAAGATGAAGGCTTCTCTGAACTTGATCGCTGGATCCTTTCTGAGTTGAATCAACTGATCAGCAAAATGACCGAGAACCTAGAAAGTTGGCAACTACCCTATGCAGCCGAAGGAGTTGAACAGTTCGTAGAAGATCTTTCCAATTGGTACGTGAGACGATCTCGTAGACGCTTCTGGAAAACAGAAGGAGACAAAGATAAGAATGCTGCTTATTCGACACTTTACACATGTCTGACAACCCTTTCTCGCTTACTCGCACCATTTGCCCCCTTTCTAGCGGAGATGATGTACCGCAACCTTGTAGCGGATCGTGTTGATAGCTCTCCTGATTCTGTACACCTAACGTCTTGGCCTAAATCCAATAAGTCACTTATCGACGAAGACGCTATGAACCGAGGTCGACTTGCAATTCGCCTGGCATCGCTGGGGCGTTCAGCCCGCGCTCAATCACGCTTAAAAGTCCGACAGCCACTATCTGAATTCGTGGCCGAAGTACGGCATGATTGGGAGCACTTCGCTCTTGTGGAGATCGAACCGATTTTAAAAGAAGAACTAAACGTGAAAACAGTTCGCAACGCTGCTGAAATAGGTGGGCTTATGGGATTTAATATCAAGCCAAATTTACGGCTACTCGGACCCAAATACGGCAAGCGCATAGGTGAAATTCGTGCGGCTCTTGAAATGGCCAATGCAACTGAGATCGCGAAAATTTGCGAAGCAAATGAAACTATCTCCATTGGTGAATTCAAACTTGAACCAGATGAAGTAATTGTCGAAAGAGTCGCGCTAGAAAACTATGCTGTTGCAACTGACGCCGGATATGCAGGAGCAGTTCTGACAATCATTTCAGACGAGTTAAAGGCAGAGGGAACCGCACGTGAAATCGTCCGTGTAATACAGAATCTCAGAAAAAGTTCGGGCTTAGAAATTTCAGATCGAATTAATCTATGGATAATGTGTCCCCAGGAAATCACAGAATCGCTCCAGCCACACTCCAGTTACATGTCAACAGAAACCCTTGCAGAAACTTTAGAACTTGGGGCCATGCTCAGTGACGACGCTCTGGGAGGCTCAGCGATGGAGATAATCAATATCGATGACCATACCAAAATAACTGTAGCCCTTGAAAAAGCGTAGACACAAAAGAAAGAACTTTAGAATCCATTTGTCCACAAAAAGAATCAAGTTAGTTAATTAAAATTCATCGCAAAGTGGACGTCATTAAAGATACTAGATCCTGCGTTAGAATACATGGAATTAAGCACTGGACTCAAACCTTATGAAACTTCCGATTCATTCACTCCAGCAGGGGTTGGATTGGGCATCCCAGGTAGATATGACGTCCCACGAATACGCTCCAAACTCTTAGATAAAGAACGGTTACGCTTTTTTTGCTCTGACTGGGCCAAATAAAAAGCATAGCGAGATGTGAGCATCGCTCCAACCAGCAAAATAATTGACGATACATAAACAAAAATCATCAATACGATGATCGTACTCAAACCACCATAAATGGAAGTAGCTACTCCACTCGCGTTTCGCAAGTAGAAAATGAAAATCACTTTGGATATTTCAAACGCAGCAGCACCAGCAAGAGCGGTAGGCCATACCTGCCGAAACTGAAGTTTAGTGTTGGGTAGCCACCAGTAAAGAGTGAGAAATACAGAGAACGACAAAAATAACGGTACCAGTACAGCAAATTGTCGCCACAATGCCGGGTCGCTAATCGGAGCATTCGGTAACAATATAGCTGACAATTCTTGAAAGAAAGTAAGCAGCCCGGTTATAAAAACCGAGGCGAACAATAGTGTAGCTGCACCGAACATCAGAGCGATATCCATCAGACGCTCAGTAAGAAATGGTCGAGTTTTTTCTATCCCCCAAATAACGTTAATACTTTTTCGTATAGCACTGAATACCTGCTGCGACACCCAAAACAAACCGACGATAGCAACGATACTACCGACAGTTCTTCCTCTTGAAATACTTTGAAAGAAGTTACCCAAGAATTCATCGTCTGCTTCTGCAAGTACTGGGATTTGTATTCGAAGACCCTCGATCAATTGTTCTTCAAATCCTTCTATATGAAGAACAAGAGAAAAAACCGCTATCAGCGCCAATGACAATGGGAATAGAGCGAAAAACGCGTAATACGCTATAGCCGCTGACATATATGGCCCGTTCTTGCCAAGGAACTCATTGAAGTTACTGACAATAAATCGAGATATAAATAAGATCAAACTAGACATATCGCGCCATTGTGCTTATATCTCCCGATATGTTGCAATTTAGTGTTCAGCCGAATTAGCAGCCAATCATCTGCGTTACTACCCATCAATATGATCGACTGCAACGTTATCATCTGATCATTCAAGATCACCATTTCGAAAGGCGTTGATGTAATTCATCGCGAAATCGTCATTCCCTTGAAGCAGTTCCATCGCTAGTTCCACAGGCTTAGATTTTATATCTATACTCAAGGACCGGCTCGCAGAAGTAGTAATCGGGTCAACTATACCTGCATCCGCACCCGACTCAATTGCTAAATACAAGAACACATCGTTTACAAGTCGACGCTTGGGAATACCAAAAGAAACATTACTCATACCTCCAGCAATATGAATTTCGTCTCCAAAATCAGCTCTTATGCGCGATATCGCATCTAACGCATGTCGACCATAATTTGCATCTACGGCGATAGGAAAAAACAGGGGATCAACAAAAATATCCTCTTTGGCCATACCTTTGGTAAGCGCCATTTCCAAAATCCTGCCTACATTCTCAACCCGCTCATCTGAATCAGAAGGCATACCTACTTCGTTCGAAGCCATAATTATGGCGCGAGCATCATACTTCAACGCCATGTCGATGGCTTCAGGACGCTCAAGTGCTATTGAATTAAGCATTGGGCGACCTTGAGATCCACTGTACGCATTTAAACCCACTTCGATAATCTCAGGATTCGATGAATCAACACTCGGAGGTACCGTAGAAACAGTTTCTACATATTTAACGACCCATTCCATCGTCTGCTTCTGATCATCAAGTCGATAAGAGGATTCATCAACATTCAGATCTAGATAATGCGCACCAGCCTTAATTTGGCGGTTTACCTCGTACCGTATGTAATCCTTACCTTGAGCAGATGCCTCAGGGGTCCCATTAAGGCCTTGCCACATAGCAATCATAAAATGTTTAAGATTGCCCTGTTCATATGGTTGCGTACCGGTGAAGTACTCTGGAACGATTACGAACCGCTGATCACCATTTACTTTGTACGTGACAGCTTCTGAACCATCCTCAAAAACATGACCACGTACACCGCCTCGCTTAACGACACGGGTAGCGTGAATATTTTCACCAATGACAGTAAATTGGTCCGCATTGTGAATCACTCTTGACATTGAAGAAACCTTGAACTGATTGATTTATAACTAATGAAATAATTGCTGTCGATTATGGTTCATCAACAGCATCGGATTTTTTTGCATGGTGATCTCTGCCCAAAAACGTATTACCCCAAGCAGATGTATTCTGGAGCGCACCATCTTTGAAAATTACAGGACCTTGAAGCATCCTGACCTCATCTCCATAAGGTTTCATACGATCGTAGGCTCGAATCCAAATACATTCTTTATCCAATATTTCACATTGCCCGGCTTTGGTTCCACCACATGGACCGTTGCGTTGATTCTTTACACATTGAGATTCAGGACATAGATACGCAATGTCAGGAAGTGAACAATCGCCACAATCACGGCAGGAATACAGCGGTACTTTTGATACCTGTTCTGCAACGTGCGCTACGTCTGAAAGTTTTTTGCTTTTTTCAATCTGTTTATAAATAGACCTACCAAGCTTGAAACCCGATGAGCCTTCACTGAAAACACGATCATGAACAAACTTACCGATACGGTATTGCAGTGGAACTCCAATACGCGACTTCGCCCTAGCGAACTTAGATCTCGATGAAATGTAATCCCTGTTTATATTAATGGAACTAAGTCCCGGATTTTCATCAGCTTCATAATAGTAAAATTCTCCAGGCTGAGAGAAGTTAATTTCTGCAGCAAATTCTCGCCAGTCCTCTTGGCTGTAGGAATCAACCAATTCGAAAATCTTTTGAACCCGATCAAGTGATGGACGTCCAGATATATACACGCCGCGATAACCAATCCCCTTGAGAATAGCGATTTGTTTGGCCGCCAATTCTGAAAAAAATAAACGCCCCCGATCCTTTGACTTTGCCTGACGATTGGCAATATCTCGCAAATTATCTGAAACACATACGCCCGGCACACCCCATCTATTGAAAAATCGTCCAGCAGGAGCC
>RQOU01000098.1 GCA_008373165.1 SAR202 cluster bacterium | reverse complement strand
CCAAATGTCAGTTCCTCAGGGAAAAAAGAAGATTTGTCCTCAGAGGAAATGCCATTACCACGGAGGTAGGCAGATATAACTGTGTCATAAACAGCGATATGTTGAAATGCCTTGGCTGCTAATCGGCGTCGGAACTCCAGGGGCACACCTTCCTCAGCAAGCATATTCCCAATCTCAATATAATCGGAAGGATCAACAATTATCACAACATCTTGAAAATTCTTTGCAGCTGCCCGAGTCATAGCCGGACCACCGATATCGATGTTTTCCAAAGCATCATCAAGAGTCGCATCTGGATTGGCAATAACCTGTTGAAACGGATAAAGGTTATTTACGACAACATCAATCCCCTCGATACCATGTTCTTGCATTTCTGAGATATGTTCAGGATTGTTACGCTTACCAAGAAGACCGCCATGGATTTTAGGATGCAACGTCTTTACCCGGCCATCAAGAATCTCAGGTTCGCCGGTTACAGATGCTACCTCAAGTATTTCTAGCCCAGCGTTTTTCAACATGGCAGCAGTGCCACCTGTACTAAGTAATTCAAACCCTACACTTGCCAACAAGCGCGCAAATTCAACCAGCCCTGTTTTGTCATATGGCGAAAGAAGTGCTCTCAATTACACAGTATCCTTTTCACTTCCGGGGTACCTTTTTGAATACCAACAAAACTAAACATACATCGCTACATATTTGACGGATTAGAGTCCAATAAGTCTGGTGGATTCCTCACCGACTGGGCGAGCAACCACTTCCCCAATACGAAAGGAGCCAGAAACACTTTTCAACACATCCTGTTCCAATCCGGGCTCTACGATAATGGCCATCCCAATACCCATGTTAAAGACCCTAAACATCTCTTGATCCTCAACTCGCCCGGTTTCTTGAATAAATTTAAACAGAGGAGGAATTGACCATGATGAAATATCGATATCCGCACCAAGACCATCAGCCAACGCACGCGGGATGTTTTTGTAAAAACTGCCACCAGTGATATGTCCCAGCCCACGTATTTTGTCAAGCACTGGTCCGATAGCATCAAGATAACTAAGGTGAGGACGCAGAAGCATCTCCCCAAGTGTATTGGGGGTGCTTGGGACATTTACAGCCAGAACAGAAGGATCCATATCAGTATCAAATATAGACCTAACTAATGAGTATCCATTGGTATGCAAACCGTCTGAGGCTAAACCAAGTATCACATCACCAGCCCGAGTGTTTTCAGGTTTAAGCAAAGCATCTTTACGAACAGTCCCTACTATAAATCCTGCTAGATCATAATCATTGCCACGATAGATATCTGGCATCGTCGCCGTTTCTCCACCAAGCAACGCACAATTAGATTCAGCACACGCTTTCGCCAAACCAGAAACAATTTCTGCAATCTTGTCAGCGTCAAACCGACTCAAGCCAATGTAATCGAGGAAAAAAAGCGGTCGCGCCCCAGCAGGCAAAATATCATTAATACAATGATTGACAATACTTGCACCAACCGTGTCGTGCCGGCCAAGTGCATCAGCAATACGTAACTTTGTTCCAACACCATCCGTACTGGCTACCAAAAGAGTGTCACCGTCAGGATCGGGATCTATAACTCCTCCAAACCCACCAGGTCCAGCAACCACAGCACTATTGAGAGTTACAGAAGCAATGCCTTTTATTGTGTTTTTCACTGAGGCTGCAGCCTCTAGATCAACACCTGCATCAGCATAGGTCTTTCCATTTAGCGGTTCAGTCATGTTGAAAAGTCCCCGTGAAAGATGTTGCCTAACTCAAAACAACAGGCAAGATAATCAAGCGATAAGTATACGGTCCAATAGGACACTTTAATGCTGGATAAATCACAGACAACTACAAAGATTTAAGTGTTAATACCCACTTCAAATCTCATTTTATTCATCTCAAGTTGGACGGGTATAGGATAATTACCTGTGAAGCACCCAGTACAGTAAGAATTTTCAGGAGCTCGTACCGCTCGAAGCAACCCTTCCACTGACAGGTATGCTAATGAATCTGCACCAATATATTCAGTAATCTCTGTGACCGTTTTATTAGCAGCAATCAGCTCATTGAGAGTCGCCATATCGACGCCGAAATGACAGGTAGATTTTATAGGCGGAGAGGCAACTCGAACGTGAATTTCCTTCGCCCCAGCTTTTCGCAACATCTTAATGACACGCGTAATCGTCGTGCTACGAACCACTGAATCATCAACTACTAAAATCCGCTTGCCTGATATAACACCCCTCATGGGGTTGAACTTAGTCTGCACACCTTGCGCTCTAGAGCGTTGGTCTGGTTGGATGAAAGTTCGACCAACATAACGGTTGCGAATAATTGCTTCTGTGTATGGAATCTTTGCCTCAGCTGCCAATCCAACAGCGTGCGGTGTGGATGAATCAGGTATCCCAACAACAATATCAGCGTCTACGGGATGTTCACGATATACCTCTGCACCAAGACGTTGGCGAGTTTCATACGCGAGCTCCCCGTTGAGAATACTATCGGGACGAGCAAAATAAATTTGCTCGAATACACACATCGCATGATTCGTACGCGCAGATGACCAAATTTGCGATTGGATACCACTATGATCAATAACCACAGTTTCACCATTTTCAAATTCTCTTACAAATTCAGCTCCCAAATTATCGAGCGCAGCAGTTTCTGAAGCTACAACCCAGCCACCGTTTAAAGTGCCTAGGCAAAGAGGACGTATCCCCAACGGATCACGCACAGCGATCAATTGGTCTTTGGTCATTATCACCAGAGAATAAGCTCCCTTTAATCGACGCATAGCATAGGCAGAAACTTCAAACCAATCACTTCCAGGAGCTTTCGCAAATAACTCTGCAATAACTTCTGTGTCAGATGACTTCTCGAAGTTTGACCCAAATTCTTCGGTCATTTCTACTCGAAGCTCTGCGGCATTGATCACATTTCCGTTGTGCCCTACTGCGATCTCACCTCTTTGACCGTTTGCAATCAGTGGTTGAGCGTTATATTCCTTACTCCCACCCATTGTCGAATAACGGGTGTGACCAATTCCAAGATGCCCTGGAAGACCTACAAGGGTTTCTTCATGAAAGACTTGAGAAACTAAACCCATACGGGCTTTAAGCCGTATTTCATCACCTTCAGAGGTAGCTATACCTGCACTTTCCTGTCCGCGGTGTTGTAACGCGAACAGGCCAAAAAATACCGTACGAGCCACATTTTCACTGGGTATGAACGCTCCGACAACACCGCATTCTTCACGCGGCTTATCGTCAATATTCATATTGATCACGGGTTGTGTTTCTGACACTTATATAGCCGGTTTTTTCCAGATGATTTGACAACCGTGGCGCACATTCATAACGCCCTAGACTACCGATAAATCATTCTAATTCCGCCCGATGGTCGAGACTGGGATTTTAACTTGTCCAGAGTAGATTGGTCAACGCGAAAATAGATAACAAACCTATGAATCCTTCTCATCCAACAGTGGGTGATTCAATATGTAGGAAGAACTCGCGATTTCCCTTTTCACCAAGTACCCCAGAGCTTAGAAAATTTCTTATCCGAATATTTCGGTCAACAGCCCACTTCAAAAATCGTCCTATTACTGCGGCGTGAACCATCGGATCTAAAATAACGCCCCCGCGCGGGACTTCTGCTCTACGAGCCTCAAACTGAGGCTTCAATAGAACTATTATCTGGCCCCTTGGGGGCAACAACTCCAACACTGCAGGCACTACGATCGCGAGAGACGTAAATGAAACGTCCACAACCGCCAAATCAATAGGCTCAGAAAGATATTTAAAATTCACAACGTTCGTACGCTCGATATTAATGACGCGTTTATCATTTAGCAGCCGGTGGTGAAGCTGACCGCGACCGGTATCCAAGGCGTAGACCCGAGCAGCCCCAGCTTGAAGGAGGCAATCAGTGAACCCTCCAGTAGACGCTCCAACATCTAGACAAACAGCGCCATTGACTTCAATGTCGAATCCAGTCAGCGCCTGTGCAAGTTTATCGCCGCCTCTCGAAACAAATTTTTTTACGGGTTTAATAACAACTTTCGCAGCTATATCCACCTGCATACCAGGTGTAGGTGATCTGCGATCGCCAGGCAATTCGACTTTGCCTGCCATCACAAATGCACCAGCTTCCTTAACATCAAAAGCAAGCCCTTGATCAACAAGGAGTTGATCTAAGCGAATTTTTGAATTCGAATGCATAAATCCTGCCTTTTTTGTAGGTAACCCAAATTGACCGAGATTTGCAAATACCCCTATCATCAATTACATGTCGGCAAAACACGAAGTCACTAACAATACACCCCGAATACCGAGCATCCACAACGTCGTTATTCAAGCGCGACCCAAACAAATGTTAAAGAACGGCCTGGTACTGGTTCCGCTCTTTTTCACAGTTAATATCTGGTACAACCCATCAGATCTATCAGGTATGAGCTCAATCATTACTAGGGCCCTTGCTGCGCTGGGAATTTTCGTACTCATCTCTACTGCAGTCTATTTCATCAACGACTCAGTCGATGCCCAAAAAGACCGCATGCATCCTGAAAAACGTTTCCGCCCAATTGCCGCTAAACAAATATCAATCCCGTGGGCATTGGGAATTTCGACGTTAATGATCACATTAGGGTTGACTAGCGCTTATTTAATTTCGATTCCACTTTTGATAACAATTGCCTCATATCTCGGAATCAATATGGCCTACAGCTGGTGGATAAAGAACATTATCCTGATAGACGTGATGGTTGTTGCTTCAGGTTTCGTCCTGAGAGCTGTCGCGGGATCGATCGCAATAGATCACACAATTATTCAAGAATCCGGAAACAATGTTCCACTCGATCTGACTATTTCACCCTGGTTATATGTCGTAACGGCATTAGGCGCACTACTGATAGCGCTAGCAAAGCGCCGACAAGAGCTTCACGCCGGTGGCAAAAAATCAAAATCTCAACGACTAATTCTTGGTGAATACAACTTACCGCTGCTTGACAACTTAATAAACCTAATAGCATCGGCAACGTTAATTTCTTACACGCTTTACACCTTCAGCACTGGCGTGACTGAGGCTAACGTCCCTAATAACCATTCGATGATGTTCACAATTCCGTTCGTGGCATACGGGATCATGCGATACCTTTACTTAATCCATGTCAAACAGCTTGGTGAGAATCCAGAAGAAATTCTTTTCAAAGACCGTCCACTAATGATCAACATTTTATTTTGGTTATTAACCGGTTCATCAGTCTTGATGTGGACCCGACTCACGCAATAAAAGTTAAATATCTAACGTGGTACGTCATTCTAAGCATGAAAAGCCACGTTTTCCCCAGCAGTCTTTAAACTGCAATCATCGAAAATTAAAACATGCCTGAAAAGGTCAAAATCCCCCAATGGCTGAATTCGCTGGCCGTACAGATTTTTGGAATATCGGTTATCCGATCGCCGGGATATTAGTTTATCTGATCGCTCCCATTGCAATAGCCTCTATCGCCTACGCTATACGACGCAGATGGAAACTGTGGCATACCGCTCAAGCACCAGTAGATTTAGGATCTACTTCCGATCGGTGGAAGTCATTCTTGTCACTAATCGCAGGTGGGTTGCTCGCGCATCGAAAGTTCGTGCGCAGACGAGATACTTACCCCGGGGTGATGCATTTTGCCATCTTCTGGGGATTCAGCATTCTGTTAATCGCCACGACTGTCGCAGCATTAGAATTCAACGCTGAAAAATATTTAAACTGGATATTGCCCACCATGCATATCCGGGTCCAACTCGGATTTATTTGGGACGTTTTCGGAGGTGGCTTAGCATCTATCGGTTTATTTATGGCTCTATGGCGACGTTATGTAATCAAACCTGGCAGATTAAACACCGCACTTGATGACGGTATTGTGCTCAGTTTTCTTTTCGCAATTCTAATAACAGGGTTCCTGGTTGAAGGTTTACGCATAGGAGCAACTGAATTAAATACCACGTCACCATATTTCAATGAATCTATCGCTGGTTGGTCTCCGATTGGATGGGTATTTGCAAAAACGCTTCTAAAGATTGGATTCTCAACCAATATGCTCGAGACATTGCACGCAGCAGGGTGGTGGCTGCATGCTGGTATCTTCCTAATAGCAATTATCTACTCGGCGAGTCATTTCGATCGGTTAACCCACATACTAGTAAGCCCGATGCACTGGTACTACAGGAATCTAGGTCCACGCGGTGCTTTAAAGCCTATGGGTGATTTCCAACAGTTGGAGACATTTGGCGCGAAAGACATCCCTGATTTGGCATGGACTCAATTATTAAGTTTCGACGCTTGTACCAACTGCGGTAGATGCCAAGACGCATGCCCCGCATGGGCTTCGGGAAAACCGTTATCTCCACGAGCTTTGATCCAAGGAATGCAAGGTTACATGGAGCAGCGAAGTCCGATTTTACTTGGAACTCCAAGCGGAGAAGTCCCACCACCTCCATCACAATCAATGGTCCACGAGGCTATAGGCGATGAGGTGCTTTGGAGTTGCTTAACCTGTGCTGCCTGTCTAGATGCCTGCCCGGTAGAAATAAACCAAATCGATCCCATCATCGATATGCGCCGGTTCCTCACTCTCGAAGAAGCAAGCACTCCAGAAACCGCTCAATCTGCTCTGCAATCAATCGAGCAGAGAGGCCACCCATGGCGTGGCACAACGCTTACACGAACGACATGGATGGATGGCCTCAACATTCCAACAATGGCCGAAAAACCTGAAACAGAGATTCTATTTTGGGTTGGTTGTTCAGGAGCCTTGGTTGAACGTGGGTTAGAAACCACCCGCTCAATGGCATCGGTATTGAAAAAAGCAGGGATCGATTTCGCTGTCCTCGGAGATGAAGAATCTTGCACAGGAGATCCAGCCCGTAGACTTGGAAATGAGTACCTATTTCAAACGCAAGCTGAAGCAAATATCAAAACATTCAACCAATATGACTTAAAAAAAATCATCACCACCTGCCCTCATTGTTTCAATACTATAAAAAATGAGTATCCCCAACTTGGAGGTAACTACGAAGTTGTTCATTACACAGCATTTATTGGGAATTTGCTTAAAGATGGCAAATTAAAGCCAAATGAAGCGGGGATCGGGAAAATTGGCACAGTCACATACCATGACTCCTGTTATTTAGGTCGCCATAACGGCGAATTCGATGCCCCGCGTGAGATCATAAGCGCGATCCCGGGATTAAACTTCGTGGAAATGGATCTGAATCGTGAGCGAGGTTTTTGTTGCGGAGCCGGTGGCGGCCGGATGTGGATGGAAGAGGAAGGCCAACGAGTAAACCATATGCGGACTGACCAATTTTTAGAGACTGGAGCGGACACCGTCGCTGTCTCATGCCCATTTTGTATCCAAATGTTTGACGAGGGAATAGGCTCAAAAGATCAAAATAAACAAAAGCGGGCTGTCGACTTAATCAATATCCTAGACGAAGCAACCAATTAGCTATGTACATCTCAAGTTGCCCCGTAACTACGCAACAAACGTTCGCGGTAATGCTTAGCAACTGCTAGCATCTTTGTAGCTAAGATGCCACGCAAACCAAGATCAACGCAAAAACAAACCCCGACTAGCACCTCATCCTTCGGGACAAACGGAAGATTCAGTCATGACTCTTCCGAATATTACGCGCGAGCCTTGCAACCGAAATACAGAAAACATCTTGAGAAACAACCCGAGCCCGAACATCCACTGACAAGCGCTGAATTTGACCATTTTTTTACTCATTCGAGCGAGAAAATGATCGAACTGCCGGATCGCTCAATCCACCTTATGGTCACGTCACCACCGTACAACGTAGGTAAAGAATACGACGAGGATCTAACACACAGTCAATACATGCGTCTAATTGGAAACGTAATGAAAGAAACATTCCGAGTCCTTGTGGACGGTGGAAGAGCCCTAGTAAATATCGCAAATTTAGGACGCAAACCTTACATCCCATTGCACGCATATGTCATAGAGCAGGCATCCCTTGCCGGATTCTATATGCGTGGCGAAATAATATGGAATAAATCGGCTGGTGCTGGAACATCAACCGCATGGGGGAGCTGGATGTCCCCATCTAACCCTACTCTCCGTGACACACATGAATACATACTCGTGTTCCAGAAACCACCTTTTGGTCGAAAACCACTTGAGGGCAGGCAGGCGACTATCAATAAAGAAGACTTTTTGGAATTCACAAAGAGTGTTTGGGAATTCCCTCCTCAGTCAGCCAAACAAGTAGGTCACCCTGCACCATTCCCTGAAGAGCTGCCACGTAGAGCAATAGAGTTATACACATTTTCAAATGAAATAATCCTAGACCCCTTTATGGGAACCGGTTCTACCGCGCTGGCCGCAGTGAAAAACAATCGCCATTTCGTAGGTTATGAAGTATCAAAAGATTATGTTGAACTAGCAAAAAAACGTCTGAAAGCCTACAAACTTGGCGAGAAATTTAAACCTGATACAAATATAAAACAATGACTCGAACACTTACCGAACTATCTATTAGAGAACGTGAACACGTGATTTCAACTGTTCACCGCGAAGCTGAGGCATCAGGTTGGTCTCAACTCAGTAACTTGCGTAAATCGACTTTATATTCAGCTTGGGAATCACAGTTCAACCTAACACACGCAACTCTAAAAGACGGAATTATGAAAGGCTTCGATGCAGCGCAAGGGATTCCCAAAAAAGCTGAAGCTGAAATCCAAGAAGAAGTCGCAACTATTTTCAAAATGGCCGGCATCAGCACTATTGAGCAAGCTCAAATGTGGACTGGCAAGGAACGCGCTGATTTGTTAATTGGCTACACAATAAAATTCCCGACACATGTAATAGAAATCGAACGCGCTGATTCTTGGTCGGAGGGACTCCGACAAGCACTCTGGTACCAAGCAGCAATCTTCAAAGCCGAACGAAGGCACGTTCTACCGGTACTGATTTTATTCGGAAACACCACTACGGAACGGTTTGAGCAGGTACTTTCTACATGCGACCATAATCATGTAACGTTGAGCACCCATAGATTAGAAATTGACGGACAACTAGAAAATAACCATTCTCTGGGAGCACTTATCAACGGACAACTACTTCAGAATTAACGGAAATTAGCCTCAAGCGGCATATACAGCCGTAAGCACACTGAAAATTTAAGGTAAAAGGCCGAATTAATTTTTGTTGATAATCGTCCCTTTTTTCATCGTTTGACATAGTTTGAAAAAGCAACCAAGGATCATGATTGTTCGAGTTTATTAATCACTATTCAGCAATTTTTATAATCCCTATAGTAATTATTGCCCTTACTGCTCTAGTTCCAATCCGTAATTGGCAAAAAAGAATCGCAATCTACATCTCGGTGATAGTAATTGGACTAATCGTCCTCTTCAATTTCCAACCGGGAGATAGCTCTGTTACTAATGAATCCCAAGCTCAGGAAATCATCACTTCAGGTCAACCTATATTTGTAGAGTTCTTCTCAAATACTTGTACAGCTTGCCTGGCATCAGAGCCCATAGTTAAAAGCCTTGAAGGTGCAATCAAAGACAATGTGCAGGTTTTAAAAGTAAACGTACAAGATCCAATTGCTATCAATTGATGCGCCAATACAAAGCTTACGTGACACCGACTTTCATAGTAGTAGGTCCTGACGGTGAAGAAGTGTGGCGCCAGTCGGGCGGATTTCTCAATAAACAAGCAGCCTTAGAAGCACTTGATTTCGGCACATAAATATCCCAATTTGCTCTTAAGACAATTGTAAGGTGCCTTATAAATGTATATCGGATAGCCTATTTTCTATTTCTGTACGCGAAGGACATCCAAGTAGTCCAATAGACTCTATCCCGATAGCAGAAGCTGCTGATGCATGCATCCCAGCATCTTCAATGTTCCTGCCATCATTTAACGCTATTACAAAAGCCGAAGCCCAAACATCTCCTGCGCCAGTAAGGTCGACAGGTGCTGACTTAATCGCTGGTATATCAACCCAATCTCCCCCTTTCCATATTCGCGCACCCAATTGCCCACGTGTAACACAAATAATTTCACTGAATAAACGAAGCTGCTCTATAGACAAATTCGCAATTTCAGCTTCAGACACCACAATGACATCCCATTTTTTCCTTTGAGACAAGACTAGGTCTCGAGCATGAGTTATAACCCCATCGGGACCCCATCGACGTAACCAACCTGAAGGCACTAAACAAGAAAGTTCCGGTTTAAACCAGTTCACAATGTCAGTAGGCACCTCATGAAGTAGCGGGCCCACATAGAGGATGTTTGGTTGCGTCCATCCAACAGGAATTTCAGATTCAAAAATCTTACTCCCAGAAGCAATTAGCACCTGATTACGATTATCTCCATCATAGTAATTTGCAAAAGAAGACGTATGCTCACTCTTGATCCCACGAACATCAATCCCACTAAGAATCTCTTCAACCGGGTAATCATCGCCCATTGAAGTCAAAATACCAGAAGAAATCCCATGTTTTTTTGCAACCAAAGTTGCATAAGCCGAAGCTCCGCCAGGTATACGATCACTTGGTGATCCGCCATCAACGATATTGACATCAAACGAAAGGTGACCGATCGCAAGGAATTTTGGATGTTTTAACATTAGCGGTAATTAGCCTACAACCAGCGACTCCGACAACTCCATCAATAGGAAGGACGCGTTTTCAACCAAATCCACTATCCTCAGTTGTGGAAAATTGGCCTCAACCACAATTTCCGCATCCCAAAATGCTGAAAACTCATAGCGCCTTACTAAATGTCGTTTATGACAAGTTCCTCAACGACACTACATCATTTCGGAAATATCACTACCCGACGTTGATTACCTTCACCTTCGGATTCCGTGCGAACCTCATCGTGTCCGGCAAGCGACATATGGACAATTCGTCGTTCTGCAGGTGACATAGGCTCGAGAGTATATTCACGTCCACTAGATCCGACCCGACCAGCTGTACGTCTCGCAAGACGACGTAACATCTGCACACGTCGCTCTCGGTAATCTTCTATATCAATTACAACATGAGCTTTACGACCAAGTTGACGATTGGTAACCATGCGAACAATAAATTGAAGTGCTTGAAGAGTCTCGCCCCGCCTACCTATCAGAAGGCCAGCATCAGGTCCATCAATTTCGAAGGTCATCACTCCTTCATCATCCTCACGAATGTAAGTGTCGGCCACTACACCCATTGCACCAAGAAAGTAATCAATCAGTTCTGATACAAGCTGCTCTGCTTCTTCATCTTTTTCCCTAATTATTGGCTCGGCAACTTCTTTACCTCTTTCAGAACGCGATGCGTGATCTACACCAGAAAAATCACGATTAGATTTTGTTTTGCTGTCGTATGAATCATCAGATCTATTACTTGAATCAGACTTAGATATTCTTTCAGTCTTCGAGCCTATTTCACGACTTGAGGTTGCTCGACTCCGGCCACTACCTTTACCGCTATGTCGGGATCGCCCTTTGTTACCACGCCCGCGACGTCGAGAAGAATGAGCAGGTGCCGTAGAAGTCTTAGCTTCGACATCAATAGCCCGGTTTGAATTTTCTTCATTGTCGGTAATACCACCATCGGCTACTAATGCAACATCAATTTCTGCAGGCTCGCCTCCAAATCCAAGTATTCCAGAACGCCCTGTTCTAGTTACCTTTATTTCGACGTCTTCTAGTTCGACGTCCATTTCGTCGAGAGCGATTTCTGTCGCCTCGTCTACTGTCTTTCCGCTGAATTTCCTCACTCTGGCCATTTTGATCTGACTCCTTCGGGCTAGACGCGTCCACGTTAGATTCTGCAACTTCTGCTGCGCGTTGCGCTACTAGCTCAGCTTTAGTTTGATCGGTACCTAAAAATGATCGACCGAACAATTCGATTGGTTGTTTGCCGCCTACGTAGTATTGAATTACCACGCCGACGATGTTTGAAAAGAGTATGTAAACCGCCAAACCAGCTGGAAATTGCCACGTAAATGCCCCAAACATTATGGGCATCATCCACAGCATCATCTGGTTAGTCTGGCGTTGTCGCGGGTCTGTTGTCGGGTTCGTAGTCATCTTTTGTTGCAGGAACATTGAAGCTCCCACCACCACAGGCAACACGTAATTCCATGGCAAACTGGCCGCTGAGACAAGATCTACAAGTGATAGACCGATAAATTGGCTATTAAACGGCACTGCGGAAATCGCAGGATTCCAGCTATAAAACAGTGCAGAAAGATTTGCCATACCCTCTGGTGTCGAGGGCATAGTTTGCAAAATGGCTCGGTAGAAACCGATCCAAATTGGCATCTGAATAATCATTGGACCAAGACATCCAACTGGACTGACTCCAGCTTCTTTGTAAAGAGCCATCGTCTCAGATGACATCTGGCGACGAGCATCACCGGATTTCCCTTTGTATTTATCCTGAATCGCTTTCATCTTCGGCTGAATGATCTGCATCTTCTTCATTTGTCGAGTCTGACGCACTGTCAAAGGAATCATGGCCAAACGAATGATGATAGTGAACACAATGATGCTGAACCCAAAATTACTGAATAACAGCTGATATAGCAAAGCAAGGCTGTTGATCATTGGACGCATGATAAGTTCTTGCCAGAGAATGCCAAAAATTTCCATTAAATAGCCCTCTGCAACAAAGTAATCGAAGTGTCCAAGTAAGTGCTCAATTGCATTGAGCACCATCCTGGAGTTCCACACATCCACGTTCGGTCGTATCGTCTACTGAGAACCACTTAAGATGACCATTCAGAGCATGAACATAAAGATAACCTTCATAAACTAAAGGAGAAGATTTGACCGGTTCTTCGGTGACAAAAACACCCAGTTCACGACCATCAATAACAGAAATAACCCAAACGTTTTCAGTACCCGATGGAACTGCCAGAGCCCGCTCCCTTATCTGACCTCGCTTGCGATCAAATAAAATTGGAGATGAAACAATTTGGCCCTCGATAGAAGCAGACCATATTTTTTCGCCAGTAGAATCATCAACTGCGTGTATCGAACCATCTAAAGCTGATACAAACAATGTGCCCTCCTCTATGACAGGCTCAGCCCACACCCATGCACCTGCATCAAATACCCACTCACCATTCGCTACATCTATATTTGCGTTATCAATGTTTGTATCAGTTGATTGGGTTTTAGCATTTCGAGCCACAATATTTAATTTATAAACCTTGCCTGCAAGGTCCCCAAAATAAATATTGCCTTGAACGATATTAAGCGGGCCCGCAACAGCGTTGCCATTTTCGAATGTCCACACGATGCGTGAAGATGGATTCTGATCGAATAAGCCCCCAGGCTCACCGTCAGTAACATTGATGGCGTAAACAGTCCCGGCCATAGTAGACACGTATGCCATCGATCCTTCGACCGCAACCCCGCTCCAAGCATTACCGTCGAGCGGAATTCGCCATTTGACAATAGAAGAAGTCCCGGGGGTCACGTCAAGGGCGTAAAGATATCCATCCGCACCATCATCCTCGTCTCCTAATGCTGAAGTACCCACAAGCAGTGTTTGACCGACTAGCCCCACTTGCCCGATCAATTTTGTTTTCAGTGACAGGCCGCTCTGACCCCAAATCGAAAAACCATCAATAAGATCAACTGCAAAGACTTCCCCGTCACAGTCATCACCTCTACAGGTATAGCCAGAACCGTATATCGCACCATCTACAACCAAAACGTCAGAGTAGATTGCGCCAAGACCATCTTCTCTCGGATAACTCCAACCGTTATCTAAATTACCCGTCGCTAGGTCTAAACGAACGAGTTTGCCTTCTACGTTGCCAATTAGCAATTTATTATCAACTACCACTGGACTCGACCATCCACCATGAGGAGTCAGGTCATTAACACAGCCAATTGTAGAAACCGTTATAAAAAAGACACCAAGCATCCGTAATAACCATTTTCGGCTACCACGATTAGACATAGTCATTTGCTTACTTCCCAACTGGCCGTGATGGTTGCCAGTTGAAGCGAATATTAACGGTGGCGTTTTGGCCTCCGGACAACTTTGGACCCGTGCCAACTCCAAAGAAGTTGATATACGGGAATGGTTTAGCTAAATATAAATATAGGAATAGGAACTATTAAATTTTCTTTTC
>RQOU01000097.1 GCA_008373165.1 SAR202 cluster bacterium | reverse complement strand
AAATGTGACTAAATCACCCGACAGGCATTTGACGGTTGGTCATCTTCCGTCCGACTGTTGCCTTCTCTTCACCACCGCCAGAGAAAATGTGTGCGCCCATATCGATCAATACCTGAATATTTTCCGCATCGTCCTTGTTTGGGTCGTTCCAAGAGCAAAGGAACTTCAAGCCGTTACGATCGGCAGCACCCTTGATCTCATTGCGAACCCTGTCCATCTCTTCTGGGTACGGTGGGTCGTGAGCATCCGGGTTGCCGAACGACATACCCATGTCACCAGGACCCCACTCAACGAACGCCAATCCCGGTACGCGACAAATAGCATCGGAATTAGCGGCAGATTCCTGATTCTCAAGTTTGAGTCCAAGAAACAATTCGCCTTCAGGATTGAGTGGCCAAGGGTCGGCGATCTCTGTGTATCGTTGAGGTGTTACACCCCAGATTTCAGCAGGCTGACCTTGTCCACCAGCTCCACGTTGACCTTCGCCAAGACCTTCTCGTCCTTCTTTATGGAACGGGTAGCGACATTCTTCGATAAATGCCCGAACTGCGTCTGCCTGTCGGGCGTGAGTATGGAGAATTCCGTGAACTCCAGCTGAAAGAACCTGGCGTATTTGCCATGCGTTTGCTCGAACTTCTTCGATAGTTCTGCAGTTCGAAGGCAGTGTGGAAATAACTGCAGGCGTGCGGTGCCCAGCTTTGGTAGGTCCACCATCTACAAGACCCTTCATAAATGCGGTGAGCCCTGCAACATCAAATGCGTGGTGCTCGAAGTCGGTAATAAGGAAGTCGGCCCAAGTGCTCGCCTGCTTGAGACCATTCTCGTAGGTGAGTTCTCCGATGCCGGTATAGTAAACCGGTTCGCCCGATTCGATCAGTTCAATAACTCTATTGATTCGTTTTGCCATTATGTCTTCCTGATTACTAAAGTGACTCGTTTCGCCACGTTCACCCCAAATGCCACCGCGTTACGGAGCTCAGCGAGCTTATTTCTATGGTATCTCTACAAGCTCACTGTTTTCTATAAGTTCTTTACCCAATACTTCATCCATGGCTTCAACAACGAAGGTTTCACTCATGAAAGCATTACTGCTCTCCACACCCGGTCCAGTTTCCAGCCTTAGCATCGGGGAGATTCCAATACCCGAGCCCGGTCCGAATGAAATTCGTGTGAAAGTTCACGCAGTCAGCCTTAACCCGGTCGATTACAAGTTAGCAGGCCGTGGAAACGACAACTGGGCATACCCGCATGTGCTCGGACTAGATGTTGCAGGTTCGGTTGATGCGATCGGTTCCGACGTTGTGCAATGGCAAATTGGCGACCGAGTGTTTTACCACGGCGATCTCACAAAACCTGGTGGATATGCTGAGTACGCAATCACAACTGCCCATACGACGGCGAAAATTCCTGAGAATGTGTCATTCACAGAAGCTGCAGCCATCCCCTGTGCTGGTCTCACTGCATACGAAGCAGTAGTTCGTCGACTGGATGTCCGGCCTGAGCACACTGTATGGATGCAGGGAGGCGCTGGCGGCGTGGGTGGTTTTGCGGTTCAGCTAAGTAATAACATAGGTGCGACAGTCATCACTACTGCATCCGAACGAAATCACGAATTCGTAAAGTCACTTGGAGCCGATTATGCTATCGATTACCACACGGAACACGTGGTGAATACGATCATGTCGATTACGAACGGTCGAGGCGTCGATCGAGTTCTCGGAGCCGTCGACGTAAATACAGCAAACGAAGGAGTTGAGGTTCTGAATTTCAGAGGCGGAATCGCGTGTGTCGCTGGAATGCCAACGATCACGGACACCACATTTGCTGGGGCAAAGTCGATCCACAACATTGCCTATGGTGGTGCTCACACATCAACCAACCGAGCCGCTCAATTTGATCTCGCCAATATGGCATCAGAAATGATCGCGCTAGTATCGGACAAAAAGATCGATTCTATGATCGAACAGACGATCACGATGGAAGAAATCCCAGAAGGTCTCGCGCAGCTCGAAGGTCGCCATGTAAAAGGCAAAATCGTCGCTGAGTACGTTTGATATCAACCTAAGAAATATCATTCAGTGGATAACCAAGTGGGTTATGAGATGATTCGAAATGGGTCAACCGATCCATCATGCGTTCCTGTTAAACTGCCTACTTCATAGCAAGGACTAGCAAATTAATGCATGGCATTGAAACTCTAAAAAACCGGATACTCAAAAAGGAAAAAATCGTAGGCGCTTCTGTGAGGACATGGGCTACACGGGACGATATCGAAGCCGCCATGTCCATAGTTGATTATGATTTTTTGGCCGTGGATGCACAACATAGCCCGTTCAGTGAACACGATCTCGTAAATGTCTGCGACATAGCGAACAATCTGGGTATACCAATTCAACTTAGAATCAAGCATGCCCAGCTCACGTTCCTGATAGGTAACCTCCTAGACCTCGGACCATCGATGATTGAAATTCCTCAGGTTGAGGAATTAACCACTGTACGAGATGCGGTCAATAATTTTTATTACCCACAAAAGGGTCGTAGGAGTTGGGGGCCTGCACGCAGCCCTCAAACAAACGAATATCCCGATCGAATAACCTATGCTGAATGGTGGAATTCCCACGGCATTCTATGGATGCAAATCGAATCACTATCAGCAATCATGCAAGCCAGGCAAATGGCAGAACTCGGCGCCGATGTACTGTCATGGGGCCCGAACGACCTAACATTCAATCGAGAAGCCCACCCCGATCATCCCCTGAAAACTGATGATGATTGCATCAAACAGGTGATTACTTCCTTGCAGGGTACGGAAACTACGCTTTGCCTACGAACATATGGCGAGGAACAGATGGCTAAATACTCAGAATTTGGGGCGACCATGTTCCTTGACGAAAGCAACCTGTTCAAAGAAATTAAATGAACATTTACCTCCTGTATCAAAATTGTTTAGTTTGATTGAGTTGATTTCAACAAACGATTCTCATAAAACCTATTACCTGATCGGTAAATTGCCAATTTGACATCTATACAAGTAAATCCCACTTAGCTCGACACATTAACTACATCTTCAAGTACCCTTGGCGCTCTCAGTGCGCTTACAAATAACACGGAGGCACTAACTCATCATGAGACAAAATATCATCAGGCAGAAACTGCAAAACGGTGAACCTACACTCAGCACACATATCCACAGCGTATGGCCAGCCGAAATAGAAGCCCTTGGTCACACAGGGCTCTACGATTACGTGGAGTTCGTAGCCGAATACGGTCCTTCAGACCTTCATGACCTGGACAACATGTGCCGCGCTGCGGAACTGTTCAATATGGGCAGTATGATCAAGATCGACCAAAGCCTCATGCCATTCCTCGCTCAGAGAGGCATAGGTGCAGGATTCGGAAGCGTGCTGTTCACCGACGTCAGAAGTATTGAGGAAGTAACTGAATGCATTACTGCCGCATTGCCAGATCATCCCGACCATAAAGGATTGTACGGTGTAGCAACAAGACGGAATTCATATATGGGATACGGTGGCAGTCAAGAATACGTCGACTCAGTTGCCGATACAGTACTGGCATTCATGATAGAAAAAAAGGGTGCGGTCGATAACCTTGAACAGATACTGTCAGAAGAGCGGGTAGAAATGGTTCAGTGGGGTGGAGCGGACTTCTCAATGAACATCGGTCAACCTCGGAATATGAGTCATCCTGACGTAGTGGCTGCCAAGAAAAGGACTTTCGAGGTCGCAATCAGCATGGGAGTACCTCCGCGTGCTGAGATCGAATCGGCTGATGAAACCAAAGAATACCTGGATATGGGAGTTCGCCATTTTTCTGTAGGAACAGATATCACAATCCTCCACAATTACTGGAAGAAAGAAGGAGAACAGATCGTCAGGGCGATTGAGGGAGAATAGCAAGACCGCTGATGCCTTAATAAACCCCGAAATAATCGACTCTCCTCTATCAAGAAGAATCGTTTTCACTTCTACGGTGTTTCAGGCGCCGATGACCAAGAAGGCCAGCCGTCCCAGGCTTCACTGTATGTCAAACGGGTTTGATTGGATCCATCGGAATTCATCATATAAATTTCGATGAATTCATCGCGGTCAGAGTCGAATACTATCTTTGTGCCGTCCGGAGACCACGACGGAGAACTGTCCCAAAAATCATTGTAGGTAAGGCGTTCCAGATTCGATCCATCCGGATCCATCAAATAAATTTCTTGGTTTCCTTCACGATCAGAGTCGAATACTATCTTTGTGCCGTCCGGAGACCATGACGGGGAACTATTCCAGGCATCGCCGGACGTAAGCCGAATCTGATTAGAACCATCTACGTCCATCACATGGATATCCACATAGGTTCTACCGTCGTAAATCCTGTCAGAGTTAAATGCAATCTTAGAACCGTCTGGGGACCAATCCGGCAGGATCTCCCATGGATCGCTATAAGTGATTCGTGCTTGATTCGACCCATCAATATTCATGATGTAGATCTCTTCATTACCTGGACCGTCCGAGTTAAAAGTAATCTGGGCACCATCAGGAGACCAAGATGGTGCACTATCTCCAGCAAGTGTATTTGTTAAGCGTTGCTGTTTAGATCCATCTGCCATCATCACGTAGATTTCAGCGTTACCATCCCTATCCGAACTGAACGCTATCATTGAACCGTCCGGAGACCACGAAGGGGAAATGTCCTGTGCGTCGTTATACGTCAGACGTGTTTCATTGGATCCATCGGTATTCATGATATAAATTTCCGTGTTTCCATCCCTATCAGATTCAAACACGATCATCGAGCGGTTTCCAGTAAACCCTGTGGTAGAAGTGGAGGGGGACATTTCACTGGTGTTATTTTCTAAATAACTACATGAAACAAAACTACCAAATAGTAGGATCGTGATCGTTGAAATCATTAACATTCGGGTTATCTTAACCTGCATTTTTACCCATGAAGTCCAATCGCCTGTAGTAACCAACGCCAGAATATTTCTATCAATCAAAAGAGGCTTCTGATTCCGTTACTGGCTTTTCGACAGGGTTCACACGAGTAACCAGTGTAAGCAATGCGGGTAACACCAGTATCGATGCAGTTAAGGCCAAAGCGATCATCGTTGCGGTAAGAATTCCATATGAAGAAAACAAAGGCATAGGGGCAAATCCCATTACAACGAAGCCACCAATAGAAGATCCAGCCGAGGCGATTAAGGCCATGCCAGTACCCCTGGCGGCTTTACGGGCAGCATCAACAGGCAGAATGGATCTGTTCATCTCCTCCCTGTACCGTTCGGTCATATGTATTGAATAGTCAATGCCAACACCTATAGATACAGCACCGATCGTAGCAGTCACGAAATTCAAGTCAAAACCAAAAACGTGCATTATTCCGTAAAGCCAAATAACAACCAGCCCGATAGGAATTACAGTCACAACCGCAAATCTGAATGATCGCATAGCAAACACCAAAACAATCAAGGCCACACCTGCAGCTATCGGGATCGACTTTTGCAAGGAGGAAGTGGTGGCCTTCAATCCTTCATTTCTGGTAAATGCTGAACCGGTAAGACCGTAGGATTTTATGGATGAAGTTGCAGCCAGTGGATCTAGATCACTGTTCAAGCGCTCATACGCCTCACCAACGTTGCTCTGTTGACGGGTACCGGGGATTCCGACGGTTACGCGCATAAAATCTGTATCTTCGGTACGACGATAAACGGTAGCCACTCTATCGGGGTTGTATATGACCTTACCTTCTCCGTTAAATACACCTTCTGCGACCGCCAGTTCCAAAGCAGCTCGAATTCCAAAAGTCGTATCGGGCATACCATCGCCATCTACATCAACGATGTCGACACCGGTCAAAGCCAAAGCGCGCTGCCGAGCGACTTGTGATTCAGTATTGCCACGAATAATTGCAAGCGGGTCAGGTGGCAGGAAACGGATGGTTCCGTCACTACGATGAGCGAGTGTTTCATTGGTCTGTAAGTTTTCGTATAACAATGCCATGGCATCGATGGTCGACTGATCTGCGAGATTACCGGATATCAGAATGACAGCTGGTTCTCCGCCTCTTTCACCCAAGTGTTCGTCTGTTTTATCCAGGCTCACAACAAAGTCTGAATCAGAAGAGAAGAAGTCTTCTGCATCAAACGTCGAATCCAAACGAAGTGCCATTACAAAAGCAATAGCTGTAATAACAATCGTAATTACCAGTACTGCAAGCCTGTATCTGACAATAGATTCAACTATGTATTCGGCAACACGCGCCGGAGCGGGCGGCTGATTATTTTCATGGACTGCCGACTCATTTTTATTAGAACGGGCAACGTGTTTGCCAATGAAGTACGGCGCCATTATCAGCAGGATAAATACAACTGACAGCACGGCCAAACCAATCAGTGCGCTCAGGGCGATCATAATGATGATTGCAGAGCCAGCACCTATGGTTATACCCAACCCTCCCAGAATTCTAAGCCATCCGTTTAGCTTTGCAGATAAAGGTAAGTCCACGGTGTTTTGATCGGCTCGACTCACAGCAAGTGGAACAACTAGCCCAAGCACAATGAACGCAGATGCAACAGCTACGCCAGCAGCAAATCCGAAATGAACAACTGCCTCGATTCCTGAAGACGTGTTTGAAAGAAACGCTATTGAGTCGCTTGCAAACGCAAGAATCAAAGCTCCACCAACTCCTGTGATACCGACTTTAAAAGCTGTGGCTGGAGCATTACCCAATCCCTTTTCTTCCTGATATCTCCGAACGGCATGCACAGCAAAATCAACACCTAAAGAAATCATCGCGATTGGAACGATCAAGTCATTTATCAGGCCGCCTTTTATACCGATTAAAGTTGATATGCCTTTTAACCAAATGATCAAAGCTGCAAGACCGACGCTGGTGAACGCCACAGACCAATATGATCGTAATGCGATTCCAACTATTGCCAACGCGATGATCGCAGTTAGCGTGATAAACACGCCAGCCTGCTGACCTTCTTCTTCAGATTCCAGGTTGACGTCTATAGCTATCGCCCAGAGTTGGAAACTGACCTGATTCCCTCTGAGAATGTCCTGTACCTTACGACTAAATTCTTCCTTGTTTAAAGTAGCCGCATCACCTGTGAGATTGATGGATAATGCGCCACCTCCAAGCTTTTCGTTGTCAGCAAGAACGTTGAATATTAATGCTGGGGCACTCCACCAAGTGATCTCCTCGCCAAACAACACTTTTGTTTCACTAGTGGCTTTTACAGATATATCGTCTCGTAATCCTGTAGTTTGAGGGTTCGAAAAAAGTAAATGAATGGCAAATTTGACTTGCTCATCCGAGGCCTCGGAAAGAGTAGTGGACAACACTGGATGCTGTCTCAGTAATTCATCCACAGCATTAGCAAGAGAGGTGACGCCTGAAACTTGCCGGGCACTTTCACTGTCGTAATAGCTGAAAAGATAAGACTGAGCATCTAATCCAGCTACGGCCAGATCACCGCTTTCATCTGCAGCGATAAGGTTACTCTGATTAACTAGAAGTTCATGCAGATCGGATTGTTCGAGAATATCTCCATCTCTGGCCTCGACCACCAAGCTAATACCATGAATCGGAGATTCGAACACATCGTCTATTCTGCTCTGGACATCGAATACTTCTCCCCTGGGATTCTGGGACGCCTGAGGAGGGGCGGGGAGTAGCAAGATCGGAAGAACTAGCAGCAAGGTAACCGCAAGTGTTGCGGTCAGAATTACGGTAGAAAATCGATCCAAAAAGCTCGCAAGAATTGAAATGTGGGGCGAAGCGAATTTATTACTGGTCAAGAACATTCGGGGCATCTGGATGCATATATCTAATTGGTAGTGTAACCGTTGTCATCCACGATTCGATCAGATGATTTCAGCCCCGATTTCGTAGTGAATTCTACCCGGTTACCTTCCGGATCATTTACATAGAATGCCCGTTGACCATCCGCTCGCTCCAAAGGGCCTTTTGTGATCTCGTACCCAGCTTCCCGCATTGCTGTCAGGGTCTCATCAAAGTTCTCAACTTCAAATGCTGTATGTATATTTGGTGCATTATCATCTTGTCGCTGCACTAGATGAACCATAGTCCCATCCGCTGCTTGCATCCAAATTAGGCCATCACCTGATTCTTGCGAAGGAATAACTTCTAAGCCGAGTAAATCTCTCCAAAAACCTAGAGCTCGTATTCGATTCCTCATGGGCATAGATTGATGGTTTATCGTGTTTATTTTAACTTTTGGCATTTTGTTCCACTAAAGTGTGACTACTGAAATTCCGACTGGATCAGGCAAGTTTTCCATGTGCCGTATCAAGCGCTTCATGGCAAAATTCTGCTACTCGACGTGGCTTATAATCGGGCTCTCGTGACTGCTGTACGCTTACCTCGGCAAACACAGGCATGTCTTCTAATCCGTTTGATTTGAGCGCCGAGAAAAATCCGGTTATGTCTATGCTGCCAGCTCCCGGCAGGCAAAACTTAATTTGGTCATCCACTTTTTCTCCATCCTTGATGTGAACCATCGAGGCATACGGAGCACAAAGATCAACGCTGTGAACCATATCGCTACCTTCAACCACAAAATGTGAAATATCAAGATCTAGTTTCAGATTTGGGTGGGCCGTCTGCTCCATCATCCAAACAGCCTTTTCAGGTGTCTCAAAATCGGTTCCTGCATGAGCTTCGATAGAAATAACCACATCTTCGACTGCTGCCATGTCTGCAAGATTAAGAAAAGCATCACGGATCTGATTTTTACCTGAATTCCAAGGTGGTGCAGAATGCCCAGGAGTTGTGGTAATCAATATAGGCGAGTCGTCAAAATGTAGACGTTGAGCCATCTCAAATTTTTTCTTCGTAAGGTCGTACATAGCAACCCGATCATAATATGGAGCACAAACGTCTATGTTCCCGAAAATAATTGGAGACGGGAAACCAAGATCCTGCACAAGCTTGACGAGCTGTTCTTGTTGATCCGTGGAAAAAATAGTAGGGGAGGACGGCCATTCTTCACTGGCACAAATTTCTAATGCGTCATATCCAGCTTCGCTAATGATCTTTACTGCTTCAAATGGATCGACCATTTTCAGAGCATATGTTGAATATCCAAATTTAAATGCCAAAATTTCTCACTCCAAAATTCACGTACGCCACGACAAAAATAATCGAATCATCTCCCTCATTACGGCAGTACTAGATTAGGTTTTTCCTATATTCCTGATCTGGCGGTTCCCAGTACATCTGGATTAATCAGGTTTTCCGGAGTCTCTCCATTCAAAACTCTTACGACTTCTGCCGCTGTACGTCGCTCGAGTTCAAGCGTTGAAGCCTGAGAGAAAAAGGCTGTATGCGGCGTGATGATCACGTTTTCTTGAGAAAGAAGTGCGCTGTTCGGATCGGGTGGAGTAGGTTCAACGACATCAAGTCCAGCTCCTGCAATATGCCCACTTTGCAGAGCAACCGCTAAAGCCTCCTCATCGATCAGCCCACCTCGTGCACAGTTGATCAGAATCGAACCAGGTTTCATCTTTGCCAACTGAGAAGCGCTGATCAAATTTTCAGTTGATGGGATTAATGGAACGTGTAGCGATATGAAATCAGATTCTTTTAAGAGATCGTCAAATGAAACGGCAGTAACACCATCTAGTGGTGTGCCTGGTTTGATGAGTGGATCATAGGTGAGAATCTGCATACCAAACCCAACTGCTTTATCCGCCAAAGAACGACCTATCCGACCGAAACCGACGATCCCAAGAGTTGCTCCTCGAGTGCGATGCATGGGTTGATTTAGTGCAACAGTGTCCCAGCCTCCTGATAAGACTGATCGATTATGAGGAACCAAGCGCCGATTCAACGCCAAAATCATCCCAAGCGCATGATCTGTAACCTCGTCCATACAATAGTCAGGGACGTTGGTTACAACAATTCCAAGTTCTGTTGCTTTTGGTATATCGACATTGTCCACTCCAATGCCATATCGTGCCGCTATCTTGCAGTTCGTCGCAGACTCGAGAACCTGTCCGGTCACTTGAGCAAAGCAAAACATGATCGCATCTACATCAGTAGCCAGATCAGCAAGAGTTGTCTCCGAAGTGTCAGGAGCAACGACAAGTTCAACCCCCGCCGCTTCCAGAATTTCTCTTTCGGGATCGGTAGAAGGCCACACATAATCAGTAATCAGGACTTTAGAATTCATGGGTCAAAATGATACCTTCCATCGACATGAAAAACCTACGTTTATCTGGAAATGTAGGTTTTGTCTATGAAACGATATTCTCCATCGGCTTAAACATACAACCCTCCACAAAAAAATCGAAGAAATCTGGTGCCGTTTCGAGCTCGATGTGTTGCACTGTAGTAACGAGTTTTTCGATTTCACGACGTTTACTGGTCGACAACAGCATTATCACAGCACCCTCAAGGGACACATTCCCCACTTTCTGAACCTTTTCAATCGGTACATTCGCAATGAATCCAATATCAATAGCATTCGATTCATTTACGTAATTGGCGAAACCGCCGGCCAAGTAAAGTTTCTCAAAATTATCAGTAGGCAATCCGTATTCACGTAATACAATCGCCTGCCCACAATAATTTGCAGCTTTTGCTTGAGCCAATGCGGAAATATCAGCTCTTGACAACGTCAAACCGTTATCTGAAGAGAATTCGTAGGATCCAGAACCATCGGAAAACTTTCCAAGCTCATCCATGAGATTGACACGTCGAAGTTCAGCCAGTAAATCGATGAGACCAGACCCACATATTCCTACGGGAGGCGCGTCACCTATAACGTCCTTTGAAACAACTGAACCTTGATCATTAATCACGATTTTTTCAACGGCCCCATCGTATCCGGGCATTCCATAAGTTACTTGCCCTCCTTCAAATGCAGGTCCGGCGGGACAGGAAGCAGCAAATAGTTTTTCACGGTTGCCAATGACCACTTCGGTGTTAGTGCCGACATCAACAAGTATCACCGGCTCGATCTGATCTTCGATACCCAGCGCCAATAAGTCAGCTGCAGTGTCAGCGCCAATGTGCGACGCTATTAAAGGCCCACCGTAGGCTGTTGCTTTGGGATGTATTCTCAAACCAAGTTCGTAGGCGGAAGTGGTAAGTGCAGTATTTACTCTTTCACCAACTTTAAATTCCTCTTCTATCAATGACTTATACGGCCGCGTCCCAATACTCTGCACATCAATACCAAAAAAAAGGTCGCGCATCGTGGTATTACCGACGGCAACGATCTCAAAGATTTGCCGGCGCCTGATTTTTAATACACGTACCATCTCTCCAATTTCAAAATTGATAGCAGAAACAATGACCGATTGAAGTTCCCCAGAGTCTGGACCGCCATCATATGAGATGCGGTTCATCACGTCACTTCCGCCGAAGCGTTGGGGATTTTCAAAAGAAGCGGTGTATTCAATTTCACCCGATTCCAGGTTGACCAAATTTAAGACAACGGTTGTAGTTCCCAGATCAGCTGCGATGCCATAAATCGCACCGGAGTATTTATCAACAGCAATTGGACCTTCGGGAGAATCAAACACGACATCCTGTTCGATTCTCGTATACGAAGGACGTAACGCAATGTCACGTTTGAGGCCCGAGGTAAGTATTCTGGGTTGACGACGCAGGATCGCAAATTCAATTTCCGCAGACGGGTCCGCCACGAAAGCTTGACACGCAAGCCGATAATCACCCCTCAAAAAATTCTCAGAGGTTGTTTTAGGAGTAATAGCCTCTGAGCCCTTACGGATTTCTACAATGCACTCATGACACTCTCCCGTTCGTCCACAGGAAGTAGGAACTCTCACGGAAAGTGAATCGGCGAAATCGAACAGCGACTCACCTTTTTCAGAATCAAGCTTTTGAGAGTTAAGATAAACAGGACTCAAATTAATATCGCCTCGGGATCTAAAAGCACATTCACTTTAATGTGCACCTCCCCAGAATTTCACGCCAACCGGTTCGAGCAGTTTAAGTTCCAGTTGAAGATTACTTGTCCCACGCATCCCTGTAATCAATCAAATCGCTTCCAGCGCAGGCAGGTAGAGCAGTTGGATCGCTCGTAAAAAATTGGTTGCGACACCCAAACTTCGCGGTACAACGACTATCAGCATTCTTGTATGGGCAACGAGTCTGCATTACTTCATCAGCGGTGGCCGCGATATCTTTGTAAATGTTGTAAAGGCGATCCAGGCTGGCCCGAGCCCGATCGGCATCTAATACAAGATCCTCTTTGCGAACTGGTTTTTCAGCCATTAGATCTCCAGGCTCTGGCGATGCCCATGATTAACCGGACTTCAGTTCTTCCAAGAGCACGATCAGCTCTTTAGCTTTATCAACAGCTTCCACAGCATTATCACCGTAAGCATCCGCACCCATTTCATCGGCGAAATCCTGCGTTACAGGTGCTCCACCAACCATAATTCTGACTTCATCACGCATACCCATGTCTTCAAAGGTTGCAATCGTACGTCCCATGTTAGGCATCGTAGTCGTGAGGAGCGCAGACATTCCGACTACATGAGCTTCGTGTTCCTCGACTGCGTCAATAAAGTCCTCTGGAGACGAATCAACACCTATATCGTGGACTATAAATCCTGCTCCGCGCAGCATCATGATACAAAGATTTTTTCCGATGTCATGCAGATCTCCTTTGACAGTTCCCATTATGACAATCCCTGCGGGTTCAGCTCCTGAAGCTGACAAGATAGGCTCGATATGAGCCATCCCAGCTTTCATCGCCCGAGCGGCAACTAGAACCTCAGGTACAAAAATCAAGTTATCTCGAAATTTCACACCAACAATTGCCATGCCATTGAGTAAACCGTCATCAAGAAGTTGATTGGCTGAAAAACCATCTTGCAAAGCTTGTTGAGTGATTCTGTCGACTTCGGTGTTATTTCCGACAATGAGCTCGTAGGCCATCTCCTGCATAATCGGCGCAGTAGGTTCAATGGCTTCGGATATGTGCTTATGTTCGCCCGGGTTCGTTACGTATTCTAGTTCTCGTGCCAGGCCTTCGTGAGTGATAGGCATTAATTATCTCGGGTTGTAGTTATGAGCTTGTAGTGAATCAGTAAGGGTCGACCATCCATTGTCTCATCAGATACAAAGAAAATGAAACGTAGTTTGTTCATAAGTTAATTCAACCTATTGATTGTCACCACGTTCGGCTACCCAGTCTTCAACAGCAAGTGGAATCTCAAGCAGATTCTCGAGCTTGGTCTTTAACGGGATGGCACATTCAGGAGCTATGAGCTGGACCCCAGCATCAAGTGCGGCGTTTACTTCGTCTCGCACATCTGATGGTCCTCGTGCATAGAGAGTAGTGGGGTTGTTGATGTTACCAACTAACCGTATCTTGCCATCGACAGCTGCCATTGCTTCAACGGGATCATTCTTGGAATCAAAATGGAAAGCCGCCATTCCCGTCTCAGCAATATATGGCATGCGGTCAACGGTTGAGCCACAAATGTGAAGCATGATAGGAACCGAAAGTTCTTCCTCAAGTTCTTGATGCATTTCAAGCAAAAAACGTTTGTAATACTCACCACTGACGAGATCACCAGTGGCATGGTCCGGCACAGTCAGCACGTCAGCTCCTGCATCAATCTGAGCCTGGCCGTATATTATTGTCGCCTGCTTTAGCGCATGCAGTGCCTTCATAGTTTCATCAGGATCGTCGACCGTCCCCAATAAAAATGGTTCGACGCCAAACACGTGATAAGCCAACGTCCAAGGCCCCATCGTCTTTCCAACAATCGCCACTTCATCCCCGTACTCACGTTTAAGTATGCTAATCGAATCGGTGATCGCCTTGGTATCTTGATGTTCAAGAAAGTTTGAGGGAATCTTTACGTCAGATGAACTTTTCCAGATTGGATTCGACATTCTTACAGTAGGCCAGTTGTCCTTTTGTTCCCATTGCATGTCACACCCAAGTGCAGAAGATTCTTGAATTATTGAGAAGTAAGGTGCAATGGCATCAAAACCAAGTTCTGTGTATCCGGTTGCGGCCAATTGCGCATTAAGTTCACCGTTGCGGTGCGCATCTGGAAATGAGGCGCCGACCAGATCCATAAGTTCTACGGTCGCAACGTTAGTCGGATTGCAAACTGGTGG
>RQOU01000096.1 GCA_008373165.1 SAR202 cluster bacterium | reverse complement strand
TTGCAGCTATGGTCATTCGTTTTACTGCATCAGAAGCCACAGATGAAATCGCTTTCGTGGGCATCACTATTCCTCGCTTTTATATAACTTCTGCAAGAACAGACTCAAATATGAATTAGGGATATTTTGTTATTGCCATCTTAATTCAAAGAGACAATTAAATGAACACCGTATTGACAATATTACCCACCCCACTCACCGAACAATTTCTCACAGGTTCCGCCTAATATCTGATCGCTCAAACCTGGTCCGATAGCAGGCTCAATACGATCAGCGATTTCCCATCCTTTGTCATAACCCGCCTGTTCAACTATGAAAGGAAAGTCTGTGCCCCACATCAATCGTCCAGCTGAATATGCGTCGATCAATTGATGAACCCATGCGAACATGTCAGCGTAGGGAAAATCTTGATTTGACGCGCGCGGAAACTCCGAGAGTTTTACGTTTAGATTCGGATGGCGAGCCATGGAAATCAGACGCTGAAATTCAGGTACTGGAGAATTATTTTCAGAAGGCACACAGTGTCCGAAATGATCGACTATAGCTGGTGTATCTGGAAACTCATCTGCAAGTGCCTCAATCTCGTCATAATTATGAGGGCTGACCAGAAAACCCACCGGTATACCAAGTTCCCCTGCACGCGCGTAAAGAGCTCTTCCAACATCACCATCCATAGTCTCTCCCTCTCTCCAAAGAGCAGGGTTAAAACGAACGCCTCTATAACCTTGGTCTACTAATTCAACTAACATCTCGACTGGATCATCTGCTTGAGGATCCACCAAACACATCCCAATAAATCTGTCCGGCCATTTCGCTATAGTGTGATTAACGTAGCTGTGATCAAAACCATGCACTATCGGCTGTACGATCAGTGATCCTGCTACGTCAGCTGCGTCCATCAACTCGAGCAAAAACTCAGCGTCACCCCGCGCTCTGAGAGGTTGTTCCTGCCCTTGTTTATACGGATATTTGTCCGGATCATGAGCCCAAACGTGGAGATGCGAATCAATTTTTTTCATGTCAGTAGATTAAGCCTCTAGAAGAATCCTGAAAACTGATACCAAATTTTATAAGTACGGTTTTATTGAGTTAGATTGTGAAGCTTACGACATCTGGACGAAATCAGAAAGCCAAGATAAATGCTGTAAATTCATTCACAACTAAGCGCAGTAATGGGCTGCTTGACTATTGATTGACTTATGAGTGGTGATACATTCCCAGCCAACTAATTAACTCAAACCCAATTCTTACTTTCACCTAGAAAACAAACCAATGATCAAGCTTAGCCTTCAATCCCTTTGCTACCGCGACACATTCAATGCCGGAAAAATATCGATGCTTGGAATCATCGATAAGGCCGCTGAATACCAAATGGACGGTGTCGATCTCCACTTTACTCATTTCGAATCAACTAATGATTCCTATCTCGAAGAAGTAAAGCGTGCCTGCTTACAACGGGGTCTACACATGTGCTATATCGGGGTGTCCAACAATTTTGGAAAAACAGGGCAGGAACTACTCGACGAAATCGAGCTTATGAAGAAATGGATCGATGTCGCCTCAAAAATGGGTATCCCTATGATCAGAGCCTTCGGATCATGGATTCCAGAGGGTGAATCTGAAGAGTCTGCATGGCCCAGGTTAGTTGCATCAACAAAAGAAGTGGCGGATTACGGAAAATCAAAAGGCGTCTACGTCGGTCTTCATAATCATAATCACGGATGCATCCCAGCAACCGGCGAACAAGTGATCAGATTGCTTGACGATGTTGATAATCCCTATTACACCCATATTCTGGATACTGGCCAGTACCGCGGTTCCCCAGGTGCATCATTCGGAGAAAGAGGGAAGGAAGATCCCCAATGGAATTTCTACGGCTCCATTGAAACATCAGCACCTCGTGCGGTGCATGTCAGAGCGAAAATTTACCGAATCGCCAGCGGCGTAGAAAAATGGCTCGATTACGATCGCATTATGCCAATAATTAAAAACGTCGGATTCAACGGTTGGATATCGGTCGTGTTCGAAGGACAAGACGAACTGGACGAACCTGCTGCGGTCCCATTAGCCAATGCGTATCTGCGGTCATTATTAACTAAGTACGAAATGTGACCCCAAAAGGCATAAATCTTGAACCCTATATACCTACAAGCGCTTTCCTTCCAGGATGTTCATGGGCCCAATGAGGACTGCATTTACGCAGCTGCGGATATGGCCGTCGAACTCGGAATCGCGGGTATAGATATAGAAGATCGACTCCTTAAGAGCTACGAACCACATTACCTTCAAGCGCTGGCACACCAAATTGAGTCACGCGGCATTAGGATCGGCTATTGTGGCCTCATTGTAGATTTTAACGCTCCAATTTCCTCGATTCCTGATGAAATAAATAGGGCTAAGTTACTACTCGACGCAATTCCATATCTCGGTGTGGAGTCAATCCGGATACCAGGTAATGGAGTCGTGGGTAGACAAAGTACTGAAGGCACATTCAACGCCGTTCGCAGTAAGTTTCAACAAGTTCTTGACCACGCAGAAGGATCAGGCGTCACGGTGTATTTACACAACCACAACCATGGGTCAGTCCCTTCCACTGGAGAACAGGTGCTTCGCTTGGTCAACGAGTTAAATAACCCTGGTCTCTCATATGTGTTAGATACAGGACAGTTTCAAGGGTCTCCAGGAGCCAGCGGTGAAGGATCACCAAGTAATATAGCTCAAGATGAGCTTTATGAATCCATTGATATGTGCGCTCCAATCGCATCAATGGTTCGAGCAAAATTCTACTTTGCACAATCAGGCCCCGAACGGTGGCTTGATTATGCACGTATAGTGACGTCATTAAAAAAGTCAGGTTTCGATGGTCCGATTTCTATAGTTTATGAACCTAAAGGAACTGTCCCTTCAACTGACGCACTGCCATTGGCTGTACGAGATCTAACCGATTTACTTAGATAAAAACAAATTACAAAATCACTGGTGAGGAAATTCATTATGGGTACCTACTACGACAACTCCATAGTTCCCGATCATCTGAAAAGAAATTTCGATGTATACGACCGGATCAAAGAACTTAACCTGGATTTAGGCTCATTTGAGAGCGAAGTTGGAAGTCTCAAAGGTGCTGGTATTTGCGGGATAATATTCCATGAGTCAGGACTTACTTATCTTTCAGGACATGGCTATGGACCTGGTCAGATGTACGATGACCCCGAGCGGATCAAGGAAGGCCAAGAAGCGGCCGAGTGGATCGCCAATTCGATGATAAAACGACTTCACTGGGGTTTAACCTGCGGCGGAGAGGGTGGTGATCTGAACGATATTATTTACACAGTAAAAGCTCTTGGGATGGTCGTCTCAACCGACGTCGCATTCAATGGCGGCCCTGCAGTGATGAACGGCTTTTCCGAAAGATGGCAATCTGTTTTTGGCGGAGGCGCTGGTGAATTTGCCATAGACGGCGAAGACCAGAGCTACTCAGGTGTACATGCTCGGAGTGCTATCGGTGGATTCACCGGACGTTTCTCGATCGAACCTGAGATCATAGTCGCTATTCCTCCCGAGCTATCCCGAGCAATCATCCAAAACCGAGGCTGGGTTTTCCCTCTTCCGCCAGCCGTGTTAGAGAAAGTCACCGCAGAACAAGGCTGAATACACAACAATCGAGCGCGTTCGGTCTCCTGATAATTTCTGGCGAGGTGTAAACACGTATCCGAATAAAACATATCAACTTCACGAGAAGCTGGTTAAAAGCTGCAATTGATACGAACATGTATGGCACGGCAAAACCATTACCAATGAATACAATAATCATCATAACGAAACACCTAAACGGAGTCGCATGCGGATCCTAGTCTCAGGTGGATCTGGTCTTATAGGCCAGGCATTGATCACCACTCTACTCTCTGAAGGCCATCAGATTGTCCAATTAGTCAGGCGCAATACGAATCCCGGCGCGCTCACCGAAGAGTTTTCATGGGATCCCGAACATGAGATATTTGACTACAAAGATGTAGGATCAATTGACATAGCGATTCATCTGAACGGATCTTCAATTGCCGGCGCCCGGTGGAGTACCAAACGAAAACTGCTAATCAGAAATAGTCGGGTACTGTCGACGCAACTTCTATCTAAGAGCCTCGGTCAAATGACAAATCCCCCTAAGTTGTTAATCGTCGCTTCAGGCATGGGATTTTACGGGGATAGGGGTGACGAGCCATTAAACGAGCGCTCAGGACCAGGAAATGGTTTCCTCGCGGATACAGCAGTGGAATGGGAATCGGCTACCAAGAATGCAAAGAAAGCTGGTATCAGAGTCGTAAATGCCCGTTTTGGTCTTATCATCTCGCGTAAGGGCGGACTACTAAAGACGCTCAAAATCCCGTTCCGATTCGCACTCGGCGGTCAAATTGGCGATGGGCGCCAATGGTGGCCATGGATCTCACTGGATGATGCTGTCAACTGTCTTTGTTTTTTGATCAAAAAAGATGATATCTCTGGCGCAGTCAATGTCACTTCGCCATCCCCTGTTCGCAACTGCGAATTAACTTCTGCCATATCTAATGTCCTTTCAAAACCAGCGTGGTTCAATTTACCAAAATCACTGATAAAAATAACGCTTGGACAAATGGGCACAGAAACAATGCTCCATAGCCAGCGAGCATTACCCAAGGTGCTACTGGATGCCGGATTCAGATGGCATTACGAAAATCTTGAAGAAATCCTCCGACGAGAACTAATGTGACCTATTCCTTGGCCATCATTTGTCGCAGTACATAAGGCAACAATCCGCCATTGCGGTAGTATTCATTCTCGATAGCAGTATCGATGCGAATAAGTGCCTCGAACTTGGTTGCTCTGCCTTTACTATCCGTCGCAGTCACGGTCACAGTTGATCCCGGCACAACAGAATTCGCTACCCCCGGAATATCAAAAGACTCGGTCCCATCCAAACCCAATGAATCCGCTGAATCCCCATCGGTAAACACTAAAGGTAAAACTCCCATACCGATCAGATTAGAGCGGTGAATTCGTTCAAAGCTCGACGCTATGACAGCACGAACGCCGAGTAGCATAGGCCCTTTTGCCGCCCAGTCTCTAGAGCTACCAGTACCGTATTCCTTGCCAGCCAAAACAATTAAAGGAACTCCTTCAGATTTGTATCTTTCAGATGCCTCGAATATCCGCATCTGATCACCGTCAGGTTGATAGATCGTCCAGTCGCCTTCAAGGCCAGGGGTCAACTTGTTTCGCAATCGGATATTCCCGAATGTCCCTCGTACCATGACGTTATGATTGCCTCTTCTGGATCCGTATGAATTGAAATCTCTGCGAGGCACATCGCTACCGATCAATAACTGTCCAGCTGGCGTACTCGGTGGAATGGAACCTGCTGGTGAAATATGATCAGTTGTCACTGAATCCCCAATCCCAACCAATACCCTGGCACCAACAATCTCAGTCCTGACTGCAGGCTCATCACCAAAATCCTCAAAATAGGGAGGCTCTTGAATATACGTCGACTCTCTATCCCACTGAAAATTAACACCTGTAGGAGCTGACAATTCTTGCCATTCAGGTGGGCCAGCGAACACCTCACCATACTGTTGCTTGAACATATCCGATGTCAGAGATTCGGCTATGGTTTGAGAAATATCGGACTGTGATGGCCAAATATCCTTCAGGAAAACATCAATCCCTTCGGAATCCTGTCCAATTGGTTCGCTGATCAAATCAATATCGACGTTCCCCGCAAGTGAGTAAGCTACGACTAATACAGGTGAGGCGAGATAGTTAGCTTTAACCTGAGGATGCACCCGACCTTCAAAGTTCCTGTTACCACTCAACACTGCAGCAGCCGTTAAATCATGATCGTTTACCGCATCAGAAACTGACTGTGGCAATGGCCCAGAGTTTCCTATGCATGTAGTGCATCCGTATCCGACGGTGTTGAATCCAAGAGCATCTAAGTCTTTATCCAAACCCGCTGCTTCTAAATACCGGGTGACTACAGTCGAGCCTGGAGCCAAACTGGTCTTCACCCAGGGTTTACGAACGAGTCCTCGTCTTAAAGCGTTCCTGGCCAGAAGCCCGGCTCCGACCATCACAGAAGGATTTGAGGTGTTAGTACAACTGGTTATCGCTGCTATAACCACCGAACCATCACCGACAGCACCAGCGTAACCATCAACGTCAACATCGTGAACATCCGACGATAAACCTTCGAATGAGGATCTGAAATTAGTTCCAATCTTACTTAACGCGATACGATCCTGAGGACGCTTAGGGCCAGCCATAACAGGCACAGTTTGCCCTAAGTCAAAATCAAGCGAAACTGTATATTCAGGCTCATTGTTTGCATCGTAAAAGAAAAGATTCTCTTTGGAATATTTTTGAACTAATTCAACAGTCTCATCATCGCGACCGGTGGCTTTCAAATACTTAAGTGTTTGGTCATCGATCGGGAAAAAGCCGCATGTCGCTCCATATTCCGGAGCCATGTTAGCGATAGTTGCACGGTCAGCTAACGGAAGATTCTCTAGTCCCGGACCATAAAATTCTACAAACTTTTCAACGACACCTTGCTCGCGAAGCATTTCCACAATTCCGAGCACTAGATCCGTAGCAGTGGCACCCTCAGGAAGGCTGCCATTCAAACGTACACCCACAACATCAGGCACCACCATGTAATAGGGTTGCCCCAGCATAACGGCTTCAGCTTCAATACCCCCAACGCCCCAACCTAAAACACCTAGACCGTTAACCATGGTTGTATGTGAATCCGTCCCAACGCAAGTGTCAGGAAATGCGAGTCGCCCACTTTCATTTTCTTCTGAAAGAACGGCTTCGGCCAGAAATTCCAAATTCACCTGATGAACGATACCCGTACCAGGAGGGACGATCTTGAGATTATCGAATGCCCCCTGTGCCCACTTCAATAATTGATACCGTTCAGTGTTCCGCTCGAATTCGCGTTCTATGTTCATCCCCAACGCGCCCGAACTCGAAAAATTATCCACTTGAACTGAATGATCGATCACCATGTCAGAACGAACAATCGGGTTGATTATCGAAGAATCCCCCCCAGCATTTTTAACTGCATCTCGCATAGCCGCGAGATCAACTGCCACTGGTACGCCAGTAAAATCCTGTAACACGACTCGCCCTGGCATATATGGAAACTCTTTGGCCATTTTCGCATCTGGCCTCCAGGATGAAACCAACCTTACATGTTCATCTGTTGCCAAGCCCTCATCAGCTTTTCGCAATGTGTTTTCAAGTAAAACTCTAATTGAATAGGGAGTCTTAGCGATTTCTATCAATCCGGCGTCTTCCAGTACTGAAATCGCGTAATAATCAACTGCACCATGTGAGGTGTTGAATGTACGCCTTGAATTAAATAATGTTGATTTTGATGACATGTTTTATTTGCGGCTTTCAAGCATTGTAAATAAAGTCTAATATCGATTTTTCAATTTGCGTGTAACCACTCTACCAGCGGTAATAGTTGTTACTGCATAACATTGTGACCGCTCTGACTGCTAGCATCCACCCTTGTAGGTTTCCCGTTGCACCAAAGTGAGGCATGAAATTCAAGCTGACATCGATCCCAGAATCGCTATAGCCAAACGGACTCCCTTTTTTTACGGTTGGGCAGTTGCACTCGCCGCAGGATCGACAATGTTCGTGCGTAATGCCGCAGCCACTTTAACTATCGCAGTTTTCGTATTCCCTATGAGTGAGGATCTTGGATGGAGTCGAACATTGATAGTGGGAGCTGCTGCCGCTGCAGGTTTTATATCTATGTTCGTATCTCCACTTGCAGGATGGATACAGCAAAAATTTGGAGCCCGAGTTCTGATGAGCACATCAGTGTTCCTGCTTGGCGCAGTAATTCTCTCCCTGAGGTGGACTACCAGCCCGATTACTTTTTACCTTTTGTTCGGCATCGGCAGGCTCATATTCCAAGCCCCACTCCAGATCAGTGCGTCAACTGCAGTAGCCCAATGGTTCGTTCGATTACGCGGTAGGTCATCTTCTGTCTTAGGGGTAACACATTCAATGGGCATGGGCTTATTCCCGCTATTTGCACAATTATTCATGAACGCAAACGACGGAGATTGGCGCATGGCATGGTTCTGGATGGGAATTTCCGTATGGATCATAGCCTTGCCACTCACACTAATAGTCATGGTAAACAAACCGGAAGACGTGGGGCTGACTCCGGACGGAGATGCCCCTGAGGGCGGCAACGAATCAAACCCTTCTTCATCTCCAACCGCCGCTGAAAAAGAAATCCAGTGGACGCTAAAAGAAGCTATGCAAACTCCAGCTATGTGGACACTTGCCCTCGCAGGAGGACTGGTTTACTTCATTCATACTGGGGTAAACATTCACCAAGCTGCTTTCCTCCGCGATCACGGCATCAGTCCGTCCATAGCCGCCTCTGCACTCACCGTGATGGCAGGTGGGACAGCAATTGGCAGTATTTTCTGGGGCAACCTGCTTGATCGGTTGCCAGTTAAAGTCGTATATACGGCAACCGCTGGTTGGTTGGGCGCAATAGCCCTATTATTCCTTCTGGTAAATTCTCCGGTAATGGCGTTCACCGTGGCTCTACTTTTTGGCATTGGCCTAGGAGGTCTACTGGTAGTACCCCCTGTCGCTATAGCCCATTACTTTGGAAGAAGCTCGCTGGGAGCTATACGTGGGGCAACAGAACCTTTTGTCAGCGGCGGGCAAGCTCTTGGAGCTGTAGGCGCAGGATTAATATATGACTTAAGTGGCTCGTATCAGGGAACTTTTCCTACGTTCACGGGCGCTGCTATCATCGCTATCATCCTTTTAGTAGCAACAAGACGGCCTAACAAGCATAAGGACACAGAAACGGTTGCGGAAGGTGATAGAACCAGTTAATCTCACGCCCATATCAACATCAGATAAGAAAGGCATAGAGCTTGATCAACGGGATCCTACATCCAAAAAACGTAATTGACCAACTTGTGCGGCAGAAAGTCTCTCACTACGTAACTCTGCCGGACTCTGAAACCGCGCACATGTACAAAGCTCTTATGGCAGAACCATCGATAACCGTCGTACCAGTTGCAAGGGAAGGAGAAGCAATCCCTGTAGCTGCGGGTCTATTCCTTGCAGGTCAAAACCCGGTAATTTCGATACAAAATGCGGGCTTTTACGAAGCTGGTGACGCATTACGTGGACTGGCACTGGGTATAGGCCTTCCACTTGTAATGTTTATCGGATATCGCGGTCATAATCGAAAAGGTGACACCCCGGATTCAGCAGCTGCATTCCTTGAACCTTATCTACACCTATGGAGAGTTGATTACTTCGTTATAGAGTCAGATGATGACCTAGAGCGAGTACCTCTTGCTTTTGAACGGGCGGCAGCAACAAACCAACCATTTGCCGTAGCCATAGGAACCGAATACGCAAAAGAAGGTGTCGAATGATTACCTACGAAAACGCATGCCGAATAATCAATCGATCGCGTGGATCAGCGGTCAGCGTAACCACGATGACCCAAACTAAGTACTGGAACGAAATTTCTGAGGAACCCGACCTCGACATCGGAATATCAAATGGAATGTCAAAGGCTTCGTCAATCGCACTTGGCGTCGCCCTAGGCAAACCAGAAACAACCGTATTGTGCTTAGATGCCGACGGCTCGCTGTTAATGAATTTAGGGTCGCTCGCAACCGTGGCTGGAATGGGACCAAAAAATATGTTCCACTTTGTATTCAACAATGGAATATACGCTATAACTGGAGGTCAACCCGTACCCGCACCTGGTGTGGAATACGCTGAGGTGGCAAAAGCCTGTGGTTACTCGGCGAGTTATCGCTTCGAAGATACAGAAACGTTTGATAACAATTTGCCCAAAATCTTGCAGAGTGAAGGTCCTGTATTGATCGAACTGATCGTAAAAGGCGAGCCGCAAACCGATGGTGTCGACCAGACATGGGAATCCAATGCTGGTATGCCCAAACAACTACGAGCTTTACGAAAGCGCCTGACGGGAAAAGACGATTGGGGAGCAGGAGGACCTTATATTTAGAATAATGCTCTCCAAAACATTTCTATAAGGCCAAGATGCTTGTTAACTAATCGAAATAGAGCGTAAGAATTACTGGATCGAATTATTTGCCATCAAAAACAGGCAAAACGTAAGTTCACAGTAACGGCAATAGAACGTGCGAAGATCGCACCGCATCTCGAAACACTCTGTTATCAGCCACAGGCCCGCTACTCTCGTACGCGTTATTACGCCCCGTCTGCCAATTCCGATCCCATCTTGGAAAGCTACTGCTGGCTATAGCGACGCGAACACGATGCCCTTTTTGAAATACATGGCTTGTCGCCCACAAATCTATTTCGAATTCCATCGGCATATGAGGAATCAAAGCTATAGGGTCTTCAAACGAATCTTTGAATCTCGCTCGTAGAATACCGTCACAGATCAACATCGATGTTCCATCTGGATGGACATCGGTTACCCGAGCGACCCAATCAGTATCAATAGCGGTGGAAGAAGCATGGAGTACTGCCTTTACTGGACCGGTCACATCCAAGGCCTCTTCCAAAATATCAGTGGTATAGGTCAGAACATTATCTTCGTATCCGCGCTGGTCTCGCGGGCCATTGTCATCTCCGAGATGTCCGCCACCAAATGAACGTATAGGGTTTTCAGGATCTGATTGATACTCATCAAAAACTTCACCAAAACCGTCAGGCATAGTCCTAGATAAAACTCCATCGTTAAGAGACTGAGCAGATCCTGACCTTCCATTGGACAAGTAAAACGGAGTATATGAGATCTCGGCAGGCGGCCATTCAGAAAATTCACGCCATTTATTGACTCCCATCGTGAACAATTTGACAGGCTTTTCCTGTTCTATTCCGTTATCAATACCTTTTAACCAGTGGTCAAACCAACGTAACCTCGTCGCGAACCATCCCAATTTAGCCTGCTCGCCAAAATCTACCTCTCCAGATGTGCGCATATCCGCAGGAGAAGGATTGTGCACCCAAGGACCTATCGTTAGACGCTGACCTGATCTTGCCTGTTTATTCACAGCTTTAGAACGCATTCCAACATAATTCTCAAGCGTCCCCCGCAAGAAACAGTCATACCAACTACCAAAGTGATGAATCGGAACATCTACTCGATCATGGCTTCTGACAATACTAAATTCGTTCCAATATTCACCTTGGTTCGGATGGTCCATCCAATCAACGAACCAGTCCTGTAAATCGGCAACAGGAGGCAATGGAGAGATTGGAACGTGCTCAAGCCATTTCTGATAATCATCAGAAGCTTTGGTAAGTCGAGTTACCACTTCGTCTTCCATCCCTTCCGGAGCCAATTTCACAGCATTCGTTGAGGCATGTTTGAGCGTCCAACTGATGTTAAATCCATGTTCGAATACACCACTTCTATAAACCCATTCGATGTAGTAATCCGATGATGATTGACGGACAAACTGAGCCACAAGATGAGGAGGTTGCGTTGCAAGCATTCTGTACTGGGTCGCCCCTGAGTAAGAACCTCCAATTGTCCCGATCTTTTTGTTCGACCATGGCTGCGCAGCTGCCCATTCAACAGTGTCATATCCATCCTGGTTCTCGCCGTCACCGTCGTCTCTGAACGGATAAAACAACCCATCAGAAGCGAATCTTCCTCTGACATCCTGAATAACGGTCACATAACCATGCGAGGCATAGTATTCACCAGCTCCAAGCGATGATTCAGAAGAGGCCGTTTTATCGTAAGGCGTACGTTCAATAAGCACTGGAAACTGACCCGCTAGGTCAGGTCGCCATATGTCAGCCCGCAACAAAGTCCCGTCGCGCATGGGAACTTCTACATTGCGCTCGACAATCACATCTAAATTTCCAAGAGAATTGTTCATATTTTCTCACCACATAAAACGTAATTAAAAACTCTCAACTATTGATAGGAATGAATAATATGTTCGTTCACATCCCAGCTCCGCCGTCCACGGTGATCATTGACCCTGTAATCATCGCGGCATCATCGGTCGCGGCAAACAAAAACGCGTTTGCTATATCTTCAGGACGCTGAAGTCTGCCCAAGGGGGTCCCATCTAATCGCTTGGCATAGTTCTCAGGGTTGTCGATACTCGTATCCCAATCATTTGGGCTATGAGCATTGTTACCACGAAGAAACGGTGTGTCGACATGCCCCGGAGAAATTACTACGGATCGTATATTGTCTTTTGCGAACGAATGCGCGGCCGATCTAGTAAGCCCAATCATAGCCATCTTCTGTGCAGCGTAGCCTGGGCTTCCACCACCAGGGCGTATCGCAGCCAACGAACCCATATTCAATATCACACCTCCACCAGACCTACGCATTGAAGGAACAACTGCCTGTATTCCAAGAAAGGCACCGTTGAGGCCCACTTCCATGATCAGTCGAAATTGATCCTCTGTTTGCTCTTCGAATCCAACCCTGAAATTAGCACCAGCGTTGTTACAAAGCAGGCTGACGGATCCCAGTTCCGATTCGGTTTTTGAGACTGCTGTAGCCCATTCATCTGCATTCCTAACATCGAGATTGGTTGCAAATGCTTTGCCGCCTGAGTGAATAATTTCATCCGCTACTTCCTGAGCTTTTTCAATCCTGTTATCAGCCACGCAAACCGCCGCTCCTTCTGATGAAAATAGACGCGCTTGAGCTCCGCCCATAGCACCTCCACCTCCCGTAATAATGGCAACTTTACCCAGTAAACGATTAGACATTTTTTTCACCCCAGTGTTAACGAGCCGTCAGAGCGACGAGAAGTCTCACCACCTCCAGCTTCATATGGATGTTTCAGCATTTCATCAATATTGATATCGATACCCAAACCCGGAGCATCGGAGGGTATGAAATAACCGTCCTTCATATCCGTGACATTCGTCACAATATCTGCTTTGAAGGTTCCGGATTCTGGAATAAATTCGTTCATATCCCAATTGGGTGTAGCAGTAGCGATGTGCGCCAACGCCATATTGGCAATCGGCCCGAGAAAATGATGTGGCAAGATCCGTTGATGGAAACTTTCAGCAACAGCGGCAATCTTCTTGACGTGCGTAAAACCACCAGCGAGGCCTATATCTGGTTTCAAAAAACTGACTCCAGGCAACGTGCAGTACTCACGAAACTCCCAAAGGGTATTGTTCCGTTCTCCTACCGCTAACGGTAAATTAGTCTTCTTGCCGACTGCGCCCATGGACATCACAGAGTCGGGGGCGATTGGATCTTCATAAAAATAAGGAAGGAATTCTTCGATCTGCTGTGCAAATACCACTGATGATCCAGGATTCATGTTCCGATGGATTTCAATTCCGATATCAAAATCCCAACCAACCTCTTCTCGTACTGCCTGTACGATCGCAGTATTCTGACGGATAAGTTCTCCGTGAGCCATTTCACCCCAATTGCTTGGAAAGGGTGTCATTTTTAACGCGGTATAACCATCGCTTTTCGCCCGCCTGGCTGCTTGAGCATAACTCTCTGGGCTAGAAAGAGTCCCGACCTCACCATAAGAACCAAGCAGAACGATTCCGCGGACCCTATCGCGAACTTTACCTCCGAGAAGATCCCATACCGGAACCCCTAAACGCTTTCCCTTAATGTCCCACAAAGCCATATCTATAGCCGACAATACAGCTGTTATTGCCGGACTACGAAACGAATATTTCCTGTAGGCGGTATTCCAAATGCGATCAATATCACGAGGGTCAAGTCCCTGAATGTCACTTTTGATTCTATGGGCGATGACCTCGGTAGCGTCAGCATAACTCCAAAAATTCCCTTCACCTACGCCGTACGTGCCATCGTCGCAAGTGACGCGAACAGTCAGCCATTTAGATACGAGCCAAGTCTCTATATTCTCGATTTTCATACTCAACAGAATCCTCAATAATAGTTATTTCGGGTCAAATAAAGGAGTGTCGGTTACCGTCTCTATCAAAGACTGTATATATCCGTTGGCATATGCTTTTGCACGGTGCCCCCATTCCGTATCGCCGACAGTGTGCGGCACATGGTCGTCCATAAAAAAGCCATCAAAATCATTTTCGTAATAAATTCTCATAGCCTTGTACATGTCCACGTAACCTTTGTTAACAAAGGTCTCATGAAACTTAGGCACGGTACCAGAGACATTACGAAAGTGCACATACAACACCCGCTTACGTTGGACAAAATACTCAATCATGTCGTAAATGCTTTCCCCATCATCGCAATCAGCGCCTAGCATTTGAGCGAATGAGCCCTGACATAAAAGAATTGAGTTGTAGGGACTGTCAACAATGTCTATTAGGCGCTTGTAATTCTCAAAGTTAAATAACAATTGAGGGACGCCACCAACAATCTCCATTGGAGGATCAACCGGATGCAATCCGAGTCTAACTCCATATTTTTCAGCAACAGGAGTTGCCTCTTTTATCCAGGTTTCGAGACACTCCCATGCGCTGCTCAATGAGAAATCCCAATCAATCACATTCGGCCACGCTTCAATTTCGGAGTCATAAGCAGTGCCAAGCGCTCCCCAACCTACATCCACGTGTCCTGTTCGATAGAAACGGGGATACCGCCAACTCATGGTGTATACCGGGATACCAGCATTCCCAATGTTCTTGATAGTCTCAAGCATATTTTCAAGCTGCTCTTCAAAACGAGGTCCACCAGCAATCATGTGATGCCTCATATCAATCTGGGTGTTCTCGATTGCCGTCAACTTCAAGCCAAATTCATCAACCCTGTTTTTCACTCCCACGAGATCTACTAATTCCCATTTGCCGTCCTTAACCGGTACGGGAGGGGTATTAAGCACGACATCTTGTACGCCAAGTTGTGCCATGAAGCGAAAAGCTTCTGCATTCAAGGAACCGTTGAGACCCATACCAATCCTCATGACACAGATCCATTCTCTATTTGGCTCATACGGACTGATCCGCCATATTCCTGTTCTTTAGTAACTGATTCAATAAGACCCTGAATATAGCCTTGGGCAAATAACCTCGACCTATAACCACCTACATTTCCGGGAAAATCCGTATCGTCAGAAAGCATCGGGCAATGGTCGTCCATAAACGTGCCTGTGTACCCAGCATCACGATAAACCCGCATAATCCGCTTCATGTCAACATAACCTGTATTGATGAACTCTTCATTGAAGATAGGAATTTGACGATTAACGTTGCGGAAATGAACGAACAAAATCTTATTTTCACGAACGAAGTAATCAACCATGGCATAAATGTCCTCCCCCCCCATTTCACTAAACGTACCCTGACAAAACTCAATCGCGTTGTAATCGGATGGATAGATGCTCAACAATCTCTTGTAGGCATCAAAACTACGCAATAATCCAGGAACTTTACCGCGTTCGGGCATCGGTGGATCGTCAGGATGGATACCGCATCTAATGCCTTCTTCCTCAGCTAAAGGAGTTAAAGCCTTAATCCAGTATTCCAGGTGCTTCCACATCGCTTCTTCATCCTGACTATCAGGAACACCTGGATACCACTCAGGATCTTCACTGCGAATCGAATGATCATAGGCCGTTCCATATGCACCGCCTCGAATTGAAACTGGAGCGGTTCTCCATACGCTGACAGGCATCCATTGATAACCCCATATTCGTATCCCAGCTCGAGCCATATCCCGAACATGATCAAGCATTTCTTCAATTAACTCGTCCCGCCGAGGACCACCGAAAATAATGTCAGAATACTCAGGAAAAAGTGAGAATCCTCCTTCAACGCCTTCGATATTCAAACCGAACGATTTCACCCTACTTATCAATGCAAGGTAATCTTCATAGTCTGGACGTTTTTTGCGCTGTAACGGCTCTTTCGAACCCGGCAGGGTCTTGGTGCCCGGCCCTGTGTAAATTATGAGATTTTCAACTCCGTACTGAGCTGAAGTACGCATAACCTCATCGTCTACCGAACTAACTGCCCAAGACTGACGCATTTCTACTCCTTAAATTGATCGATCATCCGTCAAAACCTCGCTGCATGCCACGGATATAAGCAACTTGCCCCAGATGCTGGGATTCTTCGGCAAGAATATGTCCAAGGATCCAACCGATATTAAATGATTCATCTCTATACGAGGCATAAACATCACGATCCAAATCAGATTCATTTAGCTCGTCAATCATTCCAAGCAAAGACAAATGTGCAGCATCAAAATAATCGAGTATCAGGTTTATATCTACTGATGGAAAGTCGCGCACTTGATCCGGTGTCTCTCCACGACCATATCGCTCTTCTGGCATCCCAAGTCGCCCTGCCCAACCATCTCGAATCCAGAGTTCGTCATTACCAAGAACTGTAGAATTGGCCCATCGGTCAGACACGCGAGCCATATGCCAAACTGTCCATAGAATGTGATTTGACTCTGCACTAGGTTGCCAGAGCAATTCCTCAGCCGTAAGACCATCAAGAGTCTGTTTAAGCTTCCCGTGATACTCGTTCAGCCCACTTTTTATCGGATCTCTAAACGAAGCCATTTATATATCACCTTTTCAGCCATTCAAACCACGAATCATTCCACGCACGTACGCTATCTGACCCAAATGCTGCGACTCTTCCACCACGACATGACCGAGTATCCATTCCAAGTTTACTGAACGCCCTCTCCGGACAAATTCCTTCCCTAAGTCATCATCATCCAGACCATCAATCACACTCAATCCACTCGACCGAACCGCTTCAAAGTAATCCATAAGATCGGCAACTGCAACTGCAGGTAATGCCCTAACATCATCGGGTGTATCGCCATAACCATTATCCTCAGCGTCGATACCTGTCTTTACCGACCATCCACCTGAACTCCACACCGTATCGTTCCCACCGACAACACCGTTGATCCAGTTGTCTTCAACACGTGCCATATGCCAGACGAGCCAGATGATCGTGTTCGACTCCAACCCAACCTGCCAACGTAATTCCGGTTCAGTCAGACCATCGAGTTTTAATTTCAAATCTTCCAGATACTCCGACATAGCACTCTTTATTGAGTCCTTGAATAAGCTCATGCATTTTCTCCGTCTGGGTTAAGATCCAACAAACCGGACTCATAAAATGTCATCGTGTGACCTTTGAGTCCAAATAAGTTCGTAATAAACATCAATCATTGCTAACACTCACGCATCATCATTGTTTGGTGACAGCCTCAATCATCGCCTGTATGTAGCCGTTTGCAAACGCACGCCCTCGATGCCCCCAATCAGTGTCCAGATGAGTGTGCGGAACGTGATCATCAATGAAAAAGCTGTCGTAACCATTGTCGTAGTACGTCTTCATCGCACGGTACATGTCTACATGGCCTGTATTGATGAACTCCTCGTGAAAATCCTCTGGGTTGGGTGCCGAAACATTTCGGAAGTGAACGTATAGAACCTTCTTCTTCTGCACCATCTCCGCTATGAACTCGTAGAGAGCATCACCCTCTGAGTCGAACATCTCAGAGACAGTCCCCTGGCAGAACTCGATAGCACAGTTATCCGACGGGTATATGTCCAGGTACCTCCTGTAGTTGTCGTATGACCTGAACAGTTGTGGAATACCACCAAGCTGGTCTACCGGAGGATCACATGGATGAATACCCAGGCGAATCCCCTCCTCTTCCGCTATCGGCGTAATGATCTTGATCCAGTACTCAAGGTTCTCCCACATCTCCTCGTCCGTGTACACACGGCCATGTGTAAGAGGCATCTTGTTAGCTTCTTCGTAGTTGAATGCTGTCGCCACGGCACCACCACGAATCAGTTTCGTAGGCGTACGCCAAACATGCGAAGGCATCCAGTTGTAACCAAATACGGGAATACCTGCCCGGGCAATGTTTCGTACCGTCGTGATCATGTTGTCAACTTGCTCATCACGTTTCGGCCCGTTCAGCATGATGTGGTCATAAAATTGAGTAGGAACGTTTTCAAGGGCCGAAAGCTTCATCCCGTAGTTCTCGACATTCCTGCGAAGATTTACCAGGTCGTGCAACGGCCAAGTCCCGTTATAACTTGGCAAGTCCGGAGTGTTTAGCAGTATGTCAGTAGCACCATATTGCTGTGCAAACCTGAGGTACTCAGGGGTCGCTTGCTGAAACTGTCCAAATCCTGCTCGCATAATTCCTATCCTTCTTACTGGATGATTGAGGCCAGTAACCGATCTTTATTCGACTGTCGGATAACTTACACCTAAAACATCCCGACGCGTGCCTTGTATACAAATTTTTACGCAATCATGCTTGATCTCATTAGACTCAATGGTTTTGCCATACGCGATACTGGTCACACTGGACATTCATCTTGAATTTATCGATTGAAAAGTAATTGACAAGGGTTCTCGTCGTATATGCCACCAGATTCGGATCCACTCGTGAAGTGGCATCAGCGATGGTGCACGAGCTCAATGCATCTGGGCTCCAAGCACATGCAGCAGAAGCAAGCAATTCCCCACCACCGGAAAATTATGATGCCTTCGTCATCGGGTCACCTTTGTACGGCGGCAAGTGGATTTCTGTAGCCGGATTATATGCAGCGCTAATGGCAGGGCGCATCAAAGAAAAACCAGTTGCGCTTTTTTCAATGGGGGGGCTCGGCATAAAACACCCTGAAGCCGGCTTAGCACAACATAAAGAATTTTTGAAAAATCTTATTGAAGTAGCGCCGAGTTTAAACGTCGTTTCCGATGCTGTCTTTAGCGGATATTTCGAACGATCAAATCTCCCTTGGTACCTGAAAATCGTCGATCGATTTGCACCCACACCACAAGGGGACCATCGTGATTGGTCCAAAATTCAAATATGGAGCAGATCTTTAGTCACGAAATTCCGTCTCAATCAGTAATGGCGACCAGTCGTCCATGTGGCTAATCGACAATGAGATTCAAAAAAGCTATATGCTTTTACTAATGGTCAAAACATCCTTATATTATCGCCATCTATGTTCATAGATACCCACGCTCATATCCATCAGCATAACCCGAATGAAGTCCCCGGTATTATTGAGCGTGCCGTGCAAAAAAATGTAGGAGCTATTCTCACAGCAGGCACAACCGTTGCAGATTCCCGAGAAGCTATCGAACTAGCCAAGCGGCAAACACGGGTCTTCGCTGGCATAGGCATACACCCAACAGAAATTACGAATCCAATTTCTGAAGATCAGTTATCACAACTTGAGGGCCTGGCCACTGCACCTCAGGTGGTAGTTATGAGCGAAATTGGTATTGATCACCAGGGTACATCGCCCGACAAAGACTGGCAGGAAGAATCGTTTTACGCACAAATTAAAATTGCACGCGAACACAAACTGCCGCTAATTTTTCATATCCGCGAGCAGGACGATGATTACGATGCGCATTCCGCTCGAGATGCTGCATTATCAATCCTTAAAGAAACAGGCGCAGGCGATATGGGGGGATCCGCCCACTATTTTCAAGGCAGATGGAGTTTCGCTGAAAAGCTTCTAGACCTCGGGTTCAATATCTCATTTGCCAAAACACTAACCAGAATCACAGACCTCGAGGAAACTGCAAAAAAAACGCCGACTTCCCGACTGCTTTTGGAAACAGATGCGTACCCACAAACGTTCAAAAAAAATAGAGCCAAATGGACTGAGCCACGTGACATCTCATTAGTCTCGGAAAAGCTCGCTGCCTTGAGAAATGTAACAACCGAATACGTATGCCGCACGACCACTGAAAATACATTGGCCATGCTTGGCGCACGCGGGTCATCAATAAAAAAGCTTCTGACTCAACATAATCCCGAGTGATAATAAATTTAAAAATCACTGTAAAATTCACAAAACACGAACACTCTAATAGTCTCTAACTTGAGAGTTATAAGACATTCAACGCCTATGTCACCTAAGCTGCCAACTTCCTCAAATATAGGATTAAAGGAATGGTCGGTCACATCCAGAGCACTCAGCCAGGGTGAACAGATATTCATGTTGCGCAAAGGGGGTATTCGTGAGGATACGCGCCATTTCAAAATCGAACACGACCAATTTTTACTGTATCCAGGAGTATTCCATGAAGGCACGTCACTGCTCAAGCGGAAATATCATTCACTAACCTCCGGAGCGGCGAATGAAGATTTCAATGAAAACATCACTCTATCGGTGTTTTGCCAACTTATAGAGACAATTGATATTTCACAAGAAAATCAAGTTAATGCACTGGATCCTTTTCACATCTGGTCAAAATCATTTCCTGCCAAACGATTTAAGTGGAAACCTAGCCAACCGCTCAAGTTGATGATTGTTAGGGCATACAGGCTAAATCCGGCCATGAAAATTCCGGTCATCCCCGCTTATAAAGGGTGCAAGTCCTGGGTTGAGCTCGTTGAAAATATCAACACCAGCGATTTGAAACCAGCATTGAGCGATAAAACATTCTCATCTGTGCTTGCCAAAGTTCACAATACCCTAAAACCCAAGCTTCCAGAGTCTAAGTAATCAAACAACTTAAACATCCTTCTATCGACAAAAACAAATCCAACGAGAGTGTTACCACTGGGGTGTCAGTGCCCTCCTTCAATTTTTCAGGATAAACGTTCTATACACTTCCAGCAGCAAAAATTAACGATGCCGCTTTTTACGCCGACGGTGAGAGCTTTTACGACTTTTGGCAGATACATCGAAATGTTTTTTCACGTCAGAGACCTCATCAGAAGAATCTAAAGATTCGATAATTCCTGATGACACAATAGACCCTGAACTCTCAGGATGAGGATCCTCATTAACAAGTAAGTCCCCATTTATTCGCCGCAACTCGCTCTCAATAAAATTAAAGTCACGTTGCGGAATAATGTGCAGCATGCCGAAAAATGCCAACGGCCACATATCTGGCGGCCACTTTTTCACATACTGGAGAGTCGGACCAACTTGATAACCATCAACGTATTCAGACTCATCAAGGACAACATCTGGTGAAAGCTCTACCCTATGAGGGAATGTTTCCTGATCGTCGTGATGTTTCCAAATTCGTTCGTGATCTTCGAAATTATCTGATGTAACGGTTGCCGTCGCAGCAAAACCTTTTTTATCTGAAACGTAATATAAAACCCTGTCTTCAGGACCTATACGCAAAGCTTTACGACGATTTTTGGTATCAACACCCTGCACAGAAAAACCTCGAGAACGCGTGATATCCAAGTTTTCCTGGGTCGTAACGAGCATCCAGTAAGTCTTACCCAAATTTCCACCCAATCACAATTAGCTACTAAAACACCTGTAAAGATCATACTATTTGAGACTACAGCAAACATGTTCAATATCGATAAACTTAACAGGCCTTCAACTCGAAATAATTCCACAAAAAATTAACGTAAATCAACTATAAGACGGTAGTAGCGAACATGACAAATAGTGAAATCGAAACCAGAGTAACTGCATTTCTCGACGAAACTAAATTTACATATGAAGTCATCAACATAGATCCAGAATTCGCTGACACCATAATGTTCTGTGAAAAATATGGATTCCCACTTGAAAACTCAGCTAATACCATAATAGTCAGCTCCAAAAAGAAACCTAAAGTTTTCACTGCCTCGGTTGTACGCGCTACACGACGCATTGACGTTAATCACGTAATTAAACCGCTGATGAATACTGGCAGAGTTTCATTTGCTAAGCCTGAAGAAACAGCCCAACTGACTGGAATGATGATCGGTGGAGTCACAGTCCTTGCCCTACCGCCAGAACTACCAATTTACATTGATCCTGGATTAATGAATCTCGATTACATCATCCTCGGCGGAGGGAGCAGATCTATCAAAATCAAGGTTTCACCGAATATTCTCCAGGTGTTACCAAACGCAACCGTGGTTCAGGGACTGACCGGAGAGTAAGTATCATCTCAAGCTAAAGGCATCGGAGAGAGTTTCGCCTCTAACTACTCCGAACGCACTTGGTACTTGTTCCTGATCCATATGGCAACGGCATTCATTCCCAACAAAATCAGCAAAAGTACAATAATCCCAGCAGCTGCGATACTTCTGAAATCCTCCTGAGGCTGGCTCACCCAAGTAAATATCTGAAGGGGTAGAACAGTAAATTTAGAATCGGGCGATGTAGGTACAAACGTCACCCATACTAACGAGGAAATGATCAGAATCGGTGCCGACTCCCCTACCGCTCTCGATAACGCAAGAATAATCCCGCTCATCATCCCTGGTACCGCCTGAGGCATAACCACAGTTTTAACAACCTGCCAACGAGTGGCCCCCATGGCGTACGCTGCATCGCGATAGCTCGAAGGTACAGCTTTGATGGCTTCTTGGGATGCGATGATGACAATGGGCAGGATAAGCAACGTCATCGTCAAAGCGCCGGCAGTCAAATTTCGTGAACCGTTAAACAAAAACTGAACAAACACAGCCAATCCCAGCAATCCATAAATAACACTGGGTACACCGGCTAGATTGGAGATATTCAGCTCGATCAGTCTAGTTAGCCGGTTTTTTCTAGCGAATTCTTCCAGATAAATCGCTGTTCCAATACCAACAGGAACTGTAAAAATCGCTGTTAATCCAACGACCCAAACAGTGCCAGCCATTGGTGCAAGAATCCCGGATTCTAAAGGCTTACGCGAGGCATAGTTCGTCAAGAATTTCCAGTTCAAAAACCCCAAGCCATCGATAAGAACATCAATCAGCAGAGCTGCTAATCCGGCAACACCAATCAAAATAGCCAACAAAAACCCTACAAAAAATATCCTGTCGCGCCACGTGCGAATCAACTCAAATCGCTTCGATTTTCCACCCGGACCATGTGCTGAATTAATAATCATTCATACACCTGTCGGAACCGTGAAATGATCACGCGACCCAAGATATTCATCGCTAATGTCATAACAAATAATAGTAGACCAACAGCGAAAATCGTCTGGTACTCGATTGAGCCATGCGCGGTCTCGCCCAAACTTATTTGGACTATATAAGCCGTCATTGCCTGGATACTCTCAAGAGGATTCAACGTCAGATTAGGTGTAGCGCCAGCAGCAATCTTAACGATCATGGTTTCACCGATCGCTCGCGAAAGAGCCAATATAAATGAAGCCACGATTCCAGATAGAGCAGCTGGAATCACAACTTTTGTTGAAACTTCAAATCGGGTGGCCCCCAAAGCATAAGCAGCATCACGCAAAGACCGAGGAACGGCAATCATTGCATCCTCACTCAAAGTCGAGACCATGGGCATAATCATGAGACCCATGACTATGCCAGCCGAAAGCGCATTAAAAATAATTACGTTGTCACTACCAAACATTCCTTGCAAAATAGGAGTGATAAACGTAAGTGCAAAATACCCGTAAACCACGGTTGGAATGCCGGCAAGTATTTCGAGAACTGGCTTAAGAATCTTACGAACACCCTCTGGAGCGTATTCAGAGAGGAATATCGCCGCGCCCAAACCGAGGGTGAGTGAAACCAGGCCAGCTATTACTGCAACTAACAGAGTTCCGCCAATGAGTGGAAGCGCTCCAAATTTTTGCGGTTTAAAAAGAGGCGTCCACTCTCGGCCTGTCACGAATTCCCATACAGAAACTTGAGAAAAGAAACCAACACTTTCTACAACAAGAATCAGGACGATACCTATGGTAGTAAGGACAGAAATTAGTGCAGTAACTCTGAGAAGCCATGCCACAATCGACTGCTCAAGATATTGGCGCCGACGGCGTCTGAGCACTTCATCTGGCAGAAGTCGACTATCACTTGATGATGCGGTATTTGATCCAGAATTTGTTGACACTGCAGTTAACGAATCAATGGTTGCGAGAGAATATCGACCAATCTATTAACGGCTGCCGAATCGGCAGCCGTTAATAGATTGCGGGTAAATTGTTAACACACAGTTATACAGAGTGTTTTCACAACCAATTTATTTTGCGTTGATCAACTCGATATTGGACTGATAATCTGCATCAGAAAGCGCGACATATCCCACTTCTTCTGCCAAAGTACCGCCCTCGTTCATGAAAAACTCAAGAAAGTTCTTTACTTCGGGCCTGTCAATGGAAGCAGTATTCGCATAAATAAACATTGACCGCGATAGCGGAGAATAAGTACCGTCGTTAATCGTCGTAGTATCAGGTGAAATGCATCCGCTACCTGAATCAACAGCAAGCAATTTCAATTTATCGGAATTCTCAACGTAATATGCATAGCCGAAATAACCGATAGATCCTCCGTCGCCTGCAATTCCCTGCACAAGGGTATTATCGTCCGCAGAAGCCGTGTAATCAGATCTACTTCGATCTTCTTCACCATTTATCTCATCGGTAAAGTAATCGAATGTCCCGGAGTCTGTATCTGGACCGTAAAGCCGTATCTTCTTATCGGGAAAATCCGAACGTACTTGGTTCCAGTTATCAACAGTTGAACCTGCATCCCAGATGAGTTTCAATTCCCCTGTTGTCAGACAATCGACAAAATCGTTGGATTTACTTGTCACAACAGAAAGACCATCCCAGGCCACGCGCAATTCGATGAACTTAATCCCGTTGGATTCGGCTTTCTCAGCTTCTTCAGGCTTAATGGCCCTAGAAGCATTAGTGATATCAGTTTCACCAACTGTAAATCGCTTGAATCCGCCACCTGTACCCGAAATCCCAACCGGGATCTGAACCTCTGGGTGCTCCTTACGGAATTCCTCTGCAACTGCTTGAGTCACCGGGAAGACAGTCGAGGAGCCGTCGATAGTTATTTCACTAGATTTTTTACTGGTTGACTCTGAACTGGTGCCCGAATCATCACCACCACATGCAAAAAGCAT
>RQOU01000095.1 GCA_008373165.1 SAR202 cluster bacterium | reverse complement strand
CGGGCAATGCTATAACGTTGATAATCTGTTCATTGATTAGTCGCTTGAGTCTCCGACGAACAGTGCCTTCGCTGACACCAACATCACGAGCAATACGAGCATTAGAAGCGCGTCCATCGCGTTCAAGCATAGCGATAATTTTTCCGTCAAGTTCGTCCATCGGCACTTAATCCAATTCTCAACTAACAGTTTTCGAGTTACAGTTAAAGGGCTGCATCAACATTGAGTCAAATCCGTGACAGGAAAACTGGAATCACTCCAAACAATGCATTGCAAATACAAAGAGCAACAACAGCGAAATCATGTCACAGTTATTCATTCTAACGCCGTAATCGGCTATTTGGTTATCAATATTGATGCTTTAAAGTTGTTTGTCCCATAAAATTAATCTAAACCAGTAACCTGTACTTTTTATCATCAAAGCAGGTACAGTAATTAAGAATGAGTCATTTACAAATTGTTAAAAGGTCAATCAGGAGTACGTAATGGTCAGTTCCAAGACCGTTGTAGAATTCACTGAAGCGGCAACAACAAAGCTGCTCGAAGTTCTTAAAGAACAGGATGCTGAAGGTCAATACCTTCGCATTGCGGTCACAACAGACGATCACGGTGGCATCGAATATGTGTTCGGTCTGGAGGAAAACCCTTCCGAATCTGACAAGGTTGTCGACGGTGTCGTTAAGGCGCTCGTGGATGATGAGAGCGCCCCTATGCTAGATGGATCCAGCATAGACTATGTCGAAGGTTTTGAAAGGTCAGGTTTCGTAATTTCCAATCCAAACTTCTCCTCAGGATGTGGATGTGGAGGCGGTGGCTGCGGTAGTAGCGGAGGAGGTTGCGGCGGCGGCGGCGGCGGAGGTTGCGCCTGCGGCGGGCACTAAACTCTCCAAATCATTTACTTATAAAAATTTAGTGTGAAATTTTCCTTAGAAATAGGGACAAAACCGGCTATTCACGCCGGGTTTTAGAAACGTATAATCCTCCTCGCGTTTGCTGCCAAACAAGATTATGCAAGAGTTGAATAACACGACAAACAGGAGCTTCATCGGATGACGTACATCATCGCCAAAGACTGTGTCGACGTAATGGACGGTGCGTGTGTAGACGTATGCCCAGTCGATTGTATTTACTCAAAACCTGGCGACACTCAGTTGTTCATAAGTCCTGATGAATGCATTGATTGCGCAGCTTGTGAACCTGTGTGCCCAGTAAACGCAATATTCCCCGAAGATCAAGTTCCTGATGACCAGCAAGAATTCATCAAATTGAATTATGAATATGACTACGATTCATCAGAACCAGGGGCAAACGCCTGAGGCGAATCCTTCATTGTTAACTAAATAAAAATACGGGTGATGGCAGAAAAACCATCACCCGTATTTTTATTTAGTTAACAAGACCTCATTAAGATTAAACGGCACACTCCCCTTCACCACGTTCAAGTTTGTAAACGACCGTTTTACCCCAATCCATATATGTTTGAATATTATCCCGATCAAGAGGCCCTACCTCAGCCTTAAGTTTTGCAAATTCCTCTTCAAAAACACTAATACCAAAACGTTCGATAAAGCTGGAAAATTCTTCTCCATCGTTACGATTCGCAATGTAAGTATCAAGAACTGACTTGAGAGCTTCCGGTGCCCGTTTGGCTGGGATGCGAGCTTTCACACGCTCACCAACTTTGGTCCCGCCCGATTCGGTAGATCTGCCACCAAGAAACAGCTCATAAGCGGGAACCTGACCACCAGGACCTTTCATAACCGCACCATGGAAGCCAATGCTTGCTATATGGTGCTGCCCACACGAATTCGGACATCCGCTAGCTTTTATATGCATATTTTCTACGAGCGGATCGACCTCTCCCATCTCATCAAGAAATTCACCGAGAGCTTTGTTTAGACCCATCGAAGAAGTAATCCCCAACTTACATGAATCCGTGCCTGGACAAGTCACAACATCACGAATCGTCTCGCGTCCGGATGCGCTAAATCCAATCAATCCGAGAGCTTTGTATACATCATATAGAGACTCTGTCCGCACCCATCGATAAACCAAATTCTGTTGCTGATCAAGCCTCGCGCGCCCTATAGCGAACTTACGAGCCACCTCAGCAAGTTGTGACCATTGGTTCGCATACACATCTCCACGTTCAACCCTAACGTAAACCATGCTGAACCCATCTTGTCTCTGAGCAACAACGTTAGTCCTCTTCCAATCGTCAAAAGCCGGATCGTCATTCGGCTCCGCAATTTGACCGGTCGGAGCAGCAGTTGCATCCGCTTCCTCATCATCAACAAACATCAAAGACTCTAGATCAATTTCCTTTTTAGCCCAATCAAGTTTCAATTCTTCATCAACCATCTGGCGAAACTTATCCATACCCAAACGCGCAATAGTGAACTTAATCCTAGCTTTGGCTATGCTCTTTCGCTCTTCATCTTGACGGTTAAAAACTCTCAAAGCGGCTTCACAGTGTTTGATAAAATCCTCAACAGGCACAAACTCTCTCAAAGTCTGTGCCATCATAGGGCTTGTAGAGAGTCCGCCGCCAAGTACGATCTTGAACCCTCGTGTTCCATTCTGTATTCGTGCAACCATTCCAACGTCATGCATTAACACCATAGCCTCGTCTTTTTCCGAACCGGAAAATGCGGTCTTAGACTTACGCGGCATATTTTGTGTAGTTGGATGACGCAAAAAATAACGGGCATAAGCTGCTGCGTAGGGTGTGACATCAAAAACCTCGTCTTTAGAGACTCCCGCCGAGGGCGCTGCCACAACATTACGAACAGTATTCCCGCAAGCTTCTCTGGTCGACAACCCTGCATCACCAAGCATCCGAAGGAGGTCTGTGGTCTCCCCAAGTGGAACATGATGATACTGAACATTCTCTCTGGTAGTGATATGACCCTTTTTGAGTGGAGCATATTTGTCTGCTGCTACACCGAGAACATCCATTTGGTCAGCTGTAAGACCTCCAAAAGGAATTTTTACTCGAATCATCTGACGATCAGGCTGTCGTTGCCCGTACACTCCCTGACGAAGTCGAAATCGCAAAAACTCAACTTCATCTTTTTCACCAGCCTGAAACAGCTTTACCTGATCTTCAAAATTGGCAACCTCGGGCCCGTCAATCTTCAAAACCCCAGTGCTACTTGGATTAGGGATCCAATTCTTTGTATCAAGTCTTCCGTTAGTCACCGCTGGTTACCTCTTTTTGCGTAATGTTTTTCCTAAACTGATGGAATGCAAAAAACTTTCATATTTACTGGTAGTCAGGCTCAAATTACTCAATTGCTATATTGCCTGAATTACCTCGCACTCTGATCATTACAACAACAGTATTGAAATTTATATACAGTCAGCACAACCACAGATGTTAGCACTCCAGAAGAGGAAGTTGGTGCCATTGACGGTCATGGTAATACCAAAATAAAGTCACTCCAACTTGCGCCATATGTAGAACAAGACCAAGATATTGAAAACTGATGCACTTAAGCAAGACATGAACGCAAAGGATTTAAATTGTCAGTAGAACAAAATTTCCACGGCATCCACTTCATGCTACCCACGCCATTTGACCAAAACGGAGATGTCGATGCATCCTCTATTAAATCTCTAGTTAATGGCGCTCGCATTGCAAAATGCACAGGCGTTGTCACTCTTGGTGTTATGGGAGAAGCGCATCGTCTCACCGATTCTGAACGAGGACCTATCATTGATACTGTTGTAAAAGCCGCAGGTGACGATCTAACAGTTACAGTAGGCGTTAGCGCAGAAAGCGGACATTCGTTAGCTGCTAGAACTCGAGAGGCCCAATCAGCAGGGGCAACTGCAGTAATGGCAGCCCCGGCAAAAATGACAAAGCCGAATTCAACATCCACATTTGGCTACTACGAAGCAGCACAAGAAATAACCGAGATACCCATCGTAATTCAAGATTTACCTGAGCAAACCGGAGTCCACCTCCATCCAGAATTTATTGGGAAGTTACATGAAGAATTGCCAGATGCTAAATATCTAAAGTTGGAAGATCCTCCAACTCCACAAAAAATTACTAGCGTAATTGAGGCAACAGCGGGACGTATGGGCGTGTTTGGAGGTCTCGGCGGAGCATTCCTTTTTGAAGAGTTACGGCGGGGCGCCATTGGCACCATGACCGGATTTGCATATCCTGAAGTTCTGGTATCTATATACAACTACCTAATGAAAAATGACATAGAGCGCGCTCGCAATATTTTTTATTCATGGCTGCCATTGATTCGATATGAAAATTCAGCAGGAATCGGCTTAGCTATCCGGAAAGAATTAATGAAACACAGAGGATTCATCGAAACCGCAGACGTTCGTTCTCCAACTGCTTCAATTGACATAAGAACTAAAGAAGAACTAAACGATTTGCTCAACGCACTTGATACGAACATCACTGATATATAAAAATGAAAAGTGCCTGAATGAAGAAACTCTTAAAAAGCTCTCACAACAAACACCTCTGAACTCAAAAGCGCATGAGAGATCATACAAAATCAACCAGACCGAATAAACATATTTATTGTGCTCACTGTGGAACTCAAAATGCTGTAAATAATTATGCTTGTTCTAGGTGTGGCGAACGATTAACGACGAGCAGGCTCGATATCCCATCAAATATCGAGTCTGTTTCCTGTCCCCAGTGCCACGACACTAACGATATACGCTCACAGTATTGCCGGTCCTGCGGTGCTGAAATGCTCCAACCGATTCCAGTAGACAATACTCCAAAAGTCGAAACTCAAGCAGCATCACAGAATCAAATAGGCAAAAGCCCCCCTATCACCTCAACTGATTTGATCCACCCACCGAGTGATTCAACAGGTTCTGAACAAACACTTAAAGCGGAAACCAAAAAAACCACCTTTTCTCCCGATGAAGAAATTACTGAACAAAACACCTCGGGTAGATCGAATGGGAAAATTCCTCCTGACATAAAACGTTGGAACTGGGCGGCATTTTTGATGCCTGCAGTATGGGGGTTATTTTCTGGCGTACCATTTACAGCTCTATTATTTGCTGCAGCTTTTCTACCTTCAACGGCTCAGTTACTTATTATGATCGGTGCAAGCCTGTTCTTAGGATTTAAAGGCAATGAACTCGCCTGGCGCGGTAAAAAATGGCAATCTGTCGAACACTTCAACTCGTTTCAACAGCAATGGACATCATGGAGTATCAGACTTAGTGCGGCAATTGGCGCAATTTTAATCATTTTCATTTTCACACGAACTGGCGTCTGATATTCCGTCGAGAGCGCCTGATTCTGACAAGTATCCAGACCCCGTGTTCAATGCCCTGAATATCCGGGACGTACCGCCCATCCCCATTTCTCTGCATGCTGCTGAGTCAGACTAAACAAGTGATCCTTAAAATCATCACTTTGAATTGGCGGGGTTGTCATAATTACAGCATCTTCACCATTATCCGAATAGTAGCGAATACGCAGCCCTACTTTTTGAAATCCATATTTCCTGTAGAGCTCAATAGCGACATCGTTTGAGCGACGAACCTCCAAGCTAACTACTTTCGAATTGTTCGCAAGCGCTTGCTCAAGGGCACTAATGAAAAGAAGCTCACCAACCCCTTTACGACGATCGACTCCTCGCAACCCAATTACTATCACGTGCGCTTCATCGAGCACAAACCATAACCCCACAAACCCTGCGATGTAATCCGGAGGTAAGCGAGGAGGATTTATGTAATCAAGGAAATATCTATTTATTGAACGTTTCAATTTCGCTGAAAGCCGAGGGTCCTCTTTTTCTGCTTGTGTCGCTATCATCAACCTAGATTTAAGTTTTTTTTCACTAGGACGCCATTTACGCACAGCATTCAAATAAAGTCCATTATCACGCGTGATATCACGTGATATACGACTCAAAGGGATAAGTTCCGGGAACGCTTCGCGCTCGATACTTTCCATTATCATAGCGTCGTGGACCGAGGCTGAACGGACAGAAAATTCATTCGGCTTTAAAACATTTGAACCACCAATTTGATCGGAAGTAACTAGTCCGACTTGAATACCATGAGGTGAAATGTTTTTTGCCCCTCGAGGAATGTAATTAGCGATATCAGAATGCATCTTCAATTTTTATGGACAAAGCCTAATTCAACATTATTACTCATAAACATACACCACCTGCGTTATGGGTAGGAATATACAGGATTTACTCTATGTATCTTCGCATTGACTTTCGCAAAAACGAACTAGAGTAGAGTTCCTTGCCCTGAGGATTGATCAAGATGCGGCTTGAGGCCAATATGGGAAAATCCTTCAGCTGTCGTACGACGTCCCTGTGGGGTACGAACGATGAATCCGATTTTCAACAAAAATGGCTCAACTACATCTTCAAGAGTTTGTTGATCTTCATTAATCGTCGCGGATAATGCCTGTATGCCGGCGGGGCCGCCATCATAGTTCTTCGATAATGTTGTCAGATAAAGTTTATCCAATCGATCTAACCCAAGTGCATCAACACCTTCCACTTCAAGCGCCTCTGCCGCCACATCTTTATTGATGACGCCTGAATGCCGAACTTGGGTGAAATCTCTTACACGACGAAGCAAACGGTTGGAAATTCTAGGCGTCCCTCTCGAACGTTTTGCTATTTCTAAAGCACCAAGATCATCAATATCGACCTTGAGAATACCAGCGGACCGTGAGATCACTTGTGAGAGTTCTTCAGTGGAGTAAAAATCGAGGTGATATGCAAGACCGAATCGTTCCCGAAGGGGGGCACTCAACATGCCAGCGCGTGTAGTGGATCCAATCAATGTAAATGGTTCTAAAGGCAAATTTATACTTTTCGCGAACGCACCAGAACCAGTCATGAAATCCACTCTGAAATCTTCCATTGCCGAGTATAGATATTCCTCTACGGCGTGGGATAGTCGATGAATTTCATCAATGAATAACACATCTCCTGGTTTCAGATTTGAGAGCAAGCCGACCACATCGGCGGGGCGTTCCAATGCAGGCCCTGACGTGTGTACGAGTGTAGAGTCGAGCTCTCTCGCAATGATATGGGATATGGTCGTTTTACCTAGGCCGGGAGGGCCGTGAAACAGAGCATGGTCTAGCGTATCGCCACGTTTCTTCGCGGCAAGCACAGCAATTGAAATACTATCGACCACCGCTTTCTGGCCAACATAATCTTTAAATCTACGCGGACGCAAATCTTGGGCTAATGGAGTTTCTGGCTCTGGATTGGATCCTTTATTACCTACATCCTGCTGTTCCAAACCTGACTCATTCGACTCACTTGGCAGCATTCTGGTTCCATCTGCCGATGAGCTTGACTGAACAATCCTTTCGCGCGGATCTTTATCTTGTTCTATGGACTTTCGGGGCACCCGTCCACTCCAATGTTGTTTAAATCAGCAAACAGAACCCCCAAGTTAACGGTTACTTGGGTAATTGCGCTTTGAAAACCTCTCGCATAAGTTTTTGCAGGTCATCAGCGATATCGGAATTATTTCGAATTGCATTTTCAACTTTATCTTGTGCTTCAACTGAACGATAACCTAGAGTCACCAGAGCTTCAACTGCCTCAGCCCTTGCGTCGGCAACTTGCTGAATTTGGGTCTCCCCTGAAATATTAACATCCTGTAGCAACGCAGTCGCTGCGACTTTACCTCGTAATGTTGCAACAATTTTCTGAGCAGCCCGACTGCCGATACCTGGCAAACGTTGAAGTGAGCCAAGATCCTCAGTTTCTATAGCCGAAGCGATAATAGAAACTGGGAATACTAACGCAGCAGCAGCCTTCGCCGGCCCAATTCCTTCAACTTGAATAAGCTGTTCAAAAAACGCCTTTTCGGTCGGATGGCGAAAGCCAACTAACATAGGCTTGGGTTGGCGATCCGTGACATGGTAGTAAATCTCTAATTCAACCTCTGACCCAGGACTGATACCATCGTTCGCCAGTGATTGATAGACGTACGTAGGTAAACTGATTTCATAACCTACCCCGCCAGCCACAACTACCGCACGCCCTGGCTCGCGAGTTAGGCTCCTGATAAATCCCGTGATGTAGTTGATCATATAACTGTTTGTTCTACTTGGTCGCTTCAATAGCTTCGACAGCTGGGCTTCCAGCCATGATTGCATGGCAAATGGCGATGGAGAACGCATCCGCTACATGCTCATTCTTTGCCACGTCAGGTGCACGCAGATGAGTAGACACAGCGGCCTTAACCTGTTCTTTATCTGCCCTACCTGAACCAGTGACAATATTCTTAGCACGCGTAGGTTGATAATTAAAGACAGGCACATCGGCTTCACCGGCGGCCATGACTGCTACTCCACGAGCGTGCCCTAACAAAATTGCCGTCTTTACAAATCTAGCATGGGAATGCAAATCTTCTATCGCCACGGCATGAGGATTGAATTCTTGAATTACATCACGAATAGCTGAATAAATCATGAATAGCCGCTGTTCCATGGGTACACCAGACTTTGTACGCACAACCCCACCCTCAACAACCGTATAATCTTGCCCGTCAACTTCAATCAATCCGTAACCAGTATTGGTAAGCCCAGGGTCAATGCCTAGTATTCTCAAATCACGAATCCATTCACCCCAACTTAAACAAAACGCAAAAATCATTTCACTCGTAAAGTCTAGCCATACCCCTTTCCAATCTCTAAATAAAGTTGTCGTGTCACAGGTCCCACAAATTTATGTGGAAACACAAGACTTCAGCATATCCTTACTACTAAAAAACAAGAATCTTTTCATACGCTCAAAATACCCAGGAAGAATTGACAATGCAGCCGTTTTATACTGAACAGCAAACACTTCTTGCGAACACTATGCGTGAATTTGCAAATGAAAAACTGGCCCCACTGGCACATGAAGTGGACGAAACCGAAAAATTTCCTACTGATCAGTTTCGTGACTTAGCCGACTTAGGTGTCACGGGAATGACTCTTCCCGAAGAGTTTGGCGGATCCAACGGTGGATACAAAGACTTCATGGTAGTTGTCGAAGAGATAGCATCGGCCTGCGGCTCAACCAGTACGGTACTAATCACACATGTTTCTCTGGGAGCCCAAACCATTTACCATGGCGGATCTAGCGCTCAACGCGCTCGTTGGCTACCTTCATTGGCATCGGGTAAAAAGATTGCAGCGTTCGCACTCACCGAACCATCCACCGGATCTGATGCCCTCGCTTTAGAGACCTCACTCACTCGCGATGGTGATGATTACATCCTCAACGGTTCAAAATTATTCTGCACTAACGGTGCCGTCGCAGATATTTTCTCAGTGTTTGCCAATCAAAATAAAAAGGCAGGTCACAGAGGCGTCACAGCCATTGCGGTCGAGACTGGGACTCCCGGTTTCACCATTAATCCACAACACGGCAAGATGGGAATGAAAGGGTGTGCGACAGCTGAGTTGGTTTTCGATAACTGTCGGGTTCCTGTCGCTAATCGGCTAGGGAAAGAAGGTGAAGGCTATAGACTGGCTCTCCAAATTCTAGACTCGAGCCGCATCATGATTGCAGCTCAATGCCTTGGCCTCGCCAAAGGTGCATTGAATGCTGCGATTTCGTATTCGAAGAGTCGAATAACATTCGGAAAACCAATTGCAACCCGACAGGCAATTCAATTTTCTCTTGCCGACATGGCCACTGAATTGGACGCTGCAAGGTTACTAACTTATCGTGCCGCATCCTTATATGACGAAGGACTACCTCACGGAAAAGAGTCCGCCATGGCCAAGTTGTATGCCTCTGAAGCGGCTGGTCGAATCGCAAGTAAAGCCCTTCAAATCCACGGTGGAGTCGGATACTTCAAGCCTTCCCCAGTTGAAAGAATATACCGCGACCAACGTGTAACTGAAATTTATGAGGGCACTTCAGAAATTCAGCGATTAATTATTTCAAGAACGCTTCTGAACGATCTAATCGAATAAGTTTTTGCAACTGAAGATATTTAACAAAACAAAAATTAATTAAAAATTGCTGATCTCCACCCCCTAAGCTAAACCGTTATTACGTTACCTAGCCAACATTAATAATTACCTACGTAAACACTTGCTCACCTACATGGTCATTATTAGAGTTGTGAACTGGTTTCGATTAACAACGAACCGACGATTAAATCTATGTAAGGTCTTTACGGCGGATTCTAAGTCATGATCTTTAACGTCGCGGGACTGTTATCGGGAACTCTCGGTGATAGTCGGCAACACAAAATTGAAAATGAACAGTTAATGGTCGAAGATCGTTTACTAACACATATCAATGGCCCAATACATTTGATTAGAACTGATCGAACGGTAATATTAGACGCTGACATTACAGCTGTAACCCAAGCAATTTGCAGTAGGTGTCTCGAAGTCGCAACTGTGAATATCAACGTTCAAATGAACGAGGAGTTCTACCCGTTAAACATCGATCTTATGGACCAATTTTATGGTATTGAAACGCACGATAATTTTTACGATGACCCAGCCCTGATTATTGACAAACAAAACTTTTTAGACCTGACAAAGGGTCTGGGTCAAGCATTAATTGCCGCAATCCCTATAGCGCCCTTATGCAAAGACGAATGCCTCGGGCTCTGCGCCATTTGCGCAGTCAATCGCAACTTAATTGACTGTTCATGCCCGCAAATTCGCTCGGATCTGCATTGGAAATCACTTGATAAATTACTAGACAAAGGAGCAGAATCTCCTAGTTGAATGCGATTAGGTTCAGATTCTCATTAAATATGCCACCACTTCCAAAGAAAAAACATACTCGAGCCCGTAAGGGAAATCGGAATGCCCACAACGCCATCAAACTGCCGTCTTCTTCAGTTTGTCCATGCTCGCGCCAGGAACGAATTCAACCCCATATAACCTGCCCTGAGTGCGGTAACTTCAAGGGACGCACAATGCCAGGGAATTGGCCTCAAGTAAACCTGCTCGAGCAGGTAGAGCCCATTGAGTCTACTTCAGTCGAGCCCGAGTCTTAGCGCCTGATGTCCGATCGGGAGATTAACTCTTAATATGACCAACAACGAAAATTCGAAGATCGCATTCTTATTCCCAGGCCAAGGCTCCCAAGCTGTTGGTATGGGCAAGGATCTGTACTTAAATTCTATTGCAGCACGCGAAGTTTTTGACGAAATTGATGACGCACTAGGATACAAACTCTCCACAATAACGTTCGAGGGTCCGGAAAACGACTTAAAACGGACAGAAAACACTCAACCGGCAATCATGGCAACCTCAGTCGCTGCTTGGCGAGCTATGGAAGAATCTACAGGAGTGCTTCAGATCCCGAATGCCATAGCCGGGCATAGCCTCGGCGAATATTCTGCTCTCGCAGTTGCTAATGTCCTCAGCATCACCGATGCAGTAAAGCTCGTTTTAAAACGAGGCCAACTAATGCAAGGAGCTTGCGAACAACGTCCTGGCGGTATGGTTGCGCTGGTAGGTCTAGATGAAATAACAGCCGAAGAAATATGCAGAGAATCTGGCGCTGAAATGTCGACTATAAACACAGACCAGCAAATCATTATCGCCGGTGATCATCAAAGTCTTACCATGGCCATTGATATCGCTGGAACGCGTGGAGCAAAAAAAGCTATCCCACTCCAGGTCGGAGGAGCATTCCATTCTGGGCTTATGAGCCCCGCGCAAAACGGTTTAAATGACATGATAGATTCGCTTACATTTCACGACCCGCTAGTCCCTCTAATTGGAAATGTCACGGCCAAGCCATTAAAGACAGCTGAGGACGTTCGAGAAGAACTAAGACTGCAACTAACGTCATGCGTCCAGTGGAACGATACCATCAAGCTTATGGTTGAAGCAGGCATCAACGATTTCTATGAAATCGGGCACGGCAGAATACTCTCTGGAATGGTCAAACGCATTCAGCGTAAATCTAATGTCACAAACATCGACGATTTCACATCAGTCCTCGCATACGCAAGCGCTTCTTAATTGACTCGTCTGGCTCCCTCATATTTATTCACCTAGTAGCAGGTGGGGTTTACATGCCTAGGGCGAAATCAAAGCTATCCATCAATAAGCAAAGCGATGAGAATGAACTAGAATTCTTTTCTCATGAGCCAGACCGTCTGGATGAGATGGTGGAAGGTAACCCTATCTCTGAAAATAACCCCCAGGTCCGTGGTGGTCGTACGGGATCGAGGGCAGCTGCTTTACAAGCTCTGTATGAATCAGATTCATCAGGACACCCCGCATTCGCTACTGTTAAACGCCTCGCTCAAGAACAGGGGCTAACAATCGACGACATTGATTTTGCCTCACGCTTAGTAAGCATGTGTGAAAATCAGAGAGAGCACCTCGATTCACTTATCTCGAAAATTGCATCACAATACCCCTCTGAACAAATGCCCCTTGTAGAACGGAACATTTTGAGAGTCGCTATTGCCGAATTAGAGATGTCAGACGCCGCCCCGGAAAGCGTGGTAGCAAATGAAGCCGTAGAATTAGCCCGGTTATTCGGATCAAACTCGTCTCCAAAATTCGTTAACGGAGTGCTCGGTGCTCTGCTAGGATAGATTTTTATTCGGCATATAAACCATCAACGGTGTATATTACAAAGAGTTTAATTCAAGGTTCATCGCTGATGAACACCCCTGGGAGTTGTAGTAAATGGCAAGTGTGTTAGATCGAGTACGCGAAATTGCGGCCGACAAACTTAGCAAGGACATTTCGGAAGTTTCTGCAGAATCCTCATTCACTGCAGATTTGGACGCCGACTCTCTTGATGTAGTCGAACTAATTATGGCAATAGAGGAAGAATTCGGTACAGATGATACCCCTCTTGAAATCTCGGACGAAGATGCCGAAGGCATTATGACGGTTCAAGATGTAGTCGACTATCTAGCTGGTCATAACATCACTGAATAGTCGGGCATTATCGGCTTACCGAATACCCTGATAACTTCCTACACTTGTGTATAACAGAGCTGTGAATGGCTAACTACACGCGTGAGCTCGTGCAGTGGAAGCGAACAGTTCAAGATATAAATACCCGTATAGTAATGACCACGGACGATTTTTTTCATATCCCGTCCTGGTCAAAGCTCGGTCGGGTATAAACGTTGAATAACCTACCAGATCCGTAGGCGCAATCATGCATATTTACAAGATTGATTAAATTATGTTGCAATGTGCCCAAGGCTTTTACAAATTACCGCAATTCGATAGGCAAAATAACTACTGCCATCAAATCATGTAACCAAGACCCAGGAAGAGTAAACGCCTTGCCGAGTAGTGGTTTATCAACTTTGCCTAACCGAACGAGACAAAGCAAAACAGTATTCTGCAGCAATTATCTGTATCGACCAAAGACCAACGGACATGACAACAAATACTTCTAAAACCCCATGGATTCGAGTCATCCCGCTTGGTGGACTGGGCGAAATCGGCAAAAATATGATGATTCTCGAAACAGTCGATGACCTTGTTGTAATCGATGCTGGAGTGCAATTCCCTGAATTAGACATGCCGGGAATTGATGTAGTTATCCCAGATATGGACTACATCGAAGAGAACATTGAACGGGTTAGAGGACTATTGATTACCCATGGGCATGAAGATCATATTGGAGCCGTTCCGCACTTTTTAAGACGAATACCAGTGCCGATCTACGCACCTCCCATGGCCGAGGCACTGTTGCGAGAAAAACTTAAACAGGCTCGAATGCAGGATATAGTAGAGTTACACTCCATTGGAGTAGGCAAGCAATATCCCATAGGCGGATTGACCGCAGAGTGGTTCAGTGTATGTCACTCAATACCTGACTCCACAGGAATAGCTATCGAAACACCAGCCGGAATTGTCGTACACACCGGTGATTTTAAAATCGACAACACACCAGCAATCGGCTATCCATCTGATCTAGGAATACTGTCGGACATATGCCAAGACGGTGCCCTTTTAGTGATGAGCGATTCGACATACGCAGAATATGAGGGCTACTCACCATCAGATCGAGAGGTCATACAGAATCTCCCAAACCTGATTGGAGCAGCAGACGGACGTGTGATCGTGTCGAGTTTCGCTTCGCAACTAGCTCGAATCCAGATCGTCGTCAACGCGTGCATTACACATGAACGAAAACTTTGTGTAGTTGGTCGCAGTATGATCAACAACACTAAAATCGGACAAGAATTAAGACACCTTGACATCCCAGAAGGTCTGATGATCACTCCAGCTGAAGCCAACAGCCTTCCAAATAACAAAATTGTGATTTTGACCACAGGAAGCCAAGGGGAATCACAGTCCGGCCTGGTGAGAATGTCGAATAATAACCATCGCGATATCACCATTCAAAACGGAGATACGATCATCATTTCAGCCAGTACCATTCCAGGCAATGAAGTCGCAGTAAATGACTCAATCAATGAACTAGTCCGACTAGGCGCTAAAGTGATAACAAATACTGACCAGCGAACGCACGTACCGGGACACGCACGAAAAGAAGAATTAAGGATGCTTATCAATGCCACACGACCAGAATACTTCGTGCCCATCCATGGAGAGTACCGAATGCTTAAAGCTCATGCAGATCTTGCGGTCGAGGCAGGAGTCAAAAATGAAAACGTATTTTTGCTGACTGATGGCGATGTATTGGAACTGGACAATTATTCCGGAGAAATTATCGATCAAATCGACGCAGGACACATCTTCGTCCACGGTTTGGGTATGTGGGATGAATCAGGTAACGTCATTGTGGAAAGACGATCTCTGTCACACAATGGAGTCGTAACAGTGGCGTTCTCAAGAGATTCCATTACAGGGGCACTGGTGGGCAAGCCAAAAATAGTTTCAGCAGGCTTCGTCCATATAGAAGATGCCGATAATTTACTCAAGGAAGCTTCAGATGCGTTAACTCCGGTGCTTGCTCAACATTTGAAAAAACCAATAGAGTGGATCGAATTGGAAAGAGTAGTCCGCAATACTTTAGCCAGTTTCCTCAGACATCGGACCAAAAGACGGCCACTGATAATAACAAGCGCAATTGATGTGTGAACTCGAGATAAACAAAGATTGCAAATATGTTCGCAATTAGATCCCTACTGAAAAATACTAAACGGCTGTTAAAGGCCGTTCCGAAGCAGTTATGGTTCTTGCTGGCGATCGCTGGACTAGGACTGGCCGCCTACTTCAACTTGCAAGTGAAAATTGAAAGCTTATTTGGTTGGTCTGCCATTCCATTCGGCATATGGCTGGCTATAACACTTTTCCTGCTCATATTTAACCGAGCACAACTGCTGGCCAAATGGCGTTGGATATTTGCGGCGTTTGCTGCATCTTCCGCGATCTCTGGAATGCTTGGTATCTTCTACGCACCAGTAGGTTCTTTGAATAGCGAATCTTATGGAGGTGATATTGGAATATTCATATCGCGTGCACCAGTTGAGTGGACTCGATTCAACGTATCCATACTCGAATATTCCACGGCATGGTTAAGAATTGCAATCGTATTGCTCATCGGATTTGGCGTAGGTTATCCGAAACAAGCAAATAAAACAGGTAAGTTATCAGTTCGTATCTTCAGCTCTATCTTCTCGTTTACGAAATCTACAGCCAGTCTTTTTCACAATCGATTCAACGCCTGGCGCATTGAGCGTTCACAGGTAAAGGCTTTGCAGAGGGCCGATCAAGCTGCATACGAAGCAGACCGACTAACGCAATCTCACAGTAACGTGACAAAAACTCAACCCGCATCGGTGGAAATCCAACATGCCGTTAGCAAACCGTCAACTTCAGAATCAAGTGTAAACCCTAAAGAAGTGATCGAGGTCGAAAAAGATGACTTAGCTAAATTCGTTGAACGGATGCCCGAAGACCCCGCCACTCCAATCACTGTCGCGTATCCCACTCCTAGTGAGCTCAAGGCTGCTGCGAAAGAAACTGCGCCTACTCCAGATTATTCAGCAGCACAAAAATTCCCATGGCAACTACCCAGTACTGAAATGTTAGCGATCGCTGAACCTGGAGGCATCACAAAACAAGAGGTCGAATACACCAGCCTAAAGATCGAAGAATCACTAAGCCAATTCGGAATCGACGTCAGTGTTGATCAAGTCCGTCAAGGTCCAACGGTAACTATGTACGGCTTAAGTCCGGGATGGAAAGGTCGATCAGAAGAGAATACTGGTCAACGTGTTCGGGTAGACACAATCTTAAATCGTGAAAAGGATATAGCTCTTGCCTTAGCATCGCCCAATTTAAGATTTGAGGCACCAGTTCCAGGAGAATCGGTCGTCGGCATCGAAGTACCAAACGCCCACCCTACGGCAGTAACCCTACATTCAGTGATGCAGTCTACGGAATGGAGCAGGTTCAAAGAAACTGCTGCCTTACCAGTACCACTAGGCCTGGGAAGTGGCGGTGATCCAGTAATGGCCGATCTCTCTCGCATGCCACACACACTGGTCGCCGGCTCAACAGGCTCAGGCAAAAGCGTGTGTATGAATGCAATTATTACTGGCCTAATATTAACGAAAACACCATTGGAAGTTCGATTGATTATGATCGACCCTAAACGAGTTGAATTAACTCCGTATCAGGGCATTCCACACCTATATCATCCAGTAATTGTAGAATCAGACAGAGCAGTGATTGTCTTACGGTCACTTGTTGATGAAATGATGGGGCGATTCCGGCAACTTGAAAATGCTGGCGTAAAAAATATCGCCTCCTACAATGAGAAAATGGCTGAAAAGATGCCGTACCTTGTCATACTAGTTGACGAGTTGGCTGATCTTATGCTGACTGCTGCCGGCGACGTAGAACGACTGCTCGTACGGCTAGCTCAATTAGGACGAGCAACTGGAGTCCATCTAGTAATTGCCACCCAAAGGCCTTCTGTCGACGTAGTTACCGGACTGATCAAAGCCAATTTCCCAAGCCGCATATCATTCGCGGTAATGTCACAAATCGACTCGCGCACCATACTTGATTCAGTCGGAGCAGAGAAACTGCTAGGACGCGGTGACATGCTCTATATGCCGATCGACAAACCCAAACCATCCCGTGTACAAGGAGCATTTCTAACCGACAATGAGATCGAAGGAATCGTCTCCACATGGAAAGATGCGAACCCACCGCCGCTGCCTGAGCTAGTAGTTTCATTTGAAGACACATCTGATGCTGATGGAAGCATTTCAAACTCTAACAACGGCGATTCGCTGTTCGAACAAGCAGCTAGTTTGGCTCACTCGCAAAAAACTTTATCCGTATCGCTTCTACAGCGCCGCCTGCGGATAGGATATCCACGCGCAGCACGGCTTATGGATGAACTGGAAGATGAAGGAATTGTCGGAGCTGGTGAGCCCGGAAAACCCAGACCTGTATTGTAAAACTGATATTGATCACATAGGCCAGATCCTAATAACAATCATTTCCACCGATGTGATTTGGTTATATCGTGATAACCGGACTAAGAGGCTTACAATGGATCAAAGTAGATAGCAGTACTACAAGCCTGCACCCAACAGGAGTGGAACACACCGAATTGGCAGATATAACTCCCCTATTCCCAGATGATCAACCCCAGGAGTTGACACCTATAGATCTGGAAAGCCCGCGGCAATCTTGTCTGGCATGCGGGGCGAACCTGTCAAAATCAACTAAGTACAGGCGGTTGAGGATTTGCCCTAAATGTGGCTACCACTACACAATCTCAGCCAGACGCCGTATTGCAAGCATAGTTGATGAAGGGAGCTTTGAAGAGACCAGCAAGTGGATTCAATCTCTGGATCCATTAGAGTTCTCCCCTAGGATTTCCTACCGCGTTAGATTGTTACAGGACCAAACTCGCACCGGACTTACTGAGGCAGCCATAACAGGTACCTGCCTAATCGGTGGAACTCCTGTAGTGATAATAGTCCTTGATTCGAGTTTCCTTGGAGGTTCGATGGGTGTCGTCGTAGGTGAAAAAGTCACCCTTGCGCTGGAAATGGCAGCTCGCAAAAAAATGCCCTGCGTAGCTATGATCACTTCAGGTGGCACTCGTATTCAAGAAGGTGTTCTCTCACTGATGCAAATGGCAAAGACCACGCTGGCTGCCCGAGCACTAAGAGACAAAGGTCAACCGTTTATCGTCGCACTTAGTAACCCATCTACAGGGCAAGTTCTTGGCAGTTTCGCATCAATGGCCGATATTATTTTCGCTGAACCAGGATCACATATTGGATTTGCTCCTCTGGCTGACATCCGTGAAATCGAAGGAAAGCGTGTCGGGAAGGAACATACAGCGGAAGCATACCTCGAAAGAGGCCACCTCGATGCAATCATAGCCCGGGATCATCTGAAACACGAACTAGCGTCAGTGTTAGATCTCATTTCACCAGAATTTAAGTTAACTGCATCTCGACGATTTAACTACCCGACATCGCCCGAACGACCACGAGAAGCCTGGGAGATGGTCAAACTGGCTCGCCGGCCTGATAGGCCCAGAGCACGGTTTTATATCGACAACGTTTTCGCAAATTTCTTTGAGCTACATGGAGACCGTGTATATACCGATGATCCTTCAGTTATCGTTGGATTAGCGCGGTTAGGTGGACAAAGTGTGATGATCGTCGCTCAACAAAAATCTCCAACGGATGCGAACTCCAATGAAACTGAAGATGCAACCTTGCACAATGGCGACATCACGCCCGGCGGGTTCCGTAAAGCTCGTAGAGGAATAATACTTGCAGAAACATTCAATTTACCCGTCGTGTCAATTGTAGATTCCCGTGGGCCAAAACTTGGAACTGACATGGAACAAAGAGGGTTAGCAAGCGCCATTGCACGAATGATCGATCAGATGGGTGGGGCGAGGGTACCAACACTTTCAGTTTTGATAGGAGAAGGCGGTTCTGAAGCAGCATTAGCCTTCGGGTTAGCTGACAGAGTTTTGATGTTAGAAAATGCTATATACACACCTATTTCACCGGAACGTGGCGCTCAAACTGAGCTAAATGACCCCAACAGAGCTTCAGATCTAGCAAGAGCTCTTAAATTAACTTCAATAGATTGTCTGGAGATGGAAATCATCGATGATGTTGTACCAGAACCCGAACAAGGTGCACACGGTTCTCCAGTTGAAGCTGCACGTTTACTAAAGCGAACCCTAATGCGTGAGATATCCGGTCTTTCTGAAACAAACAACAAAACTCTCATGCGGAGGCGACAGAAAAAGTTCCGTAAAATCGGAGAATACGGAAGCCGATTTCGTAATGCACTACGTAGAGAAACAAAGGCATGGCAAGCAGGCTTAGCTGCAGGGATCCGCGCTTTACGTCAAGCGCCAGAGGAAAATATCAGCCCAGAATTTATCGATGACGAAGAACTGCCAGACATTGATAATCAAATAAACTGAAAATATAGTACTGACACAAATTTATGTTCCGTAAGAAAACCTTAAGAAAGTCTCGGGAATAACCATCTGATCATTAGTAAATCAGTCAGGTAATTGAACCACGTTCTCCAAAGTTCCACCGTTCAACGCCCGCCTTGCATTCTCAAATGAAAAAACAATAGCGCGATCGACTCGTTCCTGTGACGAACCTGCCAAGTGTGGAGTCACAACCACGTTATCCATTTTCAGAAGTGGCGAATCGATCGGAGTCGGTTCTATTTCAGTTACGTCTAGACCTGCGCCCATTATCAATCCTCGATCCAATGCATCAACCAATTCTGATTCGTTGTGAACCGGACCTCTACAAGTGTTGATAAATATCGCATCTGATTTCATTGCAGCCAATTCAGATCGCCCAATAAGTCCAGTAGTTGATGAAGAAAGAGGAACATGAACGGTGACAATGTCCGAGCGATCAAGTAATTCATCCATCGAAACTCTTGTAACTTTTAATTCTCTTTCGTGCTCTGAAGAGAATTCCCTGATGTCTGTGTAAAGTGTCGTGGTTTGAAATCCTTGCAACATACGAGCAACCCAAGTACCAATGTTGCCAAGCCCGATTATCCCGACGGTGCGACCGGATAGCTCGTACACCTTACCGAAATCACCAGACTTTGCTGGCTTCTGCCACATCCCAGTTTTCACACCATCAACCCCTTGCGGCAGGCGCTTATAAACCATCATCATCATGCCAATAGCATGCTCAGCAACAGATCGGGCGATAGCCGGGGAATTATTACAAACCTCGATACCCATCTCGCGGATGGCCGGAACATCAAGTTGGTCAAATCCTGCGCTCATAACTTGCAACAACTTCATTCTTGGCATCTTGGACAGCATTTCTGATGTTATAGAAAGACCGTTAGTTATAACTGCAACAGCATCCACTAATGCAGCGGTCCGTTCTCTTTCGGGTGCTTCGGGACTCACAACCCCCCAGTCCAGATCACTTGGTCCCAATTCCAAGGCTCGAACCGTCCGAGCTCCATCGTGCTCGCCGTAGTAAATAACACTATGACCCATAAAACCCTCCGACTCTTTAATGACACTTCAAGGATATGACTACCAAACTTGCACACTTAATGCAGTTATTTGAATATCAAACAGAATATATCGCTGGAAGGCCTGTTCATACAACCTGATCAGCGAAAAAATGAAAACTCGATTTGACGATCTCTAACTTGGTTTTACAATTGGAGCACATATTCATGGGGAGCTTGGGTAATCCTAGCTGAGAGGGCGGTAGATAAATTCGCCGCCGACCCATACACCTGATCCGGATAATGCCGGCGTAGGAAGTAGCCCAAAACCGCCTACCAACCGACATAACCTGGACAGGCGGTTTGTATTCTTAAGCGACATAAAGGACATGAGGCAAGTACGAATGGATGACCAACTTATAATTGCTGGGAAGACGTTCAATTCTCGGCTCATGACAGGAACAGGTAAACACAAAACCGTTGGAGACTTGGTGGCGTCAGTTGAGAAATCTCAAACTGAAATCATCACAGTCGCTATACGACGGTTGAACCTAGACAATCCAAACGAAAAAACAATTCTCGATGAACTCGATTGGGATAATTATCAGATCCTACCTAATACTGCTGGATCCAAAACTGCTGACGAAGCAGTATTTACAGCTCAACTGGCCCGAGAAGTCACTGGATCGAATTGGATCAAGATCGAGGTGATACCAGACCCAAAGTATCTGCTTCCAGACCCTATTGGGACTCTGGAAGCTGCTCAAAAGCTGGTCAAAGATGGTTTCGTATGTCTTCCCTACATGGGAGCTGATCCTGAACTTGCAAAACGACTCGAAGATATAGGATGCGCTACAGTGATGCCGCTTGGCTCACCCATTGGTTCAGGTCGAGGAGTATTGACTGCCGAAGAAATTCAAATAATCGTAGAACAATCCAGCGTACCTGTTGTTGTAGACGCAGGCCTTGGGGTCCCTTCAGATGCATCGACCGTGATGGAATTAGGTGCAGATGCGGTTCTTGTAAATACCGCTATCGCCCAGGCCACAAATCCAGGCCTAATGGGAGAAGCATTCAAGCTCGGAGTCCAAGCTGGCCGAAAGGCATATCTAGCAGGTCGTATACCCGTAATAGACAAGGCATCAGCGAGCAGTCCAACTGAGGATGTCGCGGTTGCAGCTACTACAAGCAGTTGATGCACTCTTTACCTGATAAAACCCTATCTGTTGTAACCGATGTAAACGTAATCCCAGATTGGAATCAATTAGCAGTATGCGTCATGGCATCAGTCCGAGGCGGAGTTGATTTGGTTCAAGTTCGGGCTAAATCACTAAATGTGAAAAGGCAACGAGTGCTTGCGACAAAAATAACCGAACTTGTTGGAGTTCACGCCCGAGTAGTCGTAAATGGCGACCCAGAAATAGCTAAAGCAAGTAGAGCAACTGGTGTTCATCTGCCTGAAAATGGAACATCTATATCTCATGCAAGAGCAATCTTAGGACATAGTGCTCTTATCGGGAAATCAGTTCATTCTACTGATGCCGCTATTAAGGCTGAACAAGATGGAGCAGATTACATTTACTTCGGAACGGTTTTTAACTCGACATCCCATCCTGATGGTCATACGAACGGACTCCAAGGAGTAATTAAATCAGCACATGCTGTGTCAATTCCTATTATCGGCATTGGTGGAATCAACTATCAAAATATTAATAGTGTGATGAACGCAGGTGCTTCAGGAGTAGCGGTTATTAGCGCGATAATTGGAAAACGTGACCCATACAGGGCCGCAAGAACACTCAAACAAGCTATGACCGGCGGACGATCAAGTGCGGCGTAGAGCAATTAGAGGGTACGGTGATAAATCCCTATGATTGAAATAACAGTCAATGGAAATATCTCAAAACTCGATGCCCCAACCAGCATCAACGAATTCCTTGTAATAAAAGGTTTCGAAGGCCGGTCTGTGGCTGTAGCTATAAACTCAATTGTTATTCGTAGAACATCATTCGATAACACCATTATTAACGACGGTGATGTTGTCGAAATTGTTCGGCCGGTCGGCGGCGGTGTTTAGCCATAACTATCCCCAGTGTTAATCCGCCAGACTCAAACGGACTTCAGAACACCCACCTACCTTCGCGAGTCACACAAATTACCACAATCGCCATAGGTGGAGGCGCACTATTTCTGGCTGCACTTGATTTCTCGATCAATGTAAACCTGCCAAACTTTAGAGCAGATTTAGGTGAAACATTGATCACTGTCCAGTTGATCATCATCTTCTATCACGGTGCTAGAAGTGGTTTCGGTTTTATAGCTGGTGGTATCGCCGACAAGTTCGGCATCAAATGGCCACTTTCAGCTGGCATTGTCTTGTATACCGCGGCTGTAGCAATCATCTCTATCCAAAATTCTCTGATACCTATCGTGGCATTGCGTGTTCCACAAGGCATAGGCGTGGCCATACTTTTCACGCTCGCCCCTGCCCTGATTGCCCGAGCCTTTGGGCCATCACGACGTGGTAGTGCCCTTGGATTTACATTAGCTGCTATGGGTGCTGGCACCTTCACAGGTACCCTCGGTGGAGGATTACTGGGAGAAGAATTCGGATGGCCAGCGATTTTCTGGATGCGCATTCCAATAGGAATAGTGCTTCTGATCGCTACTATAATCGGGCTCAATCAGAGTTATGCCGGAGCAGTGCATGATCGAGTAAAAAAACGGTTCGATCTACTTGGATCCGCAATTCTCTTCACTTCACTTTTTACGTTTGTACTAGGCTTATCATTCGCTCGTGTTGACGGATGGTTATCACCTTTACCAATCACACTAGTTATAACTTCAGGTGTTCTTGGGCTAATATTCGCTAAAGGCAATAAAACGGGGAATTTCACGATTCTGCCAATTGGTTTGATGAAATTTCCTGGATTCAAATCGGGTGCTGGCTCAAATTTCCTGATAACTGTCGCATCTTTCGTAATGTGGTTTCTATTCCCTTTTTACGTAACAGATGTGATGGGACGGAGTGTTTTAACCCTTGGCGCTCTGTTGGCTTTAATGGCCATTATGAATTTGATTGGGGCAGGTGTTGCTGGTTACCTGGCAGACCGAATTGGAGACAGGCTTATCACGTTCATTGGTGCGATGTTAACCGCTATTGGACTTGCGGTGGCTGGAACGCAAGGGAGTAATCCTGAAATGTTAAGCGTGATATTCGCAACTATAGTAATCGGCGTTGGCTTTGGTGCCCACCAAGCGGCAGTTTATGCCCTCACACTGAGGGGGACTGCACCTGAACATGCTGGCAGTACTGCAGCAGGCCTGACCGTGTCACAAACTATCGGCACCGTCGTCTCAATTGCATTGATGACATCCCTACTTAATTGGCAGCAATCAATCAATGAAAGATCATTCGCCGAGGCGTATCAGAACTTATATTTGATAGCCGGTGGAATCGCGGTTTTAGCGGGTGCAATCGTAATCAAAAAGCAATCAAACATTGTCAATGGAACAATTAATATCAATTCAAACCCCGAATAGATATTGCAGGATACCCGTCTCACAGATAACACATGTTATGCTGCGTTCCATACTCAGAAATAATGGTTAGTAACTCACAGTTTTATACAAAGAATTTCGAATAGAAACGCTTATACTCAACGCATTGTTCACCGTTCGGCTTTCGGGAGAGTTTCATGTCAATATCGACAAAAATAGTTCTGGTACTTAGCGGAGCATTTATTCTTTCTGCCGCGATGGCTTCATGTTCTTCAGGCCCCACAACCACCGAAATCGTTCAGACATCCAAGGCGCAAAATAAAGTTGATAACGCGGCTGCCACTCGTGAAGCAGCAATCGCAGCAGGTGAAAATCCTGATGAAGTACAGGTGAAAATCGCAGCTGGTAGTCAGGCTGATAAGATCAATAAACAACGTGCGGCCACGGCAACTGCACAAGCTGAAGCAGGTATCGAGGCTGTAGGGTCAGGCTCTGCCATTGAACAGGAAAAAGCTGTTCTAGATATTGAAATCCCAGATGGCCCAGCCCAAAGCGGTACCGTAGAAGTGGGTATTGTTTCGAAGGGAGCGGAGGGTATCAGGTTCGACCCTGAAATAGCGAAGATCGCAGTCGGATCTACGGTCTCGTGGTCGAATGATCGCTTAAGTGCGAGCAGTGCAACCGCAGATGAAGGGCAAGAGGAATACTGGGATTCGGGTGAGCTGAAGAAAGCATTATTCGGAGTGAACCCAACTTTTGAACACACTTTCAACACAGTAGGGTGCTTTACCTATTCTTCTCTATTCTCAGGTGATACAGGATTGCCGGGTGCAGGTCTCGGCGCTATATGCGTAGTAGAGGAATAAATACCTAATCCTCTATATATGATAATGCCCTGAAAACTGAATATAAAAAGCCCCCGTTATAAGCGGGGGCTTTTTATATTACCGAATGTAACTAATCGATCTGACGTAGTCTCGGGTCAAGACGATCCCGCAACCAGTCACCCAAAAAGTTGAGAGAGATCACAACCATAAAAATCGCAGTCGATGGCACCAGCACCTGGTGTGCTGCAATAGTCAGGTAATCCCTGCCTTCAGTGGTCATCACACCCCACGCTGGAGTCGGTGGCTGAATACCAGCACCCACAAAGCTAAGAACCGACTCCGCAAGGATCAAACCAGATGTGTTCAACGTACCGACAACAATTGCGGTGTTAAGAATCCCCGGCAAAAGGTGCCTAAACAATATTCTGAAGTCAGATGCGCCGTTCACACGAGCAGCAGCCACATAGTCAAGACTTTTCAAGACCATTACCTCGGCACGTACCACCCTCACAAAAGATGTCCAAGCAATTAATGCCAGAACAAATAAAAGAACGGTCAATCCTCTACCAAAGATCAAGGTCACAATCAAAGCCACCATGAGGAACGGCATCGCGTACCAGATATCCACGAACCTCGTTATCAGCTCGTCCAACACTCCACCATAATACCCAGCAAGCATTCCAAGCGACACACCGATCAACGACCCAATCAACAGCGAGACCAACACGACCTGCATAGATATACGGGCACCATGAAGTACCCTGGAGAATACATCTCTTCCTACATGATCCGCACCCAGAAAGTGATACCCCTCTGTCCATAAGCCATATCGGGGCATATCACATTTGAAGGGCTGATCACGCCCGGTAATTTCGCCATCACCGTTAATGTCGATCCAATCTGCCTTTGCATACGGAGGATTCCACTGATCTGTCTGGATACATTTAGACCTCTGCAATACAGGAAGGTGTCGATCACCGATGATGCCGACATCTCGCTCGTAAGGAGCAACACTAGGACCGATGATTGCGGTAATGACCAAAATAACCAGAACAACGATAGGAATAACCGGGTAACGTCGTACAAACCACCATGCCTGGGCAAAAGGCCCCCGATTGTGTTCCATCGGTTTCAGAGGTGTTTCAATGGTCGCTGAATCGACTTTTTGAATTTCTTTCTGAGCGTCACTTGTAGTCATAAGGGATCCCCGTTATTCCGCACTGTCGCCAAGGCGTACTCTTGGGTCAATTATCGTGTAGGCAATATCTGCAATGGTGGCAAATACCAAATAGATCAATATGAATATGAAGACCGTACCAAGCAGCAACGGAAAGTCATTGTCATTAACAGCTCGGTACAGCGCCTCATAGCCGATACCAGGCCATGAGAACACTATCTCGACAACCAGTGCACCATTCAACCAGCCAGAAAAAGTAAGCAACGCCGATGTGACAGGGACAATCAATGCATTACGAAGAGCATGCTTATAAATAACCCAATTCCAATTAACACCCTTGGCCCGAGCTAACCGAATGTACTCAGAGTCGAGCACTTCGAGCATGGATGATCGAGTGAGACGCATAAGGCTAGCGGCTGCGCCCCAGCCTAAAGCCATACAAGGAAGCAGATATTCTCTCCAGTTAAATTCCGGAGACCTACCACCCGCAGGCAACCACTCCAACCAAACAGCAAAAATCCATATCGCCACGAGGGCCGTAACAAATGGAGGAGCGGCCTGGCCAACGATGGCCAGTCCTCTTCCGAAATAGTCCCAGCCGGAGCCGCGCTTAACCGCGGCCAATACACCCATGGGAATTCCCAACCCGATTGCAAAAATCCAACTACCTATAGCAAGCTGTACTGTGGCACCAATCTTTCCCCTCAAGAGTTCGGTTACAGCTCTATCACGTGCGAGAGAAACTCCAAGGTCTCCTCGCAGAGTTCTGCCAACCCAATCCACATACTGTTTCCAGAGGGGATCATTCAAGCCCAAGCGATCTCCGAGT
>RQOU01000094.1 GCA_008373165.1 SAR202 cluster bacterium | reverse complement strand
TGAACATATCTCGCCATTCACCGTCACGTTTTCGGGTTATGAGACCTGCATCACGAGCTGTGCTGCCTTGAACACTCCTAGTACGCAAATGACCTGAAAGCGTTTCCATACCGCTTGGAGCAAATCCAAGACCCCTGCGTGCAGCTGTTTCAATGTCAATACCCCGGTCAACCAGATATTCGCGAACTGTATCGCCAGCCGGAGCTTTCAGTCTTGATAAGAAATACTCAGCAGAAATGTCGTTAGCATCAAAGATCTTAGTGACAGGTTTCTTAGAAACATTCTTATCAAAAACATCTCGTTTGATACCAGCACGATCCGCCAAATTTTCCAATGCCTGGGCAAACGACATATTCTCCTTTTTCATCACAAAGGAAATAACATCTCCGCCCTCAGAACATCCACCATAACAACGCCAACTTCCGGTATCGGGATATATAACGAAAGACGGAGTACGCTCAACGTGGAAAGGGCAAAGTGCTTTTGGCTGACGCGACGAAACATCCAAGTCGACATATTCTGAAATGACTTGAAGAATATCGGACCGGTTTTTTACCTCATCAACTAAAGCCATAACTACCAGACTAAAACGATCATAGATCAAACCGCTTAAAAACAAAATCGCCTATGTCACCGAAAGAAAATTCCACACGTAATCAGGTAGGCCAAACTGCTGGAAAGAGTATACGTAGACTAATCACTGGGTAATGCTCTACGGAAGGGCAATTTTCGGCGAATTTCAGATTCGGCCCTGAAATACCCCGTCACTTAATCCTGGCTCAATCTGCTCGGCCATGATCAAGGCATAGTTGTCAGTCATCCCACAGACATAGTCAGCTGCAGCCAGTTCAGCAGATCCAGAAAGCTCACGCAACCAATCAGGAATTAAATCAGGGTTAGACTTGAAGTGTTCAAATAACACGCCGACAATTGCCGCTGCCTTTCTCCCTTCAAGAGACGCACTAATTGGGTGATAAAAACGCTCAAACATAAAAACACGCAGATCCGTGACTATTTGCCCTAACTCGGGAGACATACGTATCCACGGTTTTACATCATCTGAAAGATCTACTTCTCCAGAACAGTCCCAAGACGATTCAATGACATTTTCAACAACCGTATTTACACGTTGAGAATGACGTTCTCCCAGTGCGGACACCGCTTCGCTGGGTAGATCTTGGAGTTGAATAAAGTCTGATCGCAACGCGTCTAAAATATCATGAGCCAGGTAAGCTAGCGCATCTGAAATTCTTACTATCTGCGCTTCCAGTGTGAGATTCCCCACTGCATCACGCGACAAAAACTTCCCTTCTGGCTTGGAGTGATGCCTGATCCCCTCTATAACGTCTTCAGTCAGATTCAAGCCTTTACCATTTTTTTCCAATTGGGTAATCAGCCTTACAGAGTGCCTACTGTGATGAAAACCACCAACCAATACTTGATCTAAAACACTTTCACCAATATGACCAAACGGAGTATGACCAAGATCATGACCAAGACCGATAGCTTCGACTAAATCTTCATTGAGATTCAAACCGCGCGCTATCGACCGACCTACTTGAGACACCTCAATAACATGAGTTAAACGAGTGGTGAAGTGGTCTCCCTGTGGCGCAACGAAAACCTGACTTTTATGCTTCAGGCGTCTGAACGAATTCGCATGAATTACCCTATCACGATCACGTTGGAACTCAGTGCGCGTCGCTGATGGCAACTCTGGGATCTCACGAACTGCATCCATTGATCGAGTTGCATATGGTGACAAGGACTCTTCTTTACGTTCTAGCCTTCGCCGAACCGAATTAAGATCGATCTGCATATCTTTGGGAATCATAATTATCTAAATACAGACTATATGCAATGGTTAATAGGATCATCTATCGTGTGCTGGATCTTCATGCAATTTTCTAATCTTTGGCTGGGTAAACAAGATCGTAATTATCATGAGCAAAAGGATCAATGGCCCAACCATCATCCCGTCTCTGAGACCAATTAAACTCGACAGAACACCGGTCCATAAGCCACCAAGTAGTCCAATGCTCTGTGAGATGGCAAACACGCCCATAACACGACCGCGGATATCTTCTGGAACACGTAGTTGAACCGCGACGATCAAGGAAATATTAAACAGGCCATTCCCAAAGTGCGCCATAGCAGCCAGCACCATCGCTATTACGATCGAAGGTGAATTAGAAACTGCCAACATGATGGCAGAAAACGAAGCGGCTCCACCTAAAATCATCCAACCCATATATCGACCAGAAGAAACTTTTCCTGCAACCAAAATCCCACTAAACGCACCTATACCCGCAGAAGAAAACATAAATCCGACTTCTCTGGCACCTCCTCCGAATAGATCAACATACGCCGGCAACATACCGATCCATCCGAATACCATCAACATGTTCGCGAAAGCTAGGATCATAAAAACTAATAAAACTCTATTCCTAAATATGAACCCAAATCCTGTGCCTAGATCTCGTAGCACGCTACGATGAAATGAAGATGCTCCACGCCTTGGCAAAATTAAAGTTGCAACAAACATGGCGAACCAGCCCAGTGAAGCCACAAAAAAGCCCACATGTGTACCAAGCGCGGCAATCAATAACCCTCCCAGTGTCGGAGCCACTACCGATGCTGATGCGATAAGTGATCCATTAATTGTCACTGCACTTTTAATCGCTGACGCAGGTACAAGAGACGGGAAATAAGCCTGTCGGGAAGGCTGGTCCGCGCCAGCGACAAATCCAGAAATCAAAGAAAACGAAAACACGTGCCAAGTCTGAACTGTGTTGGTTATATCAAGAATACCTAGAACAACCAGAAGCAACGCCCCGATCAGCGATGACCCTCCAAGAAGGAATTTGGCTTCATAACGATCAGCAAGCACCCCACCAAAAATGTTAACCAACACCATTGGTATAGCTGTAGCAGCTGCAACTCCACCCAAACTCAGGGTAGAACCTGTTAAATCCCACATCAGTAGACCTTGAGCCACCGCCCCTAACCGCAGCGCATTCATCGCTAATATTGTGCCAACAAAATAAATCCGGAATGATGGAACAGCCAATGCACTTGTGGGGCGATCGACCGCCTCTGCACCAGCTACGTTAGACGGATCAATACCAATATCTGGATTACTCACGCTTTTTCCAGGTCGGTACCATCTAGATTTCGGATAATTGGTTGCGTAATGCCAATCATCAAGAAAATCGCAGCGAGAATTAGTGCCCCTAGTGCAACTGCGACGCGCTCATCATAAATTGATGCAACTACTCCACCCATAACACCCCCAAGCGGAATGAAGCTAAATGTAATCGTATAAATACCCATTACACGTCCCCGCATATGCTCGGGCACTCGTAACTGTAACACCGTCATTGCGACAACAAAGAAAATAGTGTTTGCCAGGCCACCTATGAATAAGAATCCAATAGCAACGTAAAACGACTTGGCAAACGCGAAAGCGATAACAGCACCAGCGAAAACGATCGATCCGCCGAGCATGATATAGCCAATACTAGATTTACCCCTTATACGACCCACCACAAACGTGCCAGTAAGAGCGCCTAAGCCCAGTGCTGACAACATGATTCCATATCCGTCGGCTTCTCTTTCAAACCGTTTTGCAAAAAATGGCATTAACTGTAAGTACTGCATACCGAAAAAATGAGTCGCATAGGTAAGTCCTATCAAAAGAACAAAATCATGCCTTGAGCGGATAAAACGTACACCTTCAACAATATCGCTCATTACATTCCGAGCCTTATCCGAAGGAGGCGAACTAATCTTTAAGGAAATCATCACCAAAAGCATACTGGCCCAACCGAGAACCCCCACAAAGAAAACCGATTCTGTCCCACCGTATCTGATGATGAATCCTCCGATAACCGGTGTTACCAGGCGACTGAATTGCCACATGACCGTACCCAGGACCACGGCACTCGTCATATGCTTACGCTCAATCAAAAGTGGAAAATAGGAACTGCGTACCGGACCATCAAAACCCATGACAAGTCCCTGAATCGCAGCGATAACAACAACATGCCAGATCATTACTGAGCCAGTTGCGTCAAGTATCGCAAGTAGCATCAACAGTGCAGTAGACGCCGCAGAAACACCTATAATCAACTTTCGACGATCAAAACGGTCCGCAAGAACTCCCCCGAAGAGGCTTATGACGATAGTTGGTACTGCAGTTGCACCGCCAAGAACACCAATATCGAGCTCAGATCCCCCAAGCTTGTCAACGATCAACCAGCCCTGGGCCATGGTCACGATCTGAATTGCGCCAACCGAAGCTAACGAACCAAACCAATAACGGCGGTATTTAGGATTACTCAGCGCACCAAATTTAGTTACTAAACGGGCTCTTAATGAGGCAATTTCCTGCGCATTTTCCCGTTTAGGTATCAAAGACTTATTCAACCGTCACAGTTTTGGCAAGGTTCCGGGGTTGATCAGGATCTCGACCAAGTTCCAACGCGGTTGTATATGCAAGCAACTGTAATGGCACCAAGGTCAAAAACGGCTGAAGGAATTCAGAACAATCTGGAATGCGAATTACTTGGTCGACAATCCGTTCTAACGTGTCATCACTATCTGAAACTATGGCCATAACTTCACCACCACGTGCCTTTACCTCACTGATATTCGACAACATCTTCTCGTAGAGGTGGTTATTAGGCGCGCATACTACTGTGGGCATATCGGCACCCAATAACGCGTTCACACCATGCTTCATTTCTCCTGCGGGATAGCCTTCGGCATGAATATATGCAAGTTCTTTCATCTTTAGTGCACCTTCAAGTGCAATCGGAAGTTGTGATCCACGCCCAAGGTACAAAAGATCAGTAAATTTGGCTAAATGCTTAGCAACGTCTGATGTCTCACCATTTCGATCAAGGGTGGAAGCAACCAAAGAGGGTAGTGTAGATATTTGTTCAACGAGTTGTTTGACACGGTCAACATCAATTACCGATCGAACTCTGGCAAGAAATATCGACAACTCAAGTAAAGTCGTCATGCTGGCAATCATCGTCTTAGTTGACGCCACCCCTATCTCTTGACCGGCGTGTATAGGTAAGGTGAAATCAGCAATACGTGCAGCCTGAGAACCCTCCTGCTCAAGAACCGCTATCTGGCAAGATCCTTGTTGGCTTGCATACTCCATCGCAGCGAGAGTATCTGCTGTTTCACCTGATTGCGTCACCGCGATAATGAGAGTGTTCGAACCAATAACCGGGTTACGATATCTGAGTTCGCTTGAATTCTCCGCGCTTGCTGGAATCCGTGCCAACGATTCGATCATGGAAGCACCAAACATACCAGCATGCAGAGAAGTTCCCATACCTGTGATTAAAACTCTGTCGATTGATCTAATCTGGTTGGCAGAAAGTGTAATTTCGGGCATTTCTAATTCACCCGAAACCAAGTTCACCCTCCCGGCAATTGCCCTCTGAATAGCTTCAGGTTGTTCAGCAATCTCCTTTGACATGAAATCCGGATATTTACCCTTTTGAGCAGCCCGAAAGCTCTGGTCGGTTTTAACTGATTTCCCCTCGATTGGTTTACCGTTAAAATCAAATAATCTGAAAGATCCACTTTCGATCTCAACCACCTGACCAGATTCGAGATATACGACTTCTGCTGTGTGTGAAAGAAGGGCTACAGTATCCGAGGCCATAAAGGCTGAATCTTCGTTTTTACCAACCACGATTCCGCCAGCATTACCAAGTCTCAAACCGACGACCTTGCTAGGCTCCGAGGTAGCTACAGCGATTACAACCATATTGCCTTTAAGCTGACCAACCGTCTTAACAAGAGAATCACGAAGACTATGTCCAGTTGCAAGGTAGTTGCCGGCTAGATGGGCAATAACTTCGGAGTCAGTCTCGGAACTAAGCTCTACACCAGAATCAAGTAATTCATCTCTAATATCAAGAAAATTCTCGATAATCCCGTTATGAGCGATTGAAATAGAACCATCAACGGACGAATGGGGGTGAGAATTAGCATGGTTAACCACACCGTGAGTAGCCCATCTTGTGTGACCAATTCCAACCAACCCGAAAAGTTGATCGTCAGTAACAGCGCTATGAAGATTATTTAAAGAAGCCTTGTGATCTCCGCGCTTTCGTGTCTCTATGCTGCCAGACTCGGTAATGACGGAAATTCCAGCAGAATCGTAACCACGATACTCAACTGAACGAAGCCCATCCAACAAAATGGGAACGGCATTCACACTACCCACATATGCAAATAATCCGCACAACTAGGTAACTTCCTTATCACTACTATGTACGTAATCCAAAGTGTTAGGTGTATTCATATCGGTCACATCTGCGTATTCACCGCGTTGAGCCTCCGGAAGCATCCTTGAAATTCTGGACATAATTTCGGTTGTAACATCTGCAGCTATACTTCTCGGAGTTCCAACATCTGAACCGGTCGCAACAAACGGCTTGCCAATTTTCAATCTAAGTGTTGCAGTTGGCTTCAAAACCTTCAAAGGGTTTTGGAGGTTTTCTGAACCAGTCAACGATACCGGAACGACTGGAACACCAGTCGATATTGCTATGCGGGCAAGACCATGTTGTGCCCGGAGTAATCCACCACTCTTACTTCGAGTACCTTCTGGAAAGATGATGGCTATTCTACTTTCCCGTAACAACTGATGGGTTATCCAATTGAGCGCCCGAATATCAGCACGTCGTCTATCCACGGGAAAAGCACCATATCCTCTCATAAGAGTCGATCCAATCGGGTACTTAAATAACTCCTGTTTTGCAAGGAAAACCGGAGGTCGTGGTAGCGCTGCAGCCACTATTGCAGGATCGAGATTCGAAAGATGATTTGATGCAACCAGGAGCGGTCCGCATTTCGGTATATTCTCCTGTCCCTCAACAGTGAAATCTGAAAACCAACGAAGAGTAAGTTTGAATCCAAAATTACACGGAGGGAACAACCACTGCCCCATCAGATAATTCCCATTGATAACTCAACCATAAGAGCGACCACCTGGTTCAATGAAAGATCATCAGTATCCACCATATGAGCATCACTCGCAGGCTTCAAAGGAGAATCTTCTCGCGATGAATCAATTCGATCGCGATTTTCAATCGAAGACAAAATATCTGTCAAATCCACTTCGGTACCGTCTGCTATGAATTCGCTATACCGTCTGTTTGCTCTGGTCTCGGCTGAAGCAGTCAAAAAAATCTTGAGGGGCGCATCTGGTATGACGACCGTCCCAATATCCCGTCCAACCATAACAATACTGCCAGTAGTGGCTATACGACGCTGCTCGGCAACCATGATTTTCCTGACTGCCGTTATAGCTGATACTGGTGAGACAGAAACATCCACTGCTGTTGAATGAAGGAACCGAGTTACGTCTTGTCCATTCACCAAAATGAGATTTTCACCAGATTCACCGTCAATAACTGAGAATTCCATCTTTCCAACTACACGAGAAACGGCTTCGGATTCATTGATATCGATCCCATTATTCATCACATCCCAGGTGGCAGCTCGATACATAAGACCAGTATCGAGAAATCTATAACCAAGTTGAGATGCAAACATTTTTCCAGCCGATGATTTTCCGGATGCAGCTGGTCCGTCAATCGCTATAGCCGGACGGACGCTATTCGGTGAATGCAAATGATCTCCATTCATTATCAGAGTTATTCAATACCCATATCGTAATAGCGAAATTGCCATTACGAATAGGATAACCGCATACTGTTATTATCCCGACATTGTAAGTGCACTTTGCTAAACATTTGTGTAACCATCGGCTAACTAAAATTATGGGTAAGCGTGACTAAATGTACCGATTTACCTCAAATGGAGAATCCCCAGCATGAACTTACTAGACTGGATATTTTCAGGAATATTCGTCCTCGCCGCTTTATGGGGCTACAAAGCCGGGCTGGTGAACCTATTAGTGAACGCAGTTGCAATCTATGTAGGATTATTCTTCAGCGGATTATTCGCAGGAAGAATTCTCTCTTTGATATGGAATGGTGTTCAAAGCGAGGCGATTTCCACTGCTATTGGATACGTAATCATCTTCATCGGCGTGTTCTTGGTAAGCCGCATAGCCATATCGATAGTCAACAAAGCAACAAAGCCGATTTCATCTCAGATGGGTTGGGGTAACAAGTTAGGCGGTATTTTGATCGGGCTTATCGCCGGCATACTCATCGCCGGCGGACTAATGACCGCTACCGCTAGATACACATACTTCTTGCCGCAGAGCACCTCAAATCAATCCTCAGACAACATCCAGTCAATGGTCGAAACTGCCGCCAGAAGTTACGTCGAAGGTAGTATCCGTGAAAAGCTGGATGTATGGCTGATAGAATCTCAAATAGTTCCCTCACTGTTGAATTTGCGTGGATTTGTAATCGAGTTCGCTCCTGATGATTTCGGCATTTCGCTGGACATTCTCGAAAACCGTATTGGCAATGCAGGTATTTGATAACTAGTGAGACTGAGCAATCAGATCGATGGTCTAACAATAGAATCTGAAGTCGGCAAACCGGATGAGTCAAAGCACAAGAGCACCAGTATTGGTGCTAAATCAGAACTATCAGCCACTGAATATCTGCGATATTCGCAGAGCAGTGAAACTTGTGGGCAAAGGAAAGGCTGAATCAGTTCAGGATACTGGTGAGTATGTTCATACGGTCACGGACATTTTTGAACGTCCAGACGTAATTCGACTTGTTTATATGGTCAAGCGACCACTCCAACGCAGAAAGATGTCACGCAATGAAATATTCACGCGTGACAATCAAACATGCCAATACTGTGGAACGAGAGAGCGCGACATGACAATTGATCATATTCGCCCGAGATGCAAAGGCGGTGAATACACTTGGATGAACGTCGTAACTGCATGTAAGAATTGCAATCACCGTAAAGCAGGTCGGACACCTCAGGAAGCCGGAATGCGATTACGCAATAAGCCCTATGAACCACGACCAAACCCATATTCCTTTCTCAAGCCTGAATCCCTTAAAAACACATGGTTAAAGTTCGTTCCATGGCTTCTTCCAGAATCGAACCCATTGGTCAGTTAAAAAGAAACAACGATCATTAGGAATAGGCCACGGGGCCAAAAATCACCCTTAGGCAAACTGTTAACTTCCATCACCCGATTCAGGATTCAAAGATGGAATTTTTGCAGGGTCGGCCCACGGTAAATCAAGCATCATTACTTCCAGTGTCAGTTGTGGTACCGCATTAGCTTCCAAGGCATGACGCGCGTTCTCGATTGCCGTTACAGCTGCCGATATCTGCTCTTCAGTAATCTCAGTCGCTATTTGGGAGAACAGATCAACCCACTCTACATTGATTATGTTGTCGATTAATTTATGACGCATCATAGCTACGTCACGCCACCACTCAATCCAGCGCTCTATCTCATAAAACACAGCCATGCGATCTTGCCAAAACTGACCTGCAGTCTGACGAGCGTATCTAAACCTAGACTCTATGCTTCCGGTAACTATCTCAGCAAATCGAAGTATCGCCTGGTTATGAGCATCAATTATCGTGGGGTCATTTATCGCATCAATCGCCCAGCCTGGAGATCCTCTTGCAAGCCTCGAAAGCAATCTAGCCTGTGCCTCGTCAGTTCCGAACTGCTCGATTAGTTTCGACTCGATCACTTGAGATTCAACAGGTCTGAGTTCTAAGAGTTGGCACCTCGACACAACTGTTTGAGATAATGCTTCAGCAGTTGGAGACGTCAGCACAATAAGCACATGATCCGGCGCCTCTTCAAGGATTTTCAAAAGCGAAGTTTCTGCTTCGCGAACCATGCGGTGGGCACCGTCGAGAATAAATACCTTTTTCATCCCTTCAAAAGGCTTAGTCGATGAACCAGAAATTACGATCTGCCGTATGTGATCGATCGAAATGGTTGTTTTCGAGACGGCTTTTCTCTCAGGTGATGCAGGAAGCTCAGTAGCAGGATCTATAACTTCCACATCGGAATGTATTCCTGCACGAATACGCTCAGCCTGATGTGACTTCGAAAGATCGATATCGGTACTTTGCCCGAACATATCCGCAACCGGTTCTGTGTTCACCATGCATGCGATGTCCAAAGCCAGCGTACGTTTACCGACTTTCTCCGGTCCGGTAATCAAATAAGCATGGGCCAGTCGGTTGGTCTCAAATGATTTAGTTAGAAGCCTAATAGGGCCCGTGTGACCAAAAGTTTTCCACCCAATGACGGACGTGTGTTTTGCAACGGACAGAGATGAATCAGTCAAAATCAATACTCGACGCAAGCAGGTCTTTATAAGTTTCACGTCTACGAATCAAGCGAGAGGTACCCTGATTGACTAAAACAACAGCGGGACGTGTCTGCATGTTGTAGTTACTTGCCATCATCAAGCAGTATGCGCCCGAAGCCGGCAGAGCAAGTAACTCTCCAGTCTCAGGTTCAGGCAAATCCACATCGCGGGCAAGAACGTCGCCCGACTCACAGAATTTTCCAGCCACGGTAACTGTGTGATTACGTTCAGCTAAAGGCCTGTCAACGGGTACAACTGCGTATTCCGATTCATACAACGCAGGTCTGATATTGTCGCCCATGCCGCCATCAACACTGACATAAGTACGGACCTCAGGAATCGTTTTAATCCCACCAACCGTATACACCGCAACACCTGAGCGGCCAACTATTGCGCGTCCAGGCTCAACAATCAACTCTGGTTCATCAAGCCCATATCTATCGCAGGCACTGCGAATCGCCGTTACAATCTCGCTGGCATATTCGCCCATCGCAGGAGGCAGAGTGTTAGTCACATATCCAACTGCAAAACCGCCACCAGGACTGAATTTCTTCAATTCAAGTCCAAATTTCTTGCGCATTCTAGAAGCAAACTCCAAAACATAATCAATCGCTTCGGAATAAGGCTCAAGCTCAAAAATCGGTGAGCCCAGATGGAAATGAAGACCTTCAGTATTCAATGATGGTTTTGCAATTGCTTTTTCAATTGCTATTTCTGCATCTCCAGTTTCTATCGAAAAACCAAACTTAGAATCCAAGATCCCAGTAGTTGTCAAAAGATGTGTGTGCGGATCAATGCTGGGAGAAAGTCTAAGCATAATGTTCTGACGCACGCCCAACTCTTCAGCCACCTCACTAAGCAGGTCGATCTCGGCAAAAGAATCAACGGTAATGTTGCCGATACCGTACCTTACCGCCTCAGTAAGTTCTTCTCGACCTTTGTTGTTGCCATGAAAGTTAAGTCGCTCAGGAGGGAAATCAGCGGCTATAGCCACTGCAAGTTCACCTCCAGTCACCACATCCATACTGAGACCTTCTTCATCTATGATCTTCGAGATAGATGGATTGGCAAACGCTTTAGATGAGTATTCGATCTGAGTTCGCGGGTACAAATTGGTGAAACTGTCGACAAAATCGCGACACATCCCTCGCAACGTAGCCTCATCATAAATGTAAAGCGGACTTCCATACCTTTGAACAAGATCACGTACGTCACATCCACCAATTGAAAGTCGGTTTTTCGCACTAAGGTCAGCAGTTATTGGCAGTAATTCAGATTCGAGAATGTTAGACATGGGATTTAGCAAAATGACGTTTTAATGAACCAGGCACAGCGAGATTAAACTCAAACTATAAACCTTGATTGTCGGATGCATTAACAAGCACGTCAATGTGAATCATCCAGGCTGTGATCAAAACTTATGGATGAATTAATCTTAAAAGTAGTTGGAGGACTCTCTAAATTATGCAATTTCTAGATGTCTTTAACATCTGGAATATGGCACGATTCAAGGACCATGAACGAGAAATCTGTACGACTAACTGAATTGGCTGCTTGCGCAGGTTGAGCTGGTAAGCTCAGCCAGAGCGAACTCGCCCAGGTCCTGGGTAAGCTGCCGACACCCGCCATCATCGACAAAAATGTGCTGGTGGGACACGAAACCGGAGATGACGCTGCCATATACCGGATAGACGAACGCGTCGCTCTTGTACTTACAACTGATTTCTTTGCACCTATAGTCGACGACCCATTCGACTATGGCCAGATCGCTGCTGCTAACGCCCTCAGTGACGTTTACGCGGTTGGCGGGACTCCTCTAACCGCGTTAAATATTGCGGCATTCCCACGAGATCTGGGACCCGATGTTATAGCCAAGATTCTTGAAGGCGGGCAGAAAAAAGCAGAAGAGGCAGGCATTTTGATCATTGGTGGCCACACCATTGACGACAACGAACCTAAGTACGGCCTTGCAGTTACCGGTGTCGTTACACCCGGCAAACAGATAACTAATGCAAATGCTCAGCCAGGGGATGTCTTGGTCATCACGAAAGCAATTGGATCTGGAATTATCACCACCGCCGCCAAGGCTGGAAACGCAAAACACGAATCCGTAAAACATGCCGTTCAATCAATGGCAACACTAAATAAAGGTGCCTCGGATGCCATGGTGGAAGTGGGCGTTAATTCAGCGACAGATGTCACAGGATTCGGCCTTCTAGGTCACCTTTCACAAATGATGAAATCCAGCGGATTATCAGCCAACCTAAACTGGTCCAAGATACCCATCCTGCCGGATGTTGTCGAACTGGCCCAATCAGGAAATATTTCAGGCGGCACAACTCGCAACATCGAAACAATAAGAAAAAACGTGACTATCGAAGATGGGCTATCGGATTTGAATCTGATAATTCTCGCCGACGCTCAGACATCCGGAGGGTTATTGATATCGGTTTCCGAAGAGCGATCTGAAGATCTTGTTAATAAATTAGTTAATAATCAAACACTTTACAGTAGCGTCATAGGCAAGGTCACAGAAGGTAATCCCGGGACAATTACAGTTAGAAAATAGCAAGAGCCCTCATCAATTCTAAGAATCTCCGACTTCCGACTCCGCTCGCTCCCAGATTAAAGACTTTTCATCATCCTTCAAATCAGCCAACGATTTTTCTCCTGCAATCTCCTCCGCTCGCAGCACATGATCACGAAGACTCACCGTCGCCCTGCGTAATGCCACCTCCGGGTCAATTCCCGCTGCTTGCACTTGCCGGGCAACACCCATCAAATACTTACCTGCACGCTCCTCTGTTTCTGCTGAGGACTCGCCATTTACCTCGGCGAACGCCAGGGGCATAGCTTGCTTTTCAGGCCAGGGCAAACCAACCCGCATCACACGTCTTTGAATCGACGCTGAGTATGCAAGCGCAGGCATCTCAGAAGGCAAGGAAGCAACAATAGAGCGTTTACCACCAGATTCGGCCCGTTTGATTTCCTCCCAACGATCTACAACCGTATCGGCCTCATTAATCGCATCCTCATCTCCAAAAACATGGGGATGTCTACGGATCAGCTTTTCGCGGACGGCATTACAAATTGAAGCAGCGTCAAAACTATCTCCACGCTTTGCTATATCAGCGTGGAATACAATTTGAGTGAGTATGTCACCTAACTCTTCGGCCAAGCTGGCAGGATCTCCCGAGTCGATGGCATCAAGTGTTTCATACGTCTCTTCCAGTAAATTAGGCCTCAGCGAAGCATGGGTCTGCTCCGCGTCCCAAGGACAACCCCCTGGATTTCTCAGTATCTCTACTGTAGCGACAAGTTCTGCAAACGCTTCTCCATCTGATTGAGCCTGACTGCTCTGTAAAATCAAAAGACTCTCCATACCTTCTAGACAATAATCAAACCCATGAATTGAACCAATATGGGTAATAAGACCCGTATCCTAGCTGCCACACCTTCTAATATGCACCAATCCAACAAGCAAAATCACCGCAGACCGTCATTTTCGAAAAGTGACTACCTAAGACGGAATTCACCCATAATCGGAGCCTGGGTGTTCGCATTGCTGCTTCCGGTGTTTTTAATTCTCTTTAATACCAGCTACATCACCAACAGCGAATGGCTGTACGAATATAACTGGTGGCGTAATGACATACCCAATAGAACAGGTCTCGATAAAGAGCAGCTCAACAGTGGAGCAGCACAGATAAAACAATACTTTAATGATGACGCCGAGCTACTAGACCTGCGAGTAGATTATGACGGAGCCAAAGTTTCTCTCTACAACGAAAGAGAGGTGCTCCACATGGTTGACGTCAAAAAACTCATGCAGGCTGTTTTCATAACCTCACGTGTCTCAGGAGCCTGCCTCTTGGCCTTACTCGCTTTTGGAGTGCTTGCGTTAAAGCAGGAACTACTACCGCTACTACTCAAGACATTGAAGTGGTCAGTACTAGGGACCGGCATTTTTTTAACCATCTTTGGGATAACCGCCGTAATAGATTTCGGCTGGCTATTCACTCAGTTCCATTTCTTAAGTTTTACCAACGATCTATGGATGCTTGACCCCCGTAAAGATTACCTAATTATCATGTTCCCTCAACGATTTTTCTTTGAGGCAACCCTGTTCATAGGAACATTAACAACTATTAATTTCGCATTGCTTGTAGCGGCAACGCGGTTTGCGAACAGAAAGTTAAAATAACCAGACGTTATCTGTCGAGTGATCCAAGCCATCGATCGACAATCGGCAGCAATTCAAGAATCGTTTGCAATGTGAAATCGGGCTTCACGTCAAAAGGTAAATCTGTTTGAGTACTACCACTTACCCAAACGGTCGTAATGCCTACTGCGGCAGCACCTGCGACATCTGTATGAATATTGTCACCGACGTGTATAACCCTCTGCGGTATAACTCGCAGTGCCTCAAGAGTTAGATCAAAAATTAAATGATTCGGTTTAGCAATTGCTAAGTCATTTGAAAACACCATGTGGTCAAATATGGGAAGCAACCCCAGTTCGGCAAACCATGCAGTAAATGCACTGCTACTAGTCATCCCAGTGTTGGTAATAAGCCCAATCAGAAGACCTCGACTATGCACTTGATTTAAAATCTCCAAAGAACCTTCAAGAAGCAGCGGCGGGCAGTCTAAAAATGCTTTATCGATTGCATCCCCTACCTGAGTAATACCAGAACCCCCGATACGGTAGGGCAAATCGGGATCAATGCGAGATAATCCAAGTTCAACCCACTTATGAAAATGCGCGTCAGTCCCACTATCATGCCCGAGGGTAATTTCTTCAGCCATATCGACAAAAATTTTATGGAATCTAGCCTGATCGACCGGCTCCCCGAAATCTCTGAGAGCATCAAGCGAGTACTCGGTCCTCAACTCTGCTCGTTTAGACGAGTTTGACTTGTTGCCATACTCAAAAATCAGGGTCTTCCACAAATCGAATGTGACAGCGGCGCGGTCGATAGATGCCAAAACTAATACTGAACCATGCTGAAAACATCGATCCCATCCGGCAGGCGTTGTCGCCCATTCAAAAATCCCAATTCAACCAAAAAAGCAAAAGTGATCACATCTCCTCCGAGAGACAAAATCAGCTCTGCTCCTGCGCCAGCTGTGCCTCCGGTTGCAAGCAGATCATCAATAATCGCAACCCTCTGATGGCCAGACAATGCAGATTCAGCAACCTCAAGTCGGGCTGTTCCATACTCTAAAGCATAGTCAACACCAACGACTGGAGGCGGTAGTTTTCCAGATTTACGAAGAGGTACAAAAGGCACACCAAGCTGTGATGCAACCGGCGCACCGAATATAAATCCACGAGCATCGATTGCCGCAATGGCCTCGGTTCGCTTTTCGCTCAAGTGAGTAGACAGTGTTTCTGTAACATGACGCATCGCATCGGCATTGGCCATCAGGGGAGTCAGGTCACGAAATAAAATGCCGGCGGATGGATAATCCGGAACGTCCCTAATTAATGACTTTAAGTCCAAAATGCCCACCCCAGTTATTAAGTAATGGTTACTACACCCATTTTAATGCCAAACAAACGAATTACGCTGTTTTGAGGATTTACTAGTTTCAGTCAATGCTTCAATTAATGGAATTCTAGTTATAAGCAAATAATATCTTTGGAAAATTCATATCCAATTCAACCAATCCAATGAGCATCGATCTGCAATGTTCCTATCCGTTTACGGTGCTAAAATTTCCCTCTCAGCAAATATAAATAACTGATAATTGGCCACACCGAAAACCAGGCTACTTTTAAGAAGGACATTCTCATCTATTTATCGAGGCTTTCCCTTGCCGGTTTTAGAAACCACACAAATACCGAACTTGAATTGCGCCCTGGGCTCACTCTGTTCGAGGGGCAAAACGGACATGGAAAAAGTAATCTCCTCGAAGCTGCATACATGTTGGCGATAGCCAAATCGCCGCGCTCTTCAAATGAACGCGAGCTCGTCAACTGGTCATTAGCAGAAACCGGTGGACACATCCAGGTCTTGGGAGTAGGTCGCAGTGCTGACAGCACAGTTCAGGCGCAGATAGATTTTGACATAACCGCCACTGAACGTTCAAAAAATGCAACCCATGCGTTTCGCAAAGGTCTTCGAGTAAATGGAATCAAGCGCTCGGCCATAGATTTTGTAGGAAACCTCAACATAGTCTTTTTTGAAGCAGAAGATTTGGAAATCATTTACGGATCACCCGGTCGACGCCGCAGATACCTCGACATCCTTATTTCTCAATCAAATAATGTCTACCTAAAATCCCTGCAACGGTACAGACAAGTGGTTAACCAACGGAATCAGTTGCTCCGCCAAATAAGGGATGGCCTTTCACAAGAAAATGAACTCGCATTCTGGAATGAACGCTTAGCGTATGAAGGAGCATTAATCACCGATTCCCGTCGAAGATCGGTGGACGGATTAAATGAACATGCCGTACCCGCACATCAAGACCTGACAAATGGTGACAAGCTCGAGCTCGAATACCAACCTCGCATCACGGCGTCCTCTAAAGACACAGTCAACATCAGCAGTATGAATGCGGAGATGATTGAGAAAGAAATAACAAATGCCCTGCCAACCCTACAACGACGAGAAATAGCACAAGGCATTACAGTAATCGGGCCACACAGAGATGACTTAGAAATCCGACTGAATGGCAACCGAGCAGATAATTTCGCGTCTCGCGGGCAATGTCGAACGATCGCACTCGCTCTTAAAATTGCTGAAGCAGTATTCGTTACACAGTCCACTGGGCGAACTCCGGTTCTTGCACTGGACGATATCCTCTCGGAACTTGATATAGAACGCCGAAAGCTGGTGCTAGAGGCAGCTACAAAACACGAACAGGTGCTCTTGACTGCAACTGAGCGGGCAATACTCCCTGATAACTTCCTTGAAAAAGCCGATATCTACACGGTTATGAATGGACGCGTTACACAAGATTCAATCGCAAATGCCAACCCCTAAACCTTCTATGGAAAAGGTCAAAACAAGCTATCTGCGAAAAACGGTCCAAGAGATCGCCTGCTTGATGAACGAATCCACATATGTGGTTGCGATGACCGGTGCCGGAATGTCGGTAGAAAGCGGAATTCCGCCATTCAGAGGAGTGGGCGGACTATGGACAAAGTACGGCACACCTCGAATGGATGGGTATGCTGATTTCAAAAAAGATCCAATCGGTTGGTGGAACCGTCGGGCCAATAAAGAAGCTGATGCCCACATTCTGGAATTGCGTGATGCTCTAGAAGGAGCAGAGCCACATGCCGGCCACTATGCCCTGGCTGAAATGGAAAAAAGGGGCGCCATACAATCGGTCATTACCCAAAATATCGACGGGCTGGACGAGAAAGCCGGGCTGAAGAACCTGATCGAAATTCATGGCAATCGAACAAAATTGAGATGCATCGAATGTAATGAACGTATATCACTGGGCAGCTTCGTCCCTTTGTATGCCCCGAAACCGTGTGAAAAGTGCGATGGCTTAGTGAAATTCGACACTGTAATGTTCGGAGAACCAATCCCTGATGACGTAATGACCGCAGCTAGAGCCGAAATCAATAAAGCAGACTGCGTCATTACGATTGGTACATCAGGAACAGTGCGACCAGCAAGCGGTCTGGTTTGGATTGCAGAGTCCGCCGGTGCCACAATCGTCGAAATTAACCCGAATAAAACAAAATTAACTGCACTCAGTAAGATATCTTTGCGTTCAAAAGCGGGCAGCGCGCTACCGACTTTATTAAACGCTCTTATCAACTAGGTATTAACAAACATCTAAAATGACTGTGGAAAAAATCCACCCCAGTAGATCAGGTTGTAAATTCTGAAATGACATCCCCACTTGAACGAGAAATTGCATCATATTCAACAGCAAACCCAATTTCCGAAGACTTACACAAGAAAGCCAGTAAATTTATGCCTGGCGGAGATACCCGTAATTCAATTTACTGGGATCCCTTTCCGGTCTACATAACAAGTGGAGAGGGAACGACACTGACCGATGCAGACGGTAACAAGAGAACAGACTTCGTAAATAATATGACGACGTTAATATTGGGACACCGACCGCCAGAGGTAACATCAGCCCTGGCTTCACAGATTGATAAGGGGCTGTCATTTCCAGCTCCAAGTCCATCCGTTGTCCGATGGGCAGAACTGATGTGTGAACGTGTCCCTTCTCTTGATAAGGTCCGATTTGTTAACACCGGTACAGAAGCGACCCTCAACGCAATCCGGGCTGCAAGAGCATTCACCGGCAAACAGAAACTCATAAAATGCGAAGGTGCATATCACGGGAATCATGATGCTATACAGATCAGCGTTGTCCCGCCGCTAGACGAAGCTGGCGATGCTGAATCGCCAGAATCTGTAGCCGCATTTCCAGGAATATCCGATACAGCAGTCGACGATATCTTCATAACACCATTCAACGATATTGCCGCGGCAGAAAAAATCATTCGCAAACACGCCGACGATTTAGCAGCCGTGATAGTGGAGCCTGTTAATGGACAATGTGGGATGGTGCCTGCTAAACCAGAATTCTTGGAAGGTCTGCGTCGAATAACCGACGATCTGGGCATCGTATTAATATTCGATGAGGTAATCGCATTCCGAATCGCCTATGGAGGCGCTCAGGACTACTACGGTGTAAAACCCGATTTAACCTGTTTCGGGAAAGTAGTGGGAGGCGGAATGCCTGTAGGAGCCTTCGGCGGCCGTGATGACATCATGTCATTATGGGATCCCTCTGACGGAGGATCTGTTGTCCAGCACGCCGGAACATTCAACGGTAACCCCATGACGGCAGTGGCTGGGGTGGCAACGCTTGAAAGCCTCACACCAGATAAATACGAATACCTAGAACGCCTTGGAGACATGCTCCGCAGCAAGTTGAGAACACTTTTTGCGGAACTGGAAGTTCCTATGAGCGTAACTGGAGTGGCATCTCTTTTCGCTTTACAATTCACATCAACAGAAGTTACTGACTACAGGACCTATGCAACCAACAACAAAGAGATGATGCAAACAATGTTCATAGGATTACTGAACGAAGGATTCCTGATGTCAAATCGCTGTGCAGGTAATGTTTCTACTGTTCACACCGAAGACGATGTAGATGCGTTTGTATCAGCAGTAAAGAATGTTTTGAGACGGAGTGGCTATGCCTAGTAAGTAGGGAATCAGTCGTCAAGAGGCTCATCAAATTCGCCAGACATAGCAGATCCGACAGGCCCATCCTCTAATAATCTAACAACCAACTCTTCAACTTCGACCTCATCGCCATTCTCAATTTCACCTGGATCGTCTGTCTCTAAATCATTGATCTTCTGTTGAAGATACAAGGGGAACGACGCGATGTGGGCCTGTGCACGTGAACGCTTAACTTCACGAACAATAACTATCACTTCGGAATCTGTTAGCTTCGCAGCAAGCACTTCATATTCGTTACCACCATCTATCATCTTCTGTAATCTAACCACGAGGCGAACATCCAGCGCACCCAGATATTCACCGCCGCTGGTCTCAACAGTTCCTATACCTTCATCAATAACCAGCTTCAGGTTATCTCCAGGTGATACGGAAGCAAGAATTTTTGCATCTGCCACTTTGTTCAGTTCAGAAGCGGTCGCTACTGCAGGGTCGGAAATAAATAACGCGGGACTTATAGCGGTATTGCCAAAAGTTCTACGAGAAATTTCTGAATCATCAAGTTCCGAGAGTCTGTCCCACTGACGCCTCGCAACTCGACTACCTGGATCTATAGCTAATGCCCTTTTGATTGAAGCACGCGCCTGTTTATATCTACCCAATTCAAGATATGCCTTTGCCAATCTGTTGTGACACCCAATATTTTCAGGGTAAATCGCCGATCCCTCTAGGTTCAGCTTAACTGCTTCTTTCCATCGACCTGATAACGCATGATCAATAGCGATTTGTTCTATCTGGGTAAAGGATCGGTCATTTTGAAGTGCTTTATTTTTTATAACCATAAAAGGCTCTTTAAACAGTCTCGTGATACCTACTGATCAAGAATTTAACGTCCAGTTACCTATGAGATTTACCAGCCAGCTATAGGTCATAACAACAATTTCAAGTACGCCGACTTACTGGTTTTACGAGTGCCGAACTAAAGTCGAATGAAAAACCCAAGAATTTTCACTGATGGCTCCACGAAAAAAATTCGGTTCAGGACAGAGAAAAAACGCGTTGTACTATCGCCGAATGCGTAGCCAGGAGAGACGAAAGAACGCTTCTACTACAATGCCAAAAGACATCTTAGACTTGCCAGCTGTACGCTCCATGAAAACATATGGATGCTCAACGACTTTCAACCCTGTCTGTTCACATCTGTACGCGACTTCGGCCTGAAAACCAAATCCACTTAACCTAAGTCGATCCAGCCCAATACGTTCTAAAGTGGTTCTTCTGAAAGCTTTGAACCCGGCTGTAGCATCCTTTACTTCAAGCCCGAGTATTAGCCTGATGCCGACGTTACCCCAGTAACTGATCTGTTTTCTTGCCCAACTCCATCCCGGATCTACGCCCCCACCGGGGGTGTAGCGAGAAGCGACAGCAACATCTGCCTCATCAAGCTCAGCAATAAGCCCAGGTAAGACTTCGGGAGGATGCGATAAATCTGCATCCATTTCCACAATGTTTTGAGCTCCGGCATCTAAAGCCGTTTGGAATCCTGCCATATACGCAGTACCCAGTCCCTGCTTGCCTTCTCGATGAAGAACAATGAAAACGCCGGTAAATTCATCGGCGAGTCCGTCGGCAATCGCCCCTGTGCCGTCAGGTGAACCGTCATCAACAACAATGAAACCCAATCCATCAATGCCTTGTGCGACAACTTTTTCAATCAATTGAGGCAAAGTTTCCGATTCGTTATAAGTCGGAACTACAACCGCCACTTTCAGGGTGTTTTGATCAGGAGTAGAAATTGCGTTTACCAAATCTACAGCCCAAGTTTCATTGACTTATGCTCAACCATAATGCACGAGTCCATCACGACCTCAAGGCCCCTATCTAGTGCAAATGTAGCGGCCTCTTGATTGACTATTCCTTGTTGAAGCCAGAGAACCTTCGCACCAGATGCAACCGCATCTTCAGCTACCGGCATAACACTCGCAGATCGCCGAAATACATCGACAATATCTATTTTGTCTGGCACATCCTCAATGGAGTCATAACTTTTCGATCCAAACCATTCCTCAATGTTCGGATTGACCGGGTAGATCTTGTAACCCTGAGATTGCATATAGTCAGAGACGTAGTTACTAGCGCGATCTTCTCTTTCTGATATACCAACCACGGCGATAGTTTTTGCCTGCAGCAATATAGATCGTATTTGCGATGTAGGAGGATTTTGAAACAGCATTATGATCCATCGTTACGCAAAAGAATACCGTACTTACCCCGCAGATTGTTGAATCCAACCTTAGCGACATCAAGCACCGCGACAATGCCTTTAGCCAGCGTCATTTTAGAGCCTTCTCCGTAATACCAGTCGATTGGCACCTCACCAACACCAAACCCTGCTTTCTTGGCCATTACCAGCAACTCAACGTCAAATGCCCATCCATCAAGAGATTGGTGTGGAAACAATTTCGTTGCAGATTCTGCTGAAAACAACTTAAAGCCGCACTGGGTATCTTCAATTCCTCGTAATGCAAGTATTTTCACCGCATAGTTGAATAACCGTCCTTTTACATGACGACTCTTCGGTTCGTTAAATCTTCGAGACCCCGAAGCCTCTCGAGAGGCTATAGCAACGTCATATTCAGGATGCCCGTCAACTCCAACAAAAAACCTCGCTAGATTATCTATGGGCATGGAAAGGTCAGCGTCGCACAAAAATCTCCACTCCCCTCGAGCCTCATCCATACCTCTTCTAACCGCTGAACCCTTACCACCGTGCGGGAGGTCAATAAGTTTGATCCGACCATCAGATTCGCTCAATTTAACGACTATCGAAGCTGTGGAATCACTTGATCCATCATTGATCACCAGAATCTCCCAATTACGCGATGAATTTGAATCGGGTAACCATCCAGAAAGGTAATCAACTATAGATTTAACGGTCGAGGCGATCCGAACCTCTTCGTTGAAGGCAGGAATTACGACGCTTAGGTACGTTTGGGTCAAATTACAAATTCAAGGCTATGGAGAATACACGGAATTTTATATAAACGAATTTATTGTGACTTTTCAAGTTCAAAAGCATCATGAAGCGACTGCACTGCTTTCTGGACCTGTTCTCGATCAATAATCGTCGTGATACGTATCTCAGAAGTCGTGATCATGTCTATATTCACCTTAGCTTCGGAAAGTGTGGAGAACATTCTCGCAGCGTAACCAGGAGCATTCTCCATACCGGTGCCGACTATGCTCACCTTTGCCAAATTAGATCCGGTGATCACTTCGGCGTACTCGATGACCGACTGATCTTCAATTAACTGTGCAGCTTTAACCACACTCGCCTGGCCAACGGTGAACGTGAAATCAGTTGTTCCATCAGAACTAGTATTTTGAACAATTACATCAACGCTAACGCCCTCATCTGCCAACGGCTTTAGGAGGCCTGCCGCAACTCCTGGTCGGTCAACCACACCTCTGACGGTAATCTTGGCTACATTTGAATCTACAGCGATACCTGTAACTGCCTTACGAACCTCCATCGTTTGCTCACCTCCATGGATAAGAGTTCCTGGCTCACTTGAAAACGACGATGCAACATAAACGGGCATATCGTAAACCGCACCGAGTTCAATAGAACGCGGGTTCATTTTTGCCCCGAGAACAGCCATTTCGAGCATCTCATCGAAGCCAATTTCAGATAACTTGCGCGCCTTATCAGTTAAGCGTGGATCCGTGGTGTAGATGCCATCAACGTCAGTATAAATCTCGCAACGCTCCGCATCGACCGCCACCGCCAGTGCGACAGCAGTAGTGTCAGAACCCCCTCTGCCAAGGGTGGTTATATCACCTGATTCAGCCAGACCCTGGAAGCCAGCAACTATAACAATACGACCTTTATCAAGTTCAGTGCGAATACGGTCTGTATTAATGTCGGCAATACGGGCCGATCCATGCACAGCATCAGTCTTAATACCGGCCTGAATCCCACTAAGACTGATCGAATCACATCCGCGAGCTTTCAGTGCCATGGCCATCAGCGTGGAACTTACAAGCTCGCCTGTAGACAACAGAGTGTCCATCTCTCGTGCATCGGGCTGCGTGCCTCCCGCAACAGCTTCTGACAGAGAGATTAATTCATCGGTCGAATCCCCCATAGCAGAAACAACCACTATTACATCAACACCATCATCCCTGCGTAGTTGAATACGAGCCGCAACGTTATGGATATGCTCAGCGTCAGCCAGAGAACTGCCACCATATTTCTGTACGACGACAGGCCTAGCATCACTAACGTTGATAGTCATGAACTTGACAACACCGATGCACCACCTTGAGCAACTGGCAATATCATGGCCTTGCCATCCACACCCAACGTCCGAGCAGTTTCTGTCATCTCGTAACTAATAGTCACCTCGCGTCCGGTCGCCAAGGCCAATACTGAAGGACCTGAACCAGATAGAAAGGCACCATGAGCACCACCCTTGATTGCGGCATCTATAAGTTGTGGCATAGCCTTGAATCCCTGTGCTCGATGTGGCTGATGCAATCGATCGTCCGTAGCATATTTCAAAAGCTCCAAACGCCCTGATGACAAAGCATTAACGAGCATTGCAGCCCTTCCTATATTGAAAACAGCATCACTGCGACTTATCTGGTCAGGTAGCACTGCTCTGGATTCATGCGTATTCGTCTGCACTTCGGGAACAAAAATCACAGCGCATAGCTCTTCTGGAATATTCACCTGGTCAACAATCCAGTTATCGGTTCCATTGCGAACACCAACAGTGCAGCCACCGTAAATCGCAGGGGCTACATTGTCAGGGTGACCCTCGATGTCGGCAGCCAACGTTGTTATTTCTTCATTGGTAAGATCAGCACCGGACATAGCAGAACCTGCTATCAATCCGGTCACAATCGCTGCTGAACTACTACCGAGTCCTCTCGCAAACGGAATCACGTTACTACACTCATACCGCAACCCAGGTACTGGTTCGTCGATATAGTTGAAAACTGCTTCGAGACCCGTCACAACCAGATTACGAGTGTCCTGCGGAACAATATCTACACCCTCTCCAGTTGCGGTCACCGAAAATTTTCCGCGCGTCACGGTCAACTCATTCCAAAGGTCAAGAGCTAGGCCAAGACTGTCGAATCCAGGCCCAAGATTGGCGGTGGTCGCAGGAGCGCGAACGGTTACTGAGTTCAATTTAATTATCGTGAAAAATGATCAACATATTGAAGTTTGTTCGAACGAACTGCTACGCCATTAATGCCATACATTGAATAAGATCGAGGCTTAAGTAGCAATTCGATCACATCTTGTAAGTATAATCTGCCGTCGAGCATACGGTCCGCTTTATAAGTAAACCGTTTTATCGCTATTCGTAACCACAAAACAGAAAAACTAAAACTTATGTCTAACATCGTAGTAATCCTCAGTCCCACAAACGAAGGCTCCGAAGTTCGAATGAAAGAAACACAGGATGCAGCCGATCAAGTCGGTCAAATCGACCTCAGGATTGTAGACAGCGAACAGCCATTAGATGATGTAGCTGAACAGTGCCAGGGTGCGGTCGTAGTCGTACCCCACGGCAAATACGACGAGTTAGCCGAACTGGCTGAAAAGATCAGCACGCTAAAGCTGGTCCAAACGCCCAGTGCTGGAACAGACTGGATAGATAAAGCAGCGCTTGCTGAACTAGGTGTGGATGTCGCCAACAACGGTGGAGCAAACGCTGTTGCAGTGGCCGAACACGCCATCGGGCTAATGTTCTCAACGAACAGAAAGCTCGATGTTCAGATCGAAAGTGTCAAACAGGGCACATGGATGGCAGGGGTTGAAGGTGATCGAACAGAATTTCACACCCTTGTCGGTAAACGTATAGGGATCATCGGGCTTGGAAGAATCGGATCAAGAGTAGCAAAACGCCTGGCCGGATGGGAATGCGAGTTGGTATATCACGACATTATTGATCACCCTGCAGATTACGTAACTGCAACAGGAGCCAAAAAAGTAAGCCTCGAAGAGCTGATCTCGACTTCGGACATCATCACGCTTCACGTGCCTCTTGATCGAGTAACTACTCACATGATGTCTGACGCTGAATTCGAAATGATGAAACCTACCGCAATCCTTATCAACACATGTCGGGGTCCTGTAGTCGACGAAAACGCCCTGATCAGAGCACTCGAGTCGAAAGAAATTTTTGCAGCTGGCCTGGACGTGACGGAGATCGAACCAATCGAATCAGATAATCCTTTGCCCACCATGCCGAACGTTGTGGTAACTCCACACCTGGCAACTCGTGCCCTTGAATCAGAACTCAATGCAGCCCAGTTCACAATGGAGAACGCAGGACGGGTTGTACGAGGTGAAGGAGCGGACTGGATCGTCAAACCTGTTTGATAAACAAGATTCGTCCAAGGTGAATCCATTAGGTCTCTCAACAGACATCTTCCCGGAATTCATAGCAGTACAGATATAATCTTTATCCATATTCGGGGAGTGGCGCAGCTCGGTAGCGCGCTTCGTTCGGGACGAAGAGGTCCCGGGTTCAAATCCCGGCTCCCCGACCATTTTTATAAACCAACTCTGGATGGGTTCGCTCTAACCTGAAGCTATTTAAAGCACCTGAGCCAACTACTTAAACTCTGAATCATGTCGAGAGATCAAAGCCCAGCAGAAACCGCCGAATCTCTCAGCGTATCTCCGGATGTTGAACTTCAGCCTGAGATCATCCGGTATCACGGCCTGGATGCTCTGCGAGCGCTTGCAATGGCGATGGGAATCGTTCTCCATGCTGCTCTGCCATATTTTTTTACAGACGGCTTCTGGCCGGCAGATGATCACTCAAAACCGATAAAAGCCATATTCGAATTTATACATATATGGCGTATGCCAGTGTTTTTCATATTGTCAGGATTCTTATCGGCCCTGGTTATAAACAGGCGATCTACCATCTACTGGGCTGATCACAGGTTCAAGAGAGTGGCGCTTCCGCTTTTTATCTTCTGGATACCGATAGCCCTGGTGCTGCCACAAATATTTGGGTACGGATTCAAGGGTCAATTCCCGGGTGCCGATGGAATAAAGGCCGAGATATTTTTCAACCCAAATCATCTCTGGTTCCTGATACACCTGCTGCTGTTCGTCGGGATAGTGGGAATTATCAGACTGATCTCCTCAGCTACTGCAACGATTTTCAGGCCAGGGATTTTCAAGGCCTCATGGGCCATGTTCAAAAGATTTTTTGTAGGGGTTATATATCTTCCTGTACCGCTGGCCATAATCATTATTTTGTTTTTCGTGTTGATACCTACCGGCGGTGAGTTGATCGCAAATCTAGCTGGCACCTCGATATATTTCTTTCTGGGTTACGGTTTGTTCAGCAACATGAGCCTGTTTAATCGCATGAAGTCTTACTGGGTCTACTACGTGATATTCGCATTGCTTGCTTTCGCCGCGTACCTGTGGCTGATCTCTGAACTGGGTGCGTACGATCCAAAAAATGAAGAGGATGCTCCGCTCTGGGGTGTAGTGCTGCTGCTAAAAGCGGCCTGCGCCATACTATTTTCTTACGGATTCATAGGACTGTCAGAAGCCAAATTCGGTTCAGACAGCCATACATGGCGCTGGCTCTCAGACTCCGCATACTGGATATACCTGGTACATCTCCCGATCGTGACGATGATCACCTTCGCCATGTTTTCTTTTTCTATACCAGTAGAAATAAAGTTCATATTGTCGATCGTTATGACCTCCGTCATAGGAGTGGTTACGTATAAGTACCTTGTACGCCGAACCGTGGTGGGCCTGCTGCTGAACGGCAAGAGGTCTTGAATCTGCTGCTGAAGTGAACCTCATCAATTAACTCCTCGCAGGCTCCTTTTCGACCGTGTTTCAAATAAACTCTTCCTCACAGAATATTCGAGCAGTAAATTCTGGATCGACTGAAGGAGTCATGTAATTGAAAATCACTGATGTCAAAACAATGGTTGTCGAGAACGAAGCCCCCTATATCGGTGGCAAATATTTCCTTTTCGTTATGGTCGAAACTGATGAAGGCATCACTGGCTTAGGCGAAAAGGTCACCGGCAGTACATTCAACCGCAGCAACTGGAAAGAGTTCACTTCCCAGATTCAACTGATTCACGAAACTGCAGAGGCATTTGTAATAGGGCAAGACCCGTTTAATATCTCACGAATCTTTGAAAATGCTTACGGCAGTCGACACGACTACCGACATCATAGCCTGCACTACACTTCGATTCTCGCGGCATTCGATATTGCCCTTTGGGATATCGCAGGCAAAGCAAGCGGCCAACCAACCTATAACCTTCTCGGTGGTAAATTTCACGAAAAACTTAGGGCATATGCGTACATGCCATCCGGCTGGCAGGACAACCCGGAAAAAGCTGGTGAAATAGCACAGCAACTTCTAGAAGAAGGAAATTCTGCATGCAAACTGGACCCGTTCGCGGGAGTCCACTACGGGACACCGCGAGACATTTCTCTTTCAGAAATTAAGAATGCAGAACGCATTTTCAAGAGCATAAGAGAAACCGTGGGGGATGAATTAGAAGTCGGTATCGGAACCCACGGTCAACTCACAACTTACAGCGCGATCCGAGTGGCCAAAATCTTAGAACCCTATAACCCATTCTGGTTTGAGGAACCTGTACCGCCGGAAAATATCGATGAGATGGCACGCGTCGCAGCCCATACAAGTATCCCGATAGCGAGCGGAGAAAGACTTGTAGGCAAATATGAATTCGCACAATTGATAGAAAAACAAGCTGCACAGATCATCCAGATTGATGTCGGGCAGGCGGGTGGAATATTAGAAGCAACAAAAATAGCAGCGATAGCTGATGCCCACTATGCAATGATTGCTCCGCATATGTACTGCGGACCCGTGGCAGCCGCCGCTGCAATCCAGGTTGATACCTGCTCACCAAATTTTGTAATTCAAGAAGCCAATCAAGGCCCATTACACAAGACGATTTTCAAAGAGCCACTGGCATTCGAGAACGGATACATCATTCCACCGACTGGGCCAGGATTAGGCGTCGAATTAGACATGGATGTTGTAAAAACACGTATCGTTGAATAGATACAACAGCACGCGTGAACTATCCGACCTTAAAACTCATAAGCCCCAACTAATGCTGCGCGGATTTACTTATCCGAAAAGCCAACGTCGTTTATTTCAATAATCGGAACACAAATGTCTTGAAAAATGATCACATAAAACACCACAACGTGATCATAGTGGGCGGAGGTCCCGGAGGATTAGGTGTAGCCGCGACACTCGAAGGCTGGCACCCAATATTTAAAGGTGATTACAAATTTCCGTCAAGTGAAGTTCAGCGCTTAGCAAAACAATACGAAAACAACCCGCTTGCCTTAGACATGCATGCACTCCTAGATAACGGTCACCGTCCGATAGAGTTTTTTCGTATGCGTCACCACCCTACCCAGGAAGCATTGCCACCTGATAAATGGACCCTGGAGTTCACAAAACGTGCTCGTACCGACTGGTTGATGCTGACCACCGATAGTCCCGGTGGTCTCTGGAACAATGTGCCCCGTGAACAGATGACACTTGGACCAGCACATTGGATGGAACTGGCCCATTACCCTATTGGAAAGTTCTATCAAGAAACTGGACGTGCTCGAGATCTAGACGATCTTGCCCATCGGGACGATCTTATCGACTACTACAAAGCTTTTACGCGAAAACTGAATCTGGAAAATCACATCCGCACAGGAGTAAAAATAACCAAGATCTCACCCGCACTTGAAAAGTCTAGGAAAGCTTTTATCGTTGATTCAGTCGAACAATCGACCGGTAGGACAAAACAATATTCATGCAATCATTTGGTTTTTGCCGTAGGTCCCAGATCCGCTGTTAGAAAACTCAACGTAAAAGGCATTCAACACGAATATATTTCATCTGCTTATACCCACCCGGATGATTACCCAGGGGAGCGTGTAGTTGTAATTGGGGGAGGCAGATCCGCCGATTGGGCTGCCCAAGAATTACATGACAGTGGGCGTTCAGTCGTCTACGTTATGAGGCAAGAAGCCAGCTCACATCTCAATCTAATTAGTGCTTCACAATACCTACCCTATTATCAACGTTGGGCAGAAATTCTTACGAGTGAACAAGAACGTATGGGCCTGCTATACAGTTCAAAAGTGACGTCTTTTGAGAGAGATGGCCTGGTAAATATCGCCACTCCTGAAGGATCTATTGTGGTTCAAGCAGATCATGCCATCGTGGAAATAGGAGGAGATCCCGATTACGGATTACTTAGTTCATTCGGTGATTTAACTTTCCACAAAAAAAGAGATAACTTCAGATTCCAGTTAAATCAGATGGTTGTAGACCAAGCCACATTTGAATCGGTGGATATCCCGCATTTGTACGCCGCTGGCTATATCGCGCAGGGTACAGGGTTAAGCGTTATAGGATTTCATGCAGGGTGTTTTCTGATCGCTGGGGATATTTTGTCTAAATCAGCCGAGGCAGAGTAAGACTCTACGCAGTAGATAATCAGGCAATCACGATCCTGTACACCCATCCCAGGGTAGTAAGTTTGGCACACCCTCACTTATTCCAAACGCGTGGTTGCAGACAGAACAAACTAAGGAGCCTTCAATAACATCATCACCTTCACGTTTTTCTACGACAAGCTTTAATGATGATTTAGAGGTCGGACAGACCAGTATCTCTATCAATTTTTCCTTCATTGATATCGACCTAGTCCCCTGAAGAAGCAGATACGACTGCAGCTTCGGAAATACCGGCATCCTGCCGTTTGGCTTTTACTTCCATGGTGTGTTGATAAGAAGAAAGAGCAGCAATAGCCCCCTGAGACGCGGCTGTGATCGTCTGTTTGAGTTCTGTGCCATCAGTCAAATCACCAGCTGCATATATGCCTTCGACTGAAGTCCGTTGGTTTTTATCTACATGGACTTCACCAGTCTCAGAATTAATATCTAACCCAAGTTGTTCTGGAATCTCCAAGCGAGGATCCGCACCAGCCTCAACGAATAGTCCATCAATAGACAGTTGGTTCTGACCTTCCCATTGCTTGCTGATACTAATCCCAGTCAGGCCGGTTTCATCAGAACCCAATAACTCAGTTACCTCGGTACTGTAGAGGACCTTCACATTATCAGTCTGCTCCAAAACCTTTAGTAAAATCGGCTCGGGACGCGTTAACTTATCTCTGCGGTATATCAGATATACCGTGCGAGCATACTTAGCTAAAAGGATCGCTCCTTCTACTGCTGCATTACCTCCGCCTACAACCGCGGCGGCCTCTTTATTGCGATACAAAGGAGCATCACAAGTTGAGCAATAAGAAACGCCGTTACCGGTCCATTCGGCCTCGTTTGGAAGATCAAGTGTCCTGCGTTCACGACCTACAGCCAAAATAATTGACAGTGCATCAATTTCTGTTCCATCGCCTAAAACAGCTCTAAACACATCACCATTATTTGTCACGGATTCTAAGTTGGAGTATGCGATTGGAGTGTCGAGCTTATCCACCTGATCTTTGAATTTCATCATAAGATCAAAACCATCGATGTCAGGCTGCCCGGGATAATTCTCGATCAACCCACCTATAGCAGTCTCTCCACCAAACAATTCTCCGACTATCAAAATGCTCATTTGATAACGAGCTGCATACAGGCCAGCTGCAAATGCCGCTGCGCCCTGCCCAGCAATCAATACGTCAACCTGCTTAATATCGCTCATGTCCCCTCAGACCATCGGTGTAGATATCTCCAAAGTCAAAACTCTACTTCCAAGCTTAGAAGCACCCAACAATTGTGTCGATAGGTACCGTATTAATTTATCTCCATCATTGATGAACGAAATGTCATAACTCAAATACAGTAAACACTGAACCAATCACCATCCATATGGTCACACAATGGGCACTCACAAATAACATTGTATCGATATGCTAGACACGCCTACTGATATACTTTGAACGTGATTTGAACTGCGGCACTACTCATTTTGGGACACTGGCAACACGGTTACCAACCGACTGAATTACCCAACTGCGTGGTGTTTATTTTTTAGATCGCTATGGAAACTTAATTCAACTTAAATACATGCCTAGCCGGGCAATTCACGTTTAATAGCCATGACAATTCAAATTGCGTCAGTACCCAACGGTACAGTCACTTCAGCTAAAGGCTTTTCCGCCGGAGCAGTTTTTGCCGGAATTAAAACTCCAGGCACCGACAAACGCGACATCGGTTTACTGGTGTCAGATAAACCATGCAATGTAGCGGGTACATTCACCCAAAACAGCATCATCTCTCCATCCGCCAGCCTCACAAGAGACCGCGTGGGTATTAGCAAAAAAGTAAAGGCAGTAGTAGCGAACAGTGGTTGTGCGAACTGCGCAGTAGGTGACCAGGGCCTTGTAGATGCAAAAGAAACAACAGATATAGCTGCCTTGCATCTGGGTACGACGTCGGAGGAAACACTGGTCGCGTCGACAGGAGTAATCGGGGTAGAACTACCAATGGCCCTGATGCGTGAATACATCCCAAAAATAAACGTAACTGAAGATGGTGGCGGCGAATTTGCGAAAGCAATATTGACTACTGATAAAAGATCAAAGGAAATCGCTGTTTCTTTCGAAGTTGATGGCATAACCCACACTGTTGGCGGTGTATCTAAAGGATCAGGAATGATCCACCCGAATATGGCGACCATGCTCGCATTTACCACAACCGATGCGAATGTTGACCCGGCATTCTTACAAGAAACTCTATCGAACGCCGTAAAACTATCTTTCAATCAAATCGATGTTGATGGCGATCAAAGCACTAATGACACCGTGATACTCATGGCCAACGGCGCCGCGGAAGGAGCTTTACTGAAGGGCGGTAATGATGCCTCTGATGCGTTTGCACAGGCCGTACTCGCAGTATGTAAACACCTCGCCATTGAAATAGCGCGTGATGGAGAAGGTGCTACCAAACTTATCGAAGTGACAGTTGATGGAGCACACTCCGATGACGATGCTCTTAAAGCTTCAAGAGCGTGTGCAGCTTCGCTTCTAGTGAAAACGGCAGTCTATGGCCGAGACCCTAATTGGGGACGTATTTTCATGGCGGTGGGTAAATCAGGAATTAACTTGGATGAATCAAAGATCAACTGCTACGTAAATGACATACAGATAGTAGCCGATGGCAAGGGAATTTCTTATAACGTCCAAAGCGTGGTGAGCGCCCTTGGAGACGATGAGGTGAGGCTTCGAGTTAATCTCAACGTTGGCAAGGGATCAGGACAAGCATGGGGCTGCGATCTTACCGAAGAATATGTCGTGTTCAACTCGGCATACACAACATAGTCCTCAACAAAAGGCTATTTCAGTGATAGGCCATCAAAGGGTCGGACTGTTGCTCATTAACCCAAATTACTTGTACTTTTCTAAAAATATGGTGGTATTCGTATGAACACCGCAATACCACGCGTCTTGGAAAATAAAACAATCGTCATAAAAGTCGGTGGCAGTACCCTTGGTGAGGGCGACAGTACTATTCCTGATATCGCCGCCTTATGGAAACGCGGTATAAAACCAGTGGTGGTGCATGGCGGTGGAAAAGTGATAACTGACTGGGTCGCCAAGCAAGGAATACAACCAGAATTCATTGATGGACTAAGACGCACCGACAAAGCGACTCTTGATGTTGCTATAGCTGTCCTGGCTGGACTCGTAAACTCTCAACTGGTTGCTGAATTTCAATCAGCAGGGGCAAACGCTGTCGGCATTTCCGGGGTGTCAGATGGATTGCTAGAAGCAGAAGTGCTTAACCCAGATCTCGGATATGTAGGAAAAATCGTCAAAGCAAATCCAGCCCCAATAGAAGCTCTCATTAATGCTGGCTATATTCCTGTAATTGCTCCCACAGCACTAAATCTCTACCCATCAAACATCAATGAAGATGGAATATTGAATATCAACGCCGATACGTCGGCAGGACACATTGCTAAAGCCGTTCAGGCTAATCAACTGATATTCCAGACCGACGTAGAAGGCGTTCTGGATGCCAGAAGGCGCCTGATACCCCGAATGACTAAAGGGCAGGCAATGGACCTAATCGCCGGCGGGATCGCTGCAGGAGGAATGATTCCCAAAATCCAAGCCTGCGTCGACGCAGTGTCTGTTGTTGGATCAGGGCACATCATAGATGGTCGGATTTCAGGGGCACTGTTAGCCTGCGTTGAAGGCGAGGATATTGGCACAAGAATCATCTGACTGCCTACTCATAACAGACCAAATAAAGGACAAAAGATGGATACGAGCAGCCACGTAATTGTGATGCTGGTTGTTGGCTATTTGCTTGGCTCGATTCCGTTTGCACGGTTGTTCACAATGCGATCTGGTATCGATTTGTTCGAAGTCGGTACAGGTAACCCGGGCGCTGCAAACGTTTTTCGAAAAATCGATAAACGAATAGGTGCAGCAGTATTTCTTGCAGATGGACTAAAAGGTGCGTTACCGGTATTTATAGCGAATATGATGGGTGCGCCTCAAGATCTTTGGATAATCGCAGGTGCAGCAGCGGTAATTGGACACTGGTATCCAATATTCAATCGATTCAAAGGTGGCGCAGGACTTGCCACTGGAGCGGGTGTAGTCCTAGGACTGATGCCATTGGCAGGTATTACGGGAATAGTCGCAGGTATATTGATGATCGCGTGGGTCAAGAGTAGCGCTCACGGCGCACTGACAGGCCTGATCGTTATATTGCTACTAGCGATACCCTTTGGCTATCAATGGCCTGCTATGGTCGCATCATCAATGCTTGCTGCAGTTTTATTTGCGAAGGCCGTAACGCGCGGGTGGAAACCGGGCCGGAAGGACTAATTACCATTTTAACGGTCGTCAAGTAGATCACGCCTACGGTATAGTTCTCTCTCTATCGACCTTTTTCGGCTCAGATTCATCAGATCAAGGTATCAAGTACAAAGTATTCTGAGCAAAAGCGCAACTAATCGAGAATACTAGGGCTACCGCCTATCGTCGAAGGCTCTCAGGGAGAACAAACATGACTAGCTCGGCTGAATACAAAAATCTCGAATCAAAATACTACATGCAAGTAGTAAATCGCATGCCTCCTGTGCTGGTACGTGGCGAAGGTACCAGAGTGTTTGATAATGACGGTAACAGCTATCTAGACTTCACAGCAGGGTGGGCGGTACTCAACCTCGGGCACAGCCACCCTGCAGTCACTGATGCGATTCGTGATCAAGCGGGCAAAATCTTACAGATGTCAAACTTGTTCTATACGACCCCACAACTACCACTCGCAAAAATAATTGTGGACAATTCTGACATCGATAGAGTTTTCTTTTGCAACTCTGGTGCAGAGGCCAACGAAGGTGCCTGTAAAGTTGCTAGAAAATGGGGCAAGATCAAATTAGATGGCGCATATGAAATCATCACAACTCTGGACTCATTCCATGGGCGCACTCAAGCCATGATGGCAGCAACCGGTCAGCCACACTATCAAGATAACTGGCGACCATTGATGCCAGGTTTCGTAAATGTCCCATACAACGACATCCAAGCAATTAAAGACTCTTACAAAGAAGGACAAACTTGTGCTGTTTTACTTGAGCCAGTACAAGGAGAAGGTGGAGTAAATGTTCCTTCCGATAACTACCTAAAAGATGTGATGGACTTCTGCCACGACAAGAACATTCTTTTCATGCTGGATGAGGTTCAAACTGGCATGGGCCGACTAGGAACTCTATTTGGATACCAGCAATTCGCGGGTGTAGAACCAGATGTAATGACACTTGCGAAGGCACTTGGGTCTGGTGCGCCACTTGGTGCATTCACAACAAAAGAGTTTTGCTCGGTATTAGAACCAGGTGATCACGGTTCAACCTTTGGTGGTAACGCTCTGACTACCGCTGCTGGATCTGCAGCAGCCAAAGTGATCGTAGATGAAGACATTCCAGCATTAGCAACTGAAACCGGTGCCTATTTTCAAGGCAAACTGACGGCATTGGCAGAAAAGCACAGCTTTATAGAAGAAGTGAGAGGGATGGGATTGTTAATAGCTATCCAAATGACTGAAGAAATCGCAGGAGCAACCGTAACAGCGGCACTGCCAGAAGGTTTACTGATCAATGCCGTCCGGCCCAATATGGTTCGTTTCATGCCGCCACTCAACGTAACGCGAGAAGAAATCGATGAGGCTGTGGCCATATTGGACAAAGTTTTCACAAATATAAACAACTAAACTTCTCTCACAATATCGGATACGAACAGCCACCATCCTTGATAAGGCTTGGGGATGACATCTCTTGCAACAAGCGAGAGAATAGTCTGAATACATCGCGACGCAATTGAAGCGTCAGGCTCCTCACATATAAGGAATCAAACTCAGATATGGCAAGAGAAAAGTGTGTCCTCGCTTACAGCGGTGGCATGGACTCGACAATCTCAACAGTATGGATCCAAGAAAACTACAACATGGACGTTGTAACTCTCACCGTTGATCTTGGCGCAGGCCCCGAAATCGTCGGTGTAGAAGAACGCGCCGCACAGGCTGGTGCCATCCAATCTCTCATTTGGGATGTTAGAGACGAGTTTGTTAACGAATATGTGTTCCCCGGACTAAAAGCAGGGGCGATGTACGAAGGCGTATACGCCCTTTCTACCGCGTTGGGTCGGCCATTAATGGCGAAAAAACTAGTCGAAGCCGCACGCGAAGTCGGGGCTTCTGCTGTCGCACATGGCTGCACGGGAAAAGGAAACGATCAGGTCCGGTTCGATGCCGGGATAATGACTCTAGCAGCCCACGCAGATCCTCTGAAAATAATCGCCCCTGCACGTGAATGGGGCATGACTCGTGACGAGGAGAAACTATACGCACAAAAGGCAGGACTTGAACTGCGCGAAGTAGGAAGTGACCAGCGCGTCTATTCCATAGATCGTAATCTTTGGGGGCAGGCAATAGAGGGCGAAGATCTCGAAGACACTTGGCTAGAGCCCCCTGAAGACGCATTCTCTTGGACCAAGCCAATATCCGACACTCCTGAAGAACCAATAGAAATTTCTATCGGGTTCGAAAAAGGTGTCCCCATTTCCATAAATGGGTCACTGAAGTCTGGTGTAGATTTAATTGCGGACATCAACCGGATCGCTGGAAATCACGGTGTCGGGCGTATTGACCACATCGAGAATCGTCTCGTGGGAATCAAATCACGTGAAGTTTATGAGACACCGGCTGCTGTTGTATTGCATACTGCTCTAAAAGCACTGGAAACATCAACCATGTCGCGTGAACAACAGAGAGTAAAGGCAAATCTGTCGACTATTTACTCTGACATGGTCTATGACGGCCGCTGGTTTACAGAACTCCGTACAAACATAGCTGCATTTATGGACAGTGCACATGAATACTCAACAGGTGATGTTCGTCTGCGCCTTCACAAAGGTTCATGCACGGTCGTCGGGCGGCGTTCACCATTTTCACTTTACGATTTTGATCTGGCAACTTACTCGACTACAGACTCATTTGACCATGAAGCTGCAACCGGGTTTATCGATATATATTCATTGTCAGCTAGAACACAAGCTCGAAAACAGACAAATTCAGAAGCACGATAGGGTGCCTTTTCCCGCTAGGCACAATTTTTGTATCTAGCACAAACATTTCGATCGCCCTTTGAGAGTGAATTAGGCAACGGGTGCAACGGAATAATTCACACTAATGAAAAAAATTTCCCGTCAATAACGATAATGATGAGCGTTATGCATTTTCACTTTGCATTAAAACAACAACTAAAAGACCAAATTTAATGACAGGTTCAAACGACAAAAAGAAAAACCCATCTGCAGCCGCACGTGGCAGCCAACTAGCCAGTAACTTTACAGTTTCAATTCATTACGACAGTCGACTGTATCGTGAAGACATAGCCAGCTCAATCGTTCACGCACGTATGTTAGGTCGTCAGGGCATTATTCATTCCGATGACGTTAATAAAATCGTCGATGGGCTGAGTAAAATCGCATTAGAAATCGAGAACGACGAGTTCGTATGGAAGTCCGATATTGAAGACATACACATGAACATCGAATCTCGTCTATACGAACTGATCGGTGATCCAGCGGGGAAACTACACACAGGACGCTCGCGTAACGATCAGGTCGCCACTGATACTCGCCTGTGGACTGAAGCTGCATGCGGCCGCGCATTTAACGCTGTAGGAGCACTTCAAAGTGCTCTGGTAAATCTCGCTGAGCAGCACGTAAATACTATTGTCCCTGGATACACCCACATGCAACGTGGACAACCGATCGTATTCGCTCATCACTTACTGGCTTATTTTGAAATGTTTGATCGGGATGCCACACGCTTTGCCCAAGCAGCGGAATCGACGGACACCATGCCACTTGGATCGGGTGCTATCGCCGGCGTCACATATCCAATTGATAGGAAATGGGTGGCTGAGCAACTCGATTTCACCGAAATATCTCGTAATTCGATAGATGCGGTATCAGACCGTGACTTCATTGTGGAATTCCTCACAGCCTCATCTCTCACTATGGCACATCTTTCTCGTCTAGCCGAAGAATTGGTGATTTGGTCATCAGACGAATTCGGATTCGTTAAATTATCTGACGAATACACGTCAGGATCGAGCATTATGCCGCAAAAGCGCAACCCCGATTTCGCAGAACTGATTAGAGGAAAGACGGGTCGAGTGTATGGAGCGCTAATGGCTCTTTTGACCACAATCAAAGGTCTTCCACTTGCTTACAATCGTGACCTCCAAGAGGATAAAGAAGGTCTATTCGATACCGCTGATACCGTAATCGAGTCCTTAGAATCAGCAGCAGGCATGGTGAACTCTATTACCGTAGATACAGATCGCATGAAACAGGCAGCCGAACAAAGTCTCATGCTTGCGACCGATATCGCTGATTATTTAGTAGCAAAAGACGTTCCGTTCCGTGAGGCCTACATAGCTGTTTCGGATCTTTCGAAAAAGTGTGTGGCACGTGGAATTGGATTCAGTAATCTAACGATAAGTGACTTCCAGGAAGTTTCTGATTTGTTTGAGGCAGATGTAATGGAAATTACTCTTGAATCAGCAGTTGCAGCCCGTAATATTCCCGGAGGAACTGCACCCAACCGTGTTAGCGAAGCGATTGCCGAGGCTAAGCAAATGCTAGCTGGATTGGACTAAATTTGTACTGAATAACCCCGAAATTCAGGAAAAAAAGAAAAAGATTTAATCCCCGTGAATGACTCGATCATCATCGCCCACCGTGGTCTAGATGAGATATACCCGGAAAATACCATCGCCGCTTTCAAAGCTGCTCTCAAAAAGGGAATGGCAATCGAAATCGATGCTAGAGGAACAGTCGACGAACACATAGTCGTCATGCATGATGACACTGTGGACCGGACAACTAACGGTTCAGGAGAGGTCGCTAAAATGACACTCTCTGAATTGAAAGATCTTGATGCAGGTAGTTGGTGGAGTTCTGAATTCAAAGGAGAGCAAATTCCAACTCTAGAAGAAACATTCGACGCCGTAAAAGAACATGGGACTGCAGAAACCACCCTGATTCTAGAAATGAAAACACTAGACCCTGGAAGCATAAGGAAAATCTGTAGCGGATTATCACAGCGAAACTTACTATCGAAAACAGTAGGAATTGGTCTTATTCACCAGTCTGTAGATGTTAGAAGACGCTTTTATGAAGGAGATTCAGACTTCCAGTGTGCAACGGTAGCTAACTCTGCTGGTGAACTTTCATTAGCAATATCAGATCCATACTCATCGTGGATTTACACCCGCTATCCAATGAATTTCAATGAGGTGCGAGCCGTGCATGACAGTGGCAAGAAAATTATTGCTTCGGGCCCCGGAGTGATGGACGATATAGAAGGAATGGTAGCCAGCGCGTCTGCTGGCGCCGATACCATCATGTCCTACTATCCGAATGCCCTAGCAGAACACCTCATAAATTAGCTCTCTAGGATCACTAAGTGTCACATCAAATAAATATCTCTCCCTCTCTTTTGGCTGCAGATTTCGCACATCTCGCCGATTCAATTGAGGCTGTGGAACAAGCCGGTGCAGACGAACTTCATTTTGACGTGATGGACGGCCTTTTCGTCCCCAACATCACTATCGGAATACCTATCCTTGAAGCCATAAGACCACTCACTAAATTACCAATCGACATTCACATGATGGTCACTGAGCCAGCTCGTTATGCAAAGCAGTTCGCCGAGGCTGGAGGCGACATATTCACAATTCATGTTGAGGCATGTGACGATCTCGAAACCTCACTAGGGGATACGCGAGTCACGGGCATGGTTGCGGCTGTGTCACTAAAGCCCGATACACCGGCTTCGGTACTACAGCCGTTTATTTCATCAATCGAAAGAGTACTCGTAATGACAGTCGAGCCGGGATTCGGCGGACAACGTTTCATGAGTGAGATGTTACCCAAGATCACAGAACTAACAGAAATGGCTCACCGAACCGGGACAGATCTTGAGATTGCAGTTGATGGCGGAATCAAGGTCGACACCGCAAGAGAAGTTATCAATGCCGGCGCAACAACACTGATTTCAGGTACTGGTGTGTTCGATTATCCAAACGGTCTGAAAATGGGAATCAAAGCGCTAAGACATGCTGGTGCGAACGAACATGATTAAATGGATCAAGACACCCGAGATGGTTGAAGAAAACACTACCTGTAGAGAAGATCAAAACTAGCTATGAGCCTTGAATAAAAAAGCCCCTCTCGTTCAGAGGAGCTTATGAGAGGGTACAAAGAAACTCTACCCTGATAACAGAGATATACCCTTCTTATCCAAGGTACGCATCTCTCGAGCGGTCAATTTTATTCGATAACGCTGCCCATCAACCATAACCCATTTATTTTGCAAATTAGGTTTAGAAATTTTACGCGTGGCATTCAAAGCATGTGATCGATTGTGACCAAACATTGGCTTGGGGCGGGGCCCTAAACCCAGTTTTGCCCTGATTTGGTCTGAGCTTGGCATAACTATTAGACTCTCGGTAATAATTCAGATAAAAAATGAAACGTAACAAGAGATCAAATGGTCCGTAAAGAGAATTAATGCCCACCCGAAACTCCGTAGGTTAACGTTAACATGCGTGTCTGTATTGAACAATAGAAATTTACTTACTCAAATACGATTTAGGTTGGTGACCTTGAACTGCATTCACTCGGGATTTACCACAGGTGGACCATCTGATGCCTAAATCAACTGAACCAGTTTTAGATGCAGATGGAGCACTTCTGGTCGACCTGGTGAGCGCAGCTGCTCAAGCGCTTGAAGTAAATAGAGATACCATCAACGCGTTAAACGTATTCCCCGTACCGGATGGTGATACCGGTACTAACATGCTTTTAACTGTGAAATCCGTGCTGGATGATTTAAATGGGTATGCATCTAACTCTGTCGCAGAAATTTCGAAAAAAATGGCCAGCTCTGCACTACTAGGAGCACGTGGTAACTCAGGACTTATACTAGCCCAGTTTTTCAAAGGACTATCGGAAGCCCTGGATGGGGAATCTAAATTGGCTGGTGAGCAGTTTGCCCGGTCCATAAGAATCGCAGCTACAAAATCATATGGGGTTGTTCCAAATCCCGTTGAAGGCACTATGCTAACTGTCTACCGCGAATGCGCCGAAGTCGGAGAAAATTCTTCAGATCAAAATAAATCTTTGGAAAAAGTTCTTGCTGACGTAGCTGCAGCATCTATTGACTCCGTCGGTAGGACACCCGGCATGCTTCCAGTACTCGCTGAAGCGGAAGTAGTAGATTCCGGAGGGTTTGGATTCGCAGTGATGCTAGACGGAGCACTACGATACCTTCGCAGCGAGGTTCCATTCGCAAGAGTAATCAACGTTCCCCTTCCTGAGAATTCGGACTTCTCTGGTTCCGCAAATATCGAGTTCGTCAATGCATCTGAAGAGCTAGATTGGGGTTACTGCACAGTCTTTGCAATCGAAGCAGAAAAACTAAATTTAGAAAATATTCGCGATCGAATGGAACTTATCGGGCGTTCACCAATTGTCGACGGAATAGGTGGAGTCGCAAAAGTGCATGTCCATATGGAGGATCCGGGAAAGGCTTTAAGTGCCGGCCTAGAATACGGAATGCTATCTAACATCGAAATCGCTAATATGGATAATCAAACTGCGGAATGGGCATCGGAACGCAGGGATGACGATGAAAGCACAGAAGTTGTGTCGTCTGAGATTGCTGTGGTCGCCGTTGCTGCAGGCGATGGCCTGAAAAACTTAATGAAAAGTGCCGGTCTGGGGGTGACATCTATCGTCGATGGCGGCGACACAATGAACTCATCTGTGGCAGATTTGCTTACTGCTGTCGAAACAGCTCCCTCCGATCACGTAATACTGCTGCCAAACAATAAAAATATCGTCCCAGCCGCCCAACAAATCCCATCACTTACAGACAAAACCGTGAGAGTCGTTCCCACCCGCTCTGTGCAAACAGGGATTTCAGCGCTGGTAGCCCTTCGACTCGACCAAAACATTGACGAAAACGCTGAAGCAATGAATGAAATCATAAGTGAAGTTGGAGAAGGACGTATCTGCAAGGCCACAAAAAACGTCACAATCGACAAGCATGAAATACACAAGGGAATGACGTTTGGAACATTTAACGACGACATCATTACGGTAGGTCATGATCCAATAATTGTTCTAACTGAGCTAATCCAAACCCAATCTAATCAAGCAGAGATCGTCACGGTATATACAGGAGAGATGGTGAACGCAGAACAAATCAAAGAAACTACCAAGATACTCGCCAATAAATTCGACACTATTGATATTGAGGTGGTTTACGGAGGACAACCACACTACGACTATCTAATTGCGGTAGAGTAACCTAACCACAAATGTCAGTTGATCGCTGTACTCTTCCATGCGAAGAATGACTGGCAAAATTTCCGGAGAACGCTAATGAGCATCGCAGTTGTCACCGATAGTACGTCCGATCTACCACCAGACCTCGCAAAAAAGCACAACATCAACGTGGTTCCTCTTAATGTCCATATCGAGGATCAAACGTTTCTTGACGGCATAACTATCTCAGCTGACGAGATGTACGAACAACTGCCTGATTCCAAAGTAACCCCGACTACGTCTGCCCCATCGGCCGGAACTTTTATGGAGCTTTACAAAAAGCTCGCTGAAACACACGACGAAATAATTTCAATACATTTATCTTCGAAATTGAGTCTGACACATAATTCTGCAGTGAATGCTGTGTCAGAAATGGGCTCAACTAGCACCCGAATTGAGATAGTCGACACTCAACTAGCTTCAATGAGCCTTGGCTGGGTTTCAATACAGGTCGCAAATGCAGTAGCTGCCGGTTCCACATTAGACGAGGCAGTGGAATTAGCAAAAGATCTCAGTAAACGTGGAGTATTTCTAGGGATGGTCGATACGCTCGAATACCTCGTGAGAGGTGGACGTATAGGTAAAGCCCAAGGATTCGTTGGATCGATATTACGCGTCAAGCCGATTTTGACTATACATGAGGGTGAGGCTCATCCATTAGAACGAGCCCGAAGTCGCACCAAAGGAATTGCACGACTCAAATCACTGGTCCAAGAACATGCCCCGCTTGAAAAATTAGCAGTCCTGTATACAACAGATCTATCAGATGCTCAAGCAATTGCCAAAGAAGTCTCTAAGTTCGACCCTGATGGAGACACGATAGTAGCGCAACTCGGCCCAGTGGTTGGCAACTATGTCGGTCCGGGAACACTTGGCCTCGCAATGATCAAGGCTAAGCCTAGCTGATGCAGGGCAGTGGAAGTTATTCAAAACAGACATCGTCGGATCACGCGACAAAATCTCTCAAAAACGTTCTAGATTTAGAACGAAAACTTGAATTTAATGATCGTGCGGTGATGGGTGGACTTGATCGCTTCATCAGTCATATAGCTCCACAGCTAGGATGGATTCGCGATGTTGAGCCTTTGAAAGGTACCAACTACGCAGCTCTCTCGCCAGGACAGAGACATCGATGGGCCTCTGCAATTATGGGTCAGCTTGGCAGTACGAATTCGGCCCAACGTAGCCCCAAAAAATCAAAGTCAAAAACCACATCAAATCCTAAACGCAAACCCTCTAAAACTAGAACAAACTACGATCTTAATACTCCGCTATCTAATCTGATTTTCATACATAAAGCTACGCGTTCAAAATTAAATCGCTTAGGAATCAGAAATCTTCGAGATCTGTTACGACTATTTCCAAATCGACACGTCGACTACTCAAAAGTAACAAAAATTCAAGATGCAATTCATGGTGAGATGACAACCGTAGTTGGACGAGTAATTCGATCTGAGGTCGCAAAAATCGGGCCAGCTCCAGGTGCTGCAAAAATCACAATAAACGATGGTACCGAGCTTCTTGAGGCCACATTTTTCAGGCAAGCGTATCTTACGCACAAAATCAAACAGGGTAGTTTGATCACACTCAGTGGAGAGATCGGATCATTCAACAACCGTTTACAAATGCAAAATCCGGAACACGAACAACTTTATGAGGAAAATTCAGACAATTCTCAGCAGAACAAATCACAGCTAACGCATGCCGGCATACTACTGCCTGTTTACCCTTCAACCGACGGTCTTGCGCAGAGATCTCTTCGCTCCGCGACGCGAAAATCTTTAGACGTGGGTTTACCAATACTTGATGAGTTTCTGACCCAAGACATTAAAAAACGCAATTCTTTGAGGGATTTAAGTGAAGCGTATGAGTCAATCCATTACCCAAAATCAACCGAAGATCAAGTTCAAGCACGCAGACGATTGGCCTTCGATGAGCTTTTTATGTATCAGCTGGCAGCACTGAAAAAGAGATGGGAGTGGAGAGACCGTGAAAGCGGAATACAAATAGACCGTGATAAAGGGCAAAGAGTTGTCACATCATTCTTAAATTCACTTGAATTTCATCTCACAATTGACCAGCAAGAATCGTTGAATGCCCTGTTAAAAGACATGGCATCGGGCGCTCCAATGGGAAGGCTATTACAAGGTGAGGTCGGAAGCGGTAAAACGGTTGTAGCTTTATGCGCTCTTCTAGCGGTAATCTCAGCCAGCTACCAAGGTGCATTTATGGCTCCAACGGAAGTACTTGCTGAACAGCACTTCCTTAGTATCGCAAACCAGCTCAACGCGGAATCAGTATCTAACGAGCCCAGAGATACCGTGCGACAAGCGATCCTACCGTCAAGCGGCAATCAACGTATCAACATAGTCTTGCTCACGGGTAGTCTGCAAACATCAGTAAAGTCACGAATTCAACAGATGATTGCCGATGGTGAGGCTGATCTCATCATCGGAACACATGCACTACTACAGGACCAAGTGATGATTCCACGACTAGGTCTCGCTGTAGTAGACGAACAACACAGATTTGGCGTTGAGCAACGCGGAGCATTAACTCAACGGGCACCACGTCCACACCTGCTAGGCATGTCTGCCACACCTATCCCGCGTACATTATCTCTAACAATCTACGGTGACTTAGACATTACAACATTAAAAATTCTGCCTGAAGGACGCCAACCTATAACAACCAGCCTAGCAACGAACGAGATCGCAAAAAATCACGCCTACGAGTTAGTACGCCAACAAATAGCCCATGGCAAACAGGCGTTCGTCGTGTGCCCATTAATCGAACCTTCGGATTCAATTGAAGCGGCTTCAGCGTTAGAGGAACTAAAAAAGCTTCAACAAAGCGAATTCAAAAATCTACGCGTCGGACTATTACATGGTCGTATGAAGCTTGCAGAGAAACAAGATGTGATGGAACGAGTCAGAAATAACGAGATCGACATTTTAGTAGCTACACCGGTTATTGAAGTCGGTATGGACATCCCTAATGCAACAGTCATGATAATAATGAGTGCTAATCGATTCGGCCTGGCACAACTTCACCAATTGAGAGGTAGAGTCGGAAGAGGTGAAGATGAAAGTTACTGCATTTTAATGGCAAATTCCAACGATGATCTTGCAAGCGAGCGGATTGAGGCAATGGTTAAGTATTCCGACGGATTCGTGCTAGCGGAAGAGGACTTAAGGATCCGTGGCCCCGGGGATTTCATGGGAACCCGCCAAAGTGGTTGGGACGAATTAAAAATTGCAACGATCGACGATGTTGATTTACTACGAATCGCTCGCAAGGAAGCATCTGATCTAATGGCAGATAAAACCCTGGACACCCTTAATGCAAATCCCAAGCTTGCATATGAATTGAAAAGAGTGACTTCGGAACATGTCACAGAGTTTTCCTAAAACACAATCCTCCGAATCGAGAACAGACAATGAGTCCATCAAAAATATTAGTCACCGGAATGAGCGGCCTCATAGGAGGACTTGCAGGTCGCCAGCTTGCAAAGACCTACGAAGTCAGCGCACTGGGCCGCACCAAAGTGGAAGGATTTCCAACAACCCTTTTAGATATTGGAGACGGTATTGACAATATTCTCCCTGCTCTTGAAGGCGTGGATACTGTAGTTCACATGGCTGCTTCACGTGGGAATGTCTCTCCAGAGATACACATCAAAGCAAATATAACCGGTGTCTATAATCTGTTTGAAGCTTCTAGACTGGCAGGAGTAAAGCGAATTATTGCCGCAAGCAGTGGCGCCGTAGTTGCTGGTTTTGAGCGAATAGAACCTTACAAATCAATAATTCATGACCCAGACTTTGAAATACCATCCCCTCGACCACTGATCACAACTCAGGATCCGGTCCGACCTGTTGGATTTTATACGGTTTCAAAAATGTTCACGGAGAACTTAGGATGGATGTATTCAGACCAGTATGGAATGTCGATAATCTGTATTCGTATAGGTAAAGTCGAGGTGAATGACATTCCCTTAAATACACGCAATGCAGCGGTTTGGTGCAGCCATCGGGATATTACTCAAATGATCGATAAAGCTGTACATGCACCAAAGGAATTGAAATACGCCGTAGTTTTCGCTTGTTCGGATAACCCTACGAGGTGGCGCGATATTGAACACGCTAAAGATGTACTGGGATTTGTACCAGAAGACAGTGCCTTGAATCATGGATTCTAGGAGAACCATATGGACACAGAACCTAAAATTACACACAAGCTAGGATAAAAAGATTAAATAAATGCCTAAAACCCCTCCTACAAATTTCAAACCCGCTCCTAATTTAGGTCGAGAACTTAAAGGGCTGGTGATCATCAACACCGGGAACGGTAAAGGCAAAAGCACCGCTGGATTCGGAACCATGTTCAGGGCATGGGGGCGCGGTATGAATATTTGCGCTATCCAATTCATCAAAAGTGAAAAATCCCAATACGGCGAACAATTAGCTGCTGAAAAAATAGGTATAGAAATAATCGCGTCAGGTCGGGGTTTTACCTGGACGTCTAAAAACCTATCTGAAGACGAATCACGGGCAAAAAATGGCTGGCGCATAGCAAAGGAGAAAATTGAATCTAAGGAATACGATTTAATACTTCTAGATGAAATTACATACCCTATATCGTTCGGGTGGATAGATCTGAACGAAGTTATTAACACGTTAAAAGACAAACCAGAAATGCTACATGTGATACTCACTGGACGTGACGCAGAACCTGGCCTGATACAAGCAGCAGACCTAGTCACTGAAATGACTGAAGTCAAACACCCGTATGGTGATCAGGGAATACCAGCCCAAAAAGGCATTGAATTCTGATTTCAGTAACAAATATTTAAATAAAAATATCCAGGAGATCCCAACCATGAACAGACAAAAAATTCTTATTACAGGAATGAGCGGGCTAATTGGAGGGATTGTTGGTCGACACCTCGATTCACTTGGCTATGAAATAAGGGCATTAAACCGTAGCCAAGTCGAAGGATTCGACACAGTAAAGGCAGATATCACAGACCCTGATGCTATCGGTCCCGCTTTCGAAGGTATCGATACTGTCATACACCTAGCTGCCTATCTGGGTGACGACGAATTAGCACAGATCGATATCAACATAACAGGTACCTACAACATATTCGAAGCTGCAAAAAACGCCGGTGTAAAAAGAGTGATTTTTGGTTCTTCGGGAGCCACAATGATGGCAGCTGAAAGACACGAACCGTTTAAAACAATGGTCGAAGGGCGTATTGAAGATATTTCTGACCCACGCCCGATGATGAACCACCTGACTCCACCACACCCCGACCGCATGTACGGTGTAGCTAAAATCGCTGGGGAGGCAATGGCCAGACTTTTCGCAGAGCATCACGGATCAGCAATTGTTGCCCGCATTGGAAGAGTCCGAAAAGAAGACCAACCTGCCAACATTCGTGAGGCCTCAGTCCATTTCAGCCACAGGGACGTAGCTCAGTTTTTCGAAAAATGCGTAAAAGCACCAGATAACATTAAATGGGACGTGTTCTATGGGGTTTCAGATAATTTCACTCGGTTCAGAGACATAGATCACCCAAAAAAAATGATCGGTTACACACCTCAGGACGGGATTAGACACTGGCCAGCAAAATGAATATTGCTCCTGTCGAACAACAAAATTTCACCACCGTCCAAGTATCACCCTGAGACGAGAATCAAGTGTTTAAAAAGTATTGAATATTTGAGTTGATAACTTTCTGAAACAGCCATCCGTAATCAGACCATCACCTGCCCACCATCACACTGAATTGTTTGTCCTGTTATATTCCGTGATTCTTCTGAGGCAAGAAACACAGCGAGCGAACCTATATCAGAAGGTTCCTGAGGGCGTCCCATTGGTATAACTTCTTTAAGAGACGCCATAAACACATCATATTTTTCTTTACCAACTACTGCCTCGTCACCGAGAGCCTCACGCTCCTTCATCCAATCCTGATGAAATTGAGTCCAAATCCGACCTGGTGCAATAGCGTTAACATTTATGTTTTCTGCTGCGAATTCTCTGGCTAGGGCCTGTGTGTAAGCAACAACTGACATTTTTGTAGTCGCATAATAAGCAGTTATGTATTTAGCAGCCTTTGCTGCAACAGAGGAAATATTTATGATCTTGCCAGCTTTTCGCTGGCGCATCTGCGGTAAAACAGCCTCAGTCACATCAACCAAACCCTTTACATTAACTTTCCAGGTGAAATCCCAGTCAACATCGCGAAATGAAGTACCTGTGGAACCTGGCGCACCCGCTACCCCCGCATTATTGACCAATATATCTATCTGCCCGGCTTGACTGGTTAAATCGTTAACTCCAGCCGTCACTGAACCTTTATCTGTTACGTCCATCTTTACGGTGTATACCTTCCTTCCCATACCCTCAACCTGATCAGCTGCTTGCCTTAAGTTCTCATCACTAAGATCTGCAATAGCTATATCGGCTCCCTGCTCAGCCATTTTAAGAACGATCCCTAATCCAAGACCTTGCCCTCCGCCAGTAATCAACGCAACCTTTTCATTTAAATCTGCAAACATTTGTATTTTCTACCTTTTGTTAAATCTGGCCTCGCAAAAATATTTGATCTCAAGATCAAAACTTTTGATAAGTCTGAGTCGTTATATATGCCAATCTACCAAGAAACCATCACAAGATGGTCAAACGTACAACCAAAGCTTTGGAAACATTTGATCGGTCGACGACTAAAGGAATTTATCTGGACGAATCTAAAAATGAGCGTGACAAAGTCCCCACATAACCAACAATCGGCATTACCATGCTGCCGATAGATTGAACAACATCGCGTCTTTTCGTATCCAAGGAACATAATGCCTAATAAAGTTTCTACAAAAACTGAGTTTCAACCAGATCCGCATTGGGCAAAAGTACCTCACGGTATTTGGATGCGCGAAGCTACTTCGGTAGCTGTTGACAAAAACGATAATGTATTCGTTTTCAACAGAGGTAACAAACCAGTCTTGGTATTCAACCAACTCGGTGAAGTTATAGATATGTGGGGTAACGATAACCCCCCTGACAAGGTCCGAATTATTCGAGACCCTTATGGGAATGCATCGCAGTTCTGGGACACATGGTTCAATCGCCCACATGCCATAACCATCGACCATGATGACAATGTATGGCTAGTAGATGATAACGGACACCAGATTCACAAAATGTCAAAGGCCGGTGAATACCTGATGACCATCGGATCAGGAACACCAGCTCCAAAACAAAGCGGTGATATGTTTCACCGCCCAACCGACGTGGCCATTTCCGCCAAGACTGGAGAGATTTTCATATCAGATGGATATGACAATTCACGTGTACATAGACTAGACCCTGAAGGTAATCTCATTAAGTCATGGGGGGTTATCGGTACTGACCCAGGTGAGTTCAACGTGCCTCACAATATTGCGCTGATCGATGACGAGGAAGTGATCGTATGCGACAGGGAGAACTACCGTGTTCAGGTGTTCTCACTAGATGGAACATTCATTCGCATGTGGCCAGTTCATAAGGCTGTGGCTGTAGAAGTAACAGGTTCAGGCGATGATGTACGCATATATGTAGCAGAACAAGGACCTACAAAAGGATCACCAAATCGCGGTGAGCCAAACCTTGGTAACCGAGTAGGAATATATGATCGTGAAGGAAATAGAATCACGAGATTTGGATCGACTCAGATCGGAGAGGAGCCGGATCAATTCCTGTGGCCACACAGTATTGCAATTGACTCAAAAGGAGATATATATGTCGCTGAAGTTTCTTACGTCGAATGGGGTATGACCCAAAATCCCAGACGAGAGATGGCATCACTTCGAAAATGGTGCCGAAAAGACAACTAACATCCCGATTCTAAAACATCGATCTAATACCACTGTAAAAGGGTATTATTAGCAACCCTTTAGACAATTTAAACACCCCATAAAAGAAATCAGGTTCAAACATCTATGAGCAATGTAACTATTAGGGATATCAAAACCATTTTGACCGAGCCAGACAACATCAGGCTGGTTATAGTCAAAATTGAAACGTCCGAGCCAGGACTATACGGGGTAGGTTGTGCAACGTTTACCCAGCGCCCTACGACAGTTGCTGCTGCAGTGAACGATTATCTTAAGCCATTTCTTGAAGGCAAAAATGTAGCTGATATAGAAGATATTTGGCAGTCATCGTACGTGTCATCCTACTGGCGTAACGGGCCTGTACTCAATAATGCTCTTTCGGGAGTAGATCAGGCTTTGTGGGACATCAAGGGCAAGATGGCCAATATGCCCGTCTACGATCTTCTCGGAGGACGTGCCCGTGAGGCCGCTCCCGTTTACGTCCATGCCTCGGGAGAATCTCACGAAGAAGTCGGAGATAAAGTTCAGGCTTTCGTGGAACAGGGCTTTCACCATGTAAGGGTGCAAATGACGACTCCTGGATACGCAACTTATGGAAACAGAGGTGCAGCTGCCGGAGGCGACACGGGTACAAATCGTAATACGTTAGATGGCCCCATAGCGGCGACATCCTGGTTACGCGACTACGATTCGAGTAAGAACTATGCCCACCCTGGTGGCATATTCGAACCAAAGCCTTACATGCGATCGGCACTGGGCTTATTTGAATACATAAGAAACAGGTTCGGTTATGGTCTGGAGATACTTCATGACGTCCATGAAAGAATCCCACCGATACTTGGTGTCTGGTTCGCAAAGGAAGTCGAGAAGTTCCAACTTTTCTTCCTGGAAGATTTGTTCAGCCCTGAAGACAACGACTACTTCAGGATGGTCAGAGAACAGACTTCAACACCTATAGCGATGGGTGAGTTATGGAACAGCCCGCATGAAGTAATTCCAATGATACAAGACCGTCTCATCGACTTTATACGTATACACATGTCACAAATTGGGGGTATCACGCCCGCTAAAAAGATCGCTGCAATGGGTGAACTCTACAGTGTCAGAACTGCATGGCATGGACCGGGTGACACGTCGCCAGTAGGCCACGCTGCCAACATGATGCTGAATCTAAATGCTCACAATTTTGGTATACAAGAAGCTGCAATACCTGGGGAGCGTACCCGTGAGATGTTCCCAGGTATGCCAACACTCAAAGACGGTATGATGTGGTCCAATGGTCAGCCTGGATTAGGGATTGATGTAGATGAAAAAATGGCCGCAAAATTCCCATTCAAAGAAAGGGAATTCGGGGGAGCATGGGACACCGTACGTCGCGCCGACGGGTCAATGGTTAAGCCTTAAACCCCGACACATTTACCCTGACAGCTAATGTAACCAAAGGCGGATATATTGACTGCTGATAAAGCTGATACTTCGATGGCGTCTAAAGTACCCAAATATACTTTTGCTAAGACCCTCGCAGAGCAAGAAGACCAACTGAAATCAAATCCAATGATGGAAAGGTTTGCTGCCTCGCGAAAATCGCTGTCCAGCGATCCATATCGGCCAATATATCACTACGTCAATCCCGAAAACGATCTCAACGATCCTAATGGATTATGCTACTGGCAAAACCGCTGGCATCTCTTCTATCAAGGCTATCCAGATTCTGAAATTACCAGCACTGGATCAGGGAGTAAGAAAGTAGTGCACTGGGGACACGCAGTAAGTGATGATCTTGTTCACTGGAGAGATCTTCCTTATGCGATATATCCTGACCCGGAAGAGTCATGTTTCTCGGGAGCGACGCTTGTGGAAAATGATCGTGTGATCGCCATGTACCACGGCGTCGGAGCAGGGAACATGGTTGCCCTTTCTGATGACCCATTGCTACTCAACTGGGAAAAAGTCACAGGACAGGCTGTCATTCCCATAGCTCAGCCTGACGGTTCACCTTGGCCATATAGAGTTTTCGACCCGTGCATATGGAAAAAAGATAACGTCTACTATGCTCTATCAGGTGGAACGTTGCCTCACGAACCCTCAGGCAGGCGAACAAGGGCTAACTTTTTGTTCAAATCTCATGATTTAGAGTCGTGGGAATACCTACATCCATTCATCGAGGGAGACTCGTTCACACTGGTTGGTG
>RQOU01000093.1 GCA_008373165.1 SAR202 cluster bacterium | reverse complement strand
CTAAAGCGCCTTTCTTATTAGCTTCGCCCGGTCCGTCTTTATTTGAATGTCTTTTACCTACGGTTAATCTGTGGCACAAAATAGGTGCGGTGATCACAGGAATTGTTCTCGTATCATTACTGGCCCAGGCGCGTTTTTTTCTTCCTGATAATCCGGTACCCATCACGTTACAGGGTTTTGGAGTTTTGATGCTGGGTTCGGTACTTGGTTTAAGATTGGGGTTATTGGCTGCAATTGGTTATTACCTCATCGGTATGGTGGGGCTTCCAGTTTTTGCTAAAGGTGGCGCTGGTTGGGATTATGTGGCTCATGGTGTGACTGGTGGGTATTTGCTCGGTTTCATATTGGCGGCGGGCGTCATAGGTTATTTATCTCAGCGAGGTTGGGATAGAGGTCGTAGTTTATGGCCAATGCTGATTGGTTCTTTACTTATTTACGCTCCAGCATTAATTTGGCTTTCGGTGTTTGATTTTTCATGGCCAGCAGAGGGTAAGTTGTTGTCAGACGCTTTCTATCCATTTATTCCTGGGGACCTTTTGAAACTAGTGTCTGCAGCCGTGTTGACAGGTGGGTTGTGGCACCTTGTAGATCGTAAGAAATAAATTCGGTTTCAGCCTAATTAATCAATAGAGCGAACAGGAAAAATCCCTTGTACAAGGATAAGAATTGCGGAGAGGTAGATGAGTCTGCCATTGGCTCAACGATAACTGTCGCAGGGTGGGTTCATCGGCGACGCGACCACGGCAATTTGATATTCATTGACTTGCGTGACCGTAGTGGATTGCTGCAGGTGGTATTCAATCCTGAGAATTCCGAGATAGCTCACGAAATCGCAGGGACCTTGCGATCTGAATGGGTTGTACAGATTCAGGGGCAAGTTATTTCACGTTTACCTGGGGCAGAAAATCCTGAATTGTTCACCGGTATGCTTGAATTGTCGGCTAGTGATCTAGTTGTCCTCAATCCATCACTGACACCTCCGTTTGAGGTTTCTGAAAATACTGATGTTGACGATAATACTCGCTTAAAATATCGATTTATCGATCTTAGGCGACCTCGTATGCAAGAGTTGCTGCGGCTACGTCATAAGGTGACCCATATGATGTGGGATTTTCTCACCGAGAAAAATTTTACCCATGTTGAGACTCCAATACTGCTCAAGAGTACTCCTGAAGGAGCTAGAGACTATGTGGTTCCGAGCCGTATTCACCCTGGGAATTTTTATGCGCTGCCCCAATCACCTCAACAATTAAAACAGCTTCTCATGGTTTCAGGAGTTGAACGATACTTTCAAATTGCTCGTTGCTTTCGCGATGAAGATTTACGCGCTGATCGCCAGCCAGAGCACACGCAACTCGACTTTGAGATGTCATTTGTTCACCAGAATGATGTTATGGAGATCGTTGAAGATCTTTATACGAAAATAGTTAGTGAAATAGTTCCTGATAGTACTATCTCGACTCCTTTCGCTAAGCTTACGTACGCCGAAGCTATAGAGCGGTTTGGTACAGATAAGCCGGATCTTCGATTCGGTATGGAACTTACTACTATTACACAGATTGCGTCGCGGTCCGGTGCTCAAGTATTTTCTGCAACAGAGTCAACTGGAGGTGTAGTTCGTGGATTTGTTGCACCCGGTTGCAGTAATTATGGTCGACGCCAGACTGACGGTCTCACTGATTTTGCTAAGTCTAGCGGTGCAAAAGGATTAGTTTTCATATCTTTAGATGAGAATGCTGAATCGGTTGAAGTGCTTGAGGAACATCATATTAAGTCTCCGCTTAAAAAGTTCTTATCGGTTCAGTCAGTCAAAGAAATTGCTGTCGAAATGAAAGCTGTACCGGGTGATCTCATACTTATCGTGGCCGGGACAGAGAAATTGGTGAACACGGTTTTGTCGAATCTGCGTAATGAATTGGCCCGGCAACTTAAGCTTATTGATCCCAAACAATTTGCATTCGCTTGGGTTTATGATTTTCCTTTATTCGAATGGGATGAGGATCTGAATCAATATCAACCTGCTCACCATGTGTTTTCTTCACCGAAGCAAGAGCATTTGAAATATATTGAGACAGATCCAGGGAAAGTTCTAGCTGATTTGTTTGATCTAGTTTGTAACGGAATGGAGATGGGTTCCGGCAGCATACGTATACATGACCGTGACGTCCAGGAACAGGTGTTCAGTGTTATCGGTTATTCGTCAGACGAAATCACTGAGCGTTTTGGTCAACTTCTTACGGCGTTTACTTACGGAGCGCCTCCGCATGGTGGGATGGGTTTGGGTCTTGATCGTTTTGTCGCTACGCTGGCTGGGGAGAGTGCTATCCGTGAAGTTATCGCGTTTCCGAAAACTCAAACAGCGACGGATCCACTTTTCGAGGCCCCATCCACTATTGAGAATGAGCAACTCGACGAGTTGCATTTACGTGTCGTGATGCCAAAGACATAGAGGTATCATTATTCGAAATAACTTTGGAATAAAGTAAGCCCTAAATTCCAGTCCTGAGTTACAATTGAGACTGATGTGCGAGCGCCTGCAGGCGCTCTTTTCATGCTTGTTACTACTGAGTAATTTTGTTTGAGTGTTTCGGAGAGAACGTTGAAAGTATCTCGTGATGACATTGAAAATCGTCAGGCTATTCTTCACATCGAAGTAGAAGAAGATCGCGTTGAGCGTCATCTTCAACGAGCGCACAATAAAGTTTCGCAGCGGATTAACATTCCTGGCTTTCGAAAAGGTAAAGCTCCTCGCCGTATTGTCGAACAGTTCGTTGGGCGTGATTATCTTCTCGATGAGGCGATGGAGTCTCTTGTTCCAGAAGCAGTGGGTGCGGCAGTGGAAGAATCTGATATTGAAGCTACCCATACCCCACCTAGGGTCAGTGTGACTGAACGTGATCCCGTAGTGAAAATTGATGCAACGGTCGCGCTCGAGCCTGTGGCGACTCTTGGCAGTTATAAACATCTTAAATTTGAGGACGAGGTTGATGGGGTATCTGAAGAGCAAATTGAAGAACAAATAACCCAAGTGCGCGAGTCTCAGGCTACTTGGGAACTTGTTAATCGGTCGGTAAAATTCGGTGACTTAACAACTATTACAGCAAGTGGTTTCGTGGAAGGGAAGGAGTTCGCCAAGGTCGATAGTGGTGAGTTCCTTGTAGAGGCAGGTAGTATGAATCCTGTCCCAGGATTTGCTGAAAAGTTGAAAGGGCTTAAAGCGGAAGACTCAAAGGAATTTACTCTTGATATCCCCGAAGATTACCCTAATGAGGAGTTTGCTGGGAAGAAGGTAAATTTCAATGTGAGTGTTGCTGATGTGAAGAAAAAAACACTACCGAAGATGACAAATGCATTTGTAGCCTCTTTAGGTGATGACACTAAAACAGTTGCGCAATTGCGTGATCGGATTACCGATAACCTTCAACAACAGGCTAAAGATGGTTTACGGCGATCCCTTGAACAAAAAATTATTGATGCTTTGGTCGACGACGCTGAATTCGAAGTTTCACCTATGATCATTGAACACGAAGCTGAGCATGTACTTGAGGACCAACAACGCCAACTGGCTCAATACAACATTGATTTCCAGCAGTATATCGAGGGACTCGGCAAATCGACTGAAGAAATTGTTTCAGAAGCAAAAGATTCTGCTGAACTGCGCCTTAAAAGGACGCTTGTGGTTGATACGCTTGTTGAAGATTTAGAAGTGACGATAACTCCTGAGGAGGTTGACGCTGAAACTGAGATTATGCAAAGTCAACCGCAGTATGAGAAGCAAAACCTTGATACGGATGAAGCACGAGATGCAATTCAAAAGGTTCTACAGCGTCGTGCTGCGATAGACAAAGTTATAGCTATTACCCACAAACCAATTATTGGCGGTAACAAAAAAGAATGATAAATAAGGAGAACTTGATGCCCCATCTTCCTGAAAGTATCGTACCTATGGTGATCGAGACCGGGGCTCGCGGGGAACGAGCTTACGATATTTACTCATTACTTCTGAAAGAGCGAATAGTTTTTCTCGGTACTCCGATAAACGCACAGGTTGCAAATTTGATTGTCGCTCAACTTCTGTTTTTAGCCAGAGAAGACTCTGAAAAAGATATCAATCTATACATCAACTCACCGGGTGGTGAGGTGTATTCGGGCATGGCTATATACGATACGATTCAGTACGTGCCATGTGATGTTGCGACTTTTTCGGTTGGTCTTTGTGCGAGTATGGGAACGGTGCTTCTGACTGCAGGAGCTGCTGGTAAGAGGCATGCTATGCCGAATTCCACCATTCATATGCACCAGCCACTTAGTGGTACACAGGGTCAGGCATCCGATATTGAAATCCACGCCAGAGAGACTTTAAGGATTCAGGATCGCTTGCGGCAAATTATCGCTGACCATACCGGTCAGTCATACGAACGAATTGCCAGAGATTCTGATCGCGACTTCTGGTTGAACGCAGAGCAG
>RQOU01000092.1 GCA_008373165.1 SAR202 cluster bacterium | reverse complement strand
GTGGCAGCAAATTTATCCGGTGGTTTGTTCGATGCTAAGGCGAGGTTCGACGCTCGAGGGATAAGGCGAAGTATCGCTATGCTCGAGGAGCTTGGTGCCACCTAATCAATTCTATTGTGGTGCATCTTGATTTCATGTGCTAATTTGCCTTATGTGGGTGATAAAGAGGCGGCCAAAATATAAAAATCATAAAGGACATATAACTTGGCGAAAATTTCTCTTATAGGCGCTGGCAGCGTGGTATTTGCTAGGCGACTTTTGCAGGACATTGTATGTGTGCCTGAACTGTCGGATGCAACGGTTTCCTTGATGGACACTGATCTAGAACGGCTTGAGCTTATGAGTAAGTTTGCTAATAAACTTGTTCGTGATACAGGTACAAATATAAAAGTTGAAACCACTCCTGATAGGCGAGAAGCGCTTCATGCGTCAGATTACGTTCTGACCACTATCAGAGTTGGCGATAGTTATGAGCGCGACATTGCAGTACCGTTGAAATACGGAGTGGATCAGTCAGTAGGTGACACTGTTGGTCCAGGTGGTGTCTTTAAGGCTCTCCGTACTGCTCCGGTGCTCATCGATATTTGTGAAGACATAGCGGATGTTGCACCGAACGCGACCCTGCTGAACTACACCAATCCGATGGCGATTGCGTGCTGGGCGATCGCTGAAGCGACTGACGTTCCAACGATTGGTCTTTGCCATAGCGTTCAGCATACGACGGCTGATCTTGCTAATTACATTGGAGTTTCCAAAGACCGTGTAAACGCTTGGGTTGCGGGTATTAATCATCTCGCTTGGTTCCTCAGATTTGAAGTTGACGGTACAGATGCCTACCCTCAGCTCTTTAAGGCTATGCAAGACCCAGAAATACTCTCTCAAGATACTGTTCGCTTCGAAGTGATGAAGCAGTTCGGTTATTTCGTAACGGAGTCAACTCGTCATATGTCTGAATACACGCCGTACTTTCGCACAAACCGACAAACGATTGAAGATTTTAGCTTGAACCAAATTCGCCAGGATCTACAGAGACGTACTGCACGAGTCGATGATCACTATGCTGATCTTATTGAAGACGCAAATACTGATCGGGTTCTTGCAGCTGAGCGTTCAGAGGAATATGCCTGTCGAATTATCGAAGCGATGGAATCTGACCGTTCAGTAGTCATAAATGGGAACGTTCCAAACGAAGGATTTATCGATAACCTACTTGATCTCAGTAGTGTCGAGGTGCCGATTCTCATCGACAAGCTTGGCTTTCACCCCATGGCCGTTGGTGAACTTCCTGCACAGCTTGCGGCCCTGAGCAGATCGAACCAGGCGGTGCAGCAAATGACGGTAAACGCTATTATCGATGGTGACAGAGAGGCAGCGTTTCATGCGGTAGCGCTCGATCCATTAACATCGGCCGTTCTATCTCTTAGTGAAATTCGCGATATGTTTGATGAAATGTGGTCACTTCACGGAGCGGAACTGGCAGCGTACTCGTGATGCCATCCACTATGCGGGCGGCAGTAGCCGCAGACTTGGGAATAATTAGGTGCGAGGAAGTTCGAGTCCCAACCATCGCTGAAAACGACGTGTTGGTCCGCACGATTGCTGCTTCAATATGTGGTAGCGATTTGCATATGTTAGATACTGGGTGGGCGATGCATGCTTTTCCGGCCATGGCAGGACACCCGGGGCATGAAGCTGTGGGTGAAGTTGTTCAATCTCGTTCGACTCGTATTGCTGAAGGCGATGTTGTCCTTACTACCCCGCATATATGGAACTCACGCTGTTTCGCTGAATACCAGGCTGTAGATGATGCACATGTTCTGAAGCTTTCATCAGACTTTGATGTCGACACAATCACATTGGCGCAACAGTTGGGAACTGTTATCTATGCGGCGAAACGTTTGCCAGCAACTCTGGAAGGTCAATCATGCGTCGTAATCGGGCAGGGCAGTGCCGGACTATTTTGGGATTTCCAATTGAAGTCACTTGGGGCTGAGAAAATTTTTTCAGTTGAGCCTTTGTCTTGGCGTCGCGAGTTGGGTCTTAGCTACGGCGTTGATCATGCAATTGATGTAACGGGAGCAGACGCTGTTACTGCCGTCAATGATATGACAGGCGGTATTGGTGCTGATCTGGTAGTAGAAGCCGTTGGATCAACCGAAACCTTATCTGAGGCATTTCATTTCGTTCGTGATGAAGGTAGCGTCGTGTTATTTGGGCTTCCGGAATCCGAAGATCCTGTGCCGTTCGATTATTCTCAGATGTTCAAGAGTCGCGCAAATGCCTTTACCGTGTTGGGCTCACAAGATGAGGTTGGTCTGAAAAGTTATGCAGAGGCGGTACACCTGATTAGTCGGGGCAAAATCGATGTGGCACCAATAATCTCTCATCGAGTTAATATCACTGAGATAGATCGGGCATTTGAGGTTGCAAGAGAGCGAGTTGACGGAGCGGTTAAAATCGGAGTTACGTTCGATTAAATAAACGACAAAGTTGTGGTGTGTAACGCGCGGAATGAGAGTCCTGTGAACGCCGAGATTATATTTCTAAGACTTTTACATATTGTGCCTGGGGTCATATGGGTCGGTGGCATAATATTCTTTGCTTTCGTGCTTCAACCGGTACTTTTGAAAACAGGGTCCGAACATTTTGCACCTGTTATGCAGAAGTTGCTTAAGCCAATGCAGGCTCTAATCCACTCGAGCGCTTGGATGACCATAATATTCGGTCTGGCTATGGCATTTAGGGTACGGGATCCGTTATTTGACTTTCTTTGGTCGACTAATTGGGGTATCGCTATTGTCTTGGGGTTTGTAACAGCTCTGGTCGGGTATGGGTTGGGACTGATCTCCGGGCGGTACAGTAAGAAAATACTCGCTGCTAGCGCTTTAAGTTCGCAGGAACCTGAAGTGTGGGACTTGCAAAATAGATCGATGCTGTTTTCTAAAATGTCTGCTTTGTTCGTGGTGCTTTCCGTTGTAACGATGGCGATTGCACAGCATATTTAGATAGGAAGAATCAGGATTGCTGGTCGAGGCACAACCAGTTAATCCTTGATGTTCCCTAAACGTATAATCCTAATTGGCCACCACCCATCAAAAATAGCTCAGAAGGGTTATTGCCCGTGCAAAGCGAATTTTTTGGTGGATCAAAACTGGCCATAAGGCGATACCCCTCTGGTGTGCGTTGCCTGCTAAGTTTTAGAGCTTCCAGAGCTGCTCCATGTATTAATTCCGTACTCCACATTTCTCTTTGATTGGTATTAGTGCTGGACGAGATCTTCGCTGTGAATGGCGCTCCATTAATTGAGTATTCTTCCATAACCAAGTCATTACTTTTGTCTATGTGTGATTTGAAAGTCGATTCTTTCACCTGATGTGAGATACCTGAGACTACATGTAAGTGGGCGTGGATTTGGCTTTGATGCGCTTTTCGGCCAAAGTTTGCGATCACGCGGTAACCGTACTGGCTACAGTGTTTATCGCCCATTTCCACAGCGAGCCTAGCGCATTCTATGAGGTTGGTTGACGACCATAGTTCGCCTTGCGTCATGTGCTTAACTGGGACTACCAATAGCATCACTTTTGCCCATTTCAAACGATTATGAAAACATACAGCGCTCACGTGATTGCTGGGACGTTTTTCCCACTTGGCAAAGCTGTTTCCAATTATGATTTGGCAAAACACGCATGATTTTTTTTCAGGCAAATCAGATGTCATCTGCGGCGTGTGTTTTTTTTCGTCGCCCGAGGTCGAGGGGAAGCGCCTCTATGTCGGAAATCAGGAGCTGATAAATATCGTTCAGCTACGACTTTGGCATCGGTAAGACGCGAGACTATCGCCTCTGAATATCGTGACGTGATTCGAGATTCTGGATCTCCAATAGTTTCAAGTGCGATGCGACTGGTGAAAACTGTAGGCATAATGGCGTCGTGTCTGTGTACGATCAACTGGTAGAGCTTTTCTTCTGCCCATGCCGTTGACACTTCTGCTCCAAGATCGTCAAGTATTAGCACGTCTACATCACGTACTTGAGCGAATATGTTGTCAAATGATTGTTCGCCACCTGGACCGTAAGACCTTCTAAGGTCGTCAAGCAGGTTGGGAATAAATTTGAACAGTACATTGCGGCCGTGTTGGATACTTTCTCCGACAATAGCGGCTGCTAGATGAGTTTTTCCTACTCCAGTTGGACCTGCGAGGTACAGCCAACCCGCTGGATGGTCAGCAAATACTCTTGCTGCTTCTAGGGCTTCGGATAAGGACCGTTTCTGTGCTGATGATGCCCCGCTTGCACCTTTGGATGTGAAACTGTCGAATGTCATTGATTCGGCCAAACGGATATCCAGGCCAGAGTGTCTTATATCTGGAGTCCCACTGCCCGATTTTATGTGTACTAATTTCGAAAAATATGGGTCCCCTAATCTAGTACGTAGGCGATCGTTCAGCTCATCGAAACGTTGACCGGTGGTAACCATTGTCGGTAGGCGTCTGTTGTAGCGATGAGTAAGAATCTGATCTAGTTTTTCATCTGCCCAGGCTGTGCCTGACTGGACTCCGAGATCATCAAGAATGAGTATCGGAGCCTCTATGGCTTGTAAAAATATATCGTCAAATTGTGCGCCGATTGCCGGATCGAAAGCTGATCGTAGGTGATCCAAGAGATCGGGTACGGATACAAATCGAACTGGTTGGTTGGTCTCCACTAAGGCATTGCCAACTGCAGCCGCAAGGAGTGTTTTTCCTGTGCCTGAGGGTCCCGACAGGACTAACCACCCCTGACGATCAGAAACGAACCTTTGTGCTGCATGGTAGGCTTCTCGGAAGCTGGAGGGCTCAGAGAAGGTGTCACTGGAGCCGAGTTCTACTGCGTCAAATGTGAGTCGTTCTAGCGGTCCCAGATCCGAGTACTGCCTGATACGATCTGATGATTTCACCCCCCAGACTCTTTCCTGGCACTTGCAAGGGATGACCGTCCGGGCTGATGCTGGAGAATTTTCCTTCGGTGCTACAACAAACCAACGTTTGTCATCGCATATGTCGCAATGTACCTCTGAGCTAGTTAGCTCCTCGAGCTCGCTGTCGTTTGAGGTATTCTCTGTAGAACTGGTCTGATCGATCCTCTTTAAGATCTCGTTCAGCGGTTCCATCCCTTCCATGGTCAAGCTCCTCAGGCCTGCCTTCGATCGCCCATCGGCGAAGGATTGCAGCTATGTAATTCCAGTTTCTTGCGTTCGCTTCTGCTGCCTTTCGTATGGCCAAAAGCACTTCATCTTCTGGATGTTGTTCAAGTGCTGTTCGGATGTTTTCTGAGATCAACGGAGTCATATGCCCCACGTTATGTTCGTAGAACGTTATCGCATCTAACTTGTCTAAGGCAGCCTCAGTGCTTGCCCAAGTTTCTGCTGGCTCGTAATGCTTCCGTGCAATGTCCATTCCACTTCTAACCAGAGCTCGTCTAACCGGTTCAGTATTTAGAAAAATCTGACTCTCCATGCCATCTGTTTCTACGATTAGCAATATTCCGTGATTTGACGCAGAGTTAACTGCAGACTGGACCAACTCTTCAAGTTCCCGGCCTGATGCATGAAGCATACCTGCGACCGTCCGGTCAGAATAAAGATCTGAAAATGATATGGATGCAGGCACTTTTCGTTGGCGATGTAATGCGTGAACTGTACGCAGAATCACCTTGAGTTCGTTCATGGAATCGATTTCTTCCAGTAAAGACGCTAGGAGTGGATCAGGAACTGGTGTGAAATTAACCCCTCGCGGGAATCCCTCTTTCACCGTCCTACTCCGAGCCCAGATACATATGAAGGTGCATCTTGTGTCTGATATGACAGCTCTTCAAAAATTCCTACCGCATCTCGAACTTTCATTTCTACTTCGTCGGTTGGTCCGTTCCTGTGTTTGGCTATGATGAGGGTTGCTCTATCTCGTGGAAATGGCTCCGTAGGGTGTGATTTATTCCATTCTTCTTCTGTTGTGAATTTCTCCTCTCTGTGGATGAACATTACGACGTCGGCATCCTGCTCAATCGAGCCGGATTCTCTGAGGTCTGAAAGCATGGGGCGATGTGAAGTGCGGTGCTCTACGGCTCGGCTTAGTTGTGAAATAGCTAAAACAGGAATCTTGAGGTCTCTTGCCATACCTTTCATTTGTCGGGATATTTCAGAAACTTCTTGGGCGCGGTTGCCGTCACGTCGCCCGCTCGAGCCTCCATTGATCAGTTGCATATAGTCGACAATCAAAAAATCCAGCCCGTGTGTCATTTGTAATCTACGAGCTTTGCCACGCATTTCTGCAACTGTTTGGAACGGTGTGTCGTCTACATAAATAGTCAGATCCGACAGCAACCCAATGGAGTTGACCACTCGCTCTTCTTCACTAGGCGACTGGATTCGGCTTCTAATTTTTTGGTGGTTTACTCTTGATTGGGCTGCGAGTAGACGCGCCGCGATTTGCTCTCGACCCATTTCAAGCGAAAAAATTCCTACCTTGTACCCTGCTTTGGCTGCACTGAGGGTGAAGTTCAGGCCCATCATTGATTTTCCAACTGATGGTCGTGCGGCGAGGACTACCATGTCAGATCTCTGTAGCCCACCTACAAGCAGATTGTCTAAGCGTTGGTATCCTGTGACTATTGGTGACGTATCTTGCTGCCCGTCCACTTGGTCTAGCGGAGAGGATTCTTCTAGGTAGGGCACTAGTGAATCTGCCAGTGGAACAAAATCCCGGTTTTGCGACCCTTGGCGGATTCCAAATAACGCATCTTCAGCAGTAGAAAGTGCGTCATCTACATCCGGATTGTCTTGATAGCCAATATCAGCGATATCTATTGCAGTATCGATCAGCCTGCGCATAGTAGCCGTGCGGTGAACTAAATTAGCGTAATGTTTAATATGAACAGAGGTTGGGGTAACAGTTACAAGGTGCGAAAGGTATCCTGGACCCTCGTCATCTAACATGCCACGATTTTCCATCTCATGCGTGACCGTGATCTGGTTTATCGCTTCATCGCGTTCAAATAGGTCATAGCAAACCTCAAAGCACTGACGATTGATTTCCCGATAGAAATCGTCTGCAGAAAGAAAGCCTGCGATCTGAGTGATCGTCATGCTGTCGATCAAGATAGAACCTAGAACTGCTTCTTCGGCTTGAAAGTCATGTGGCGGTAGTCTGTTGGCTTGCATCGATACCAAGCACTATACCTTGCATGTAGCGCGAAATTTAAGACCCAAACGGCATAGCATTGCTGAATTTCCCCAGCCTTTTTACCCTGTGGGAAATTCAGTCTGTGATTGCTCGTATTTACAGCGGGATTAAATCCAAAAACGGTAATCGAGCTCGCCAAGGCTAAAGGCTAGTAAGTTTGATCGTTGCTTGAGATTTATTCTTCGGGTTTTTCGCTCGAGTCGAGTGTCGGATCGCTATCGGATTCCGAATCATCAACTGATTCATCAGATTCTTGGGAAGATTCCGATGCCTCTTCGTCGATTTTTGCTTCGGCTGCAGCTAGTACATCCTCAAAAGACGGGTCTAGAACGTTCGTGTCTTCTTCGGTGAGTAATGCTGTTGCTTCTTCCATTTGCTTGTTTAATTCGATTGATGCATCGTCGGCTACGACTTCTACAACGAGGGTCGCAGAAACACCGTCAACGAATTTTGCCGGAATCTTATAATCGCCAACTGCACGTATAGGCGCAGGTATCTGTATACCCTTGCGATCAATTTCTCGGTTGGTCATTTCTCCAAGTTTTTCAGCGATCATCGTATTGGTCACGGAACCGTAAAGGCGTCCCGTTGGGCCAGTTCGAACTTCTATGCGAACTTTCTGTTCCTTAAGGCCGTCAGCGACTTCCTGCCATTCTTTAGCTTCCACAAGACGCCTGTCTTCTGCTTGCTGGCGGAGGCTAGCTGCGCGGCGCAGTTCGTGGTCTGTTGCAATTACTGCGTAGCCTTGTGGAATTAGGTAATTCCTGCCAAAGCCATCTTTTACTTCTTTTACGTCTCCTGCACGCGCTGTGGGCCGGACATCCTGCAAAAATAGAACTTTCAATTTATTATCACCTTGTGCGTCCGATGGTAGGTTTTACACTGAAATACAGCGGATCGGCATGCCGACCCAGTCCCAATTTGGTGACTGCCATCACACTCACTGTGCTACATGTTGAATTCCCAAACAGGGAGCATCGGACAAAAGCCGGTCTGCTTGTTTACCAACCCTATTAAAGGTACAACAATGCCTGATGATCATCCACTCTGTCATTTGGTGGAAGTAGTTACCGAAATGTCATGTTGATTTCTATTTCGTAAATTCGCTTATCCAATCCATACATAACCTCAAGGTAGGACTTGTTTATGCAGGCAACATCAGTTTTTCATCAACATCTTGGCGAACCAGAAGCTCCGGTTCTTCTTTCCGACGGTAGGTGGGCGGTTGTCGAGATGAGCCCAGAAAACGGATGTGTGTCAGTTATTTCGCTAGATGGACTGGCCAAAAATATTGTAGCTAGGACGGGCCGTCCCAATGGGATGGTTGTCGACTCTCATGGCAGTTTATGGGTGGCTGAATCAATGAATCCTCCGTCCCTCAAAAAAGTCGAACTTAACGGTTCGGTCGAGGTGATTCTCACTGGTGGTGATGGTGTGGATTTCTTATTCCCTAACGATGTGGCTTTCGGCCCAGATGGGGCGTTGTATATGACCGATTCAGGAGTTTCTCGGCCTGTATTCCAGGAGGCTCGTGAAAAAGGTCATTCGTACCCTGAAATTGACGGAAAAGTATTCAGAATTGATCTAACAAATCGAAACGCAACGATTCTTGATGATGGATTGCCATTTGCCAATGGATTAGCGTTTGGACTAGATAACGCTTTGTACGTAACTGCAACTATAACTGGATTGGTCTATCGGTATGAATGGAACGGTAATGGCACCTTAGGACCCAGAGAAGTATTCACTGATTTGGTCGATCGAAATCGTCAATCAGCCTTCACTGGTGGCGATGGATTGGCTGTGGGATCTAATGGATTTTTATATTGTGCGGTTGTAGGTCAAGGGGATGTCACTGTCGTAGACACTGATGGTTTGGTAGTCAACCGCATCATTGTCGGCGGTGAACAACCAACTAATGTTGCGTTCGGCCGCAGGAATAGCGGAGATCTTTATGTGACAGTTAAGGATGCAGGGACACTCGAGCGTTGTCAGGTCGGTGTGACTGGCCTGCCGTTGCATCTTCAAGCATAGAAATTACTATTTCGAGTATCGGTATGGGCCGGATTCGGATTTGGAAAATCGTTTGAGATGATATTTGTTCCAGATAAGAACCAATTGACAGCGGCGGAGGCTACTTCTGGGTCAGATCTTGCTAGGGCATTGCCGCAGTCTTCTGGTTCGGCTAGAGTCGAGTTTCTGAGTTGTTCGTGAATTTGGACGGCTCGCTGATGGCTTTGAATTGTGCTTTGTCTCCCTCGTAGTATTAGAGTTGGCACGGCGTGCATTGACTTAATTCTATGAGTAGGGATATCACCATCGCAGATTATTGTTGTATTAACAGCACCCGGGGCAATATCTACGATCTCGGTGATCCAATCTGCTGCCATCAAGCCTTCACCCAACAACAGAGTTGGTTCTCCAACTTCCCAAATTAGCATCAACAAGTCATAAGCCGAGGAAACTTCTACGAAAATAGCAGAGTGAGATTTAGTTAGCTGAAAGACAAAATCTGTCCAATCCGCTGGGGAGCTATCGGGTGCAACTATGATCGCTGGCTGAGCAGATTCAGAGCCAGACCAAGCGTGTATTTGTAATGTTGAACCAGATTGCAGCCTCACGCCGATCTTTTCTATACGATTCACTGATTCGTTTCCCACCTGTGTTGCCACTTTATCGATCTGATATCGTGCGCTGAGAATATCATTTTTGCGTACCATCACGTAGATATAATGCTGGCGTTCACCGTTTCATCAGGTGCATCTAGCCATAATCAGCGGTATATTTGCCAACGCTAGTAAAAGAACATAATGACGGAGATCAAAATCCGGCCGTATATTTCACATCATTGACTCGATTGGATAAAAGAGGAGTACAGAATTGACAAGTGCAGACTGGGGATCTATTTACAAAAAAATGGGCGCGAAGCCTGTCATTAATGCGACTGGTAGCGTGACGCTTTTGGGTGGCTCTACGCCGGTGGCTGAAGTAAAAGCCGCGATGGACGCTGCTGATTCTGCATACATCCCTTTGATCGAATTAGAACAAGTAGCAGGAGATCAAATCGCAGAGATGCTGGGTGTTCCTGCGGCGTATATAACCTCTGGTGCAGGTTCGGCTTTAACCCTAGCAACAGCCGCTTTCATGGCGGGAGCTGATGACGATAAAATACAGCAATTGCCAGATACTACGGGGATGCCCAACGAGATATTAATTCAAAAACGACAGCGCTATTGGTATGACCGATGTCTCGAGTTAGCTGGAGCGAAACTTGTAGAATACGGCGATGAAAATGGCACTACCGAAGACGATCTTCGTAATGCTATATCTGACAAAACTGCTGCTGTGCATCAGGTGATCTACGAACAAAAACCTACTGATCCAAATGTTTTGACTCTTGAGCAGGTCATTGACATAACCCATGCAGCTGGCAAGCCAGTTTCAGTGGACGCCGCTGGACAAATTTACCCATTAGAAAATTTTGGCAAATACGTAAAAATGGGTGCTGATTTCCAATGCATTGCTGCCAAATATATGGGGGCGCCTCATTCAACGGGATTCGCACTGGGTACGAAAGAGGTAATAGACGCTATCGGTCGTCATTCTTTTGTAGGCTATGAAGGCCGACGCATACGAGGTGTCGGGCGCCCACATAAAATTGATCGTCAGGAAATCATGGGAGTCGTTGCTGCTGTTAGGCGCTGGATGACCCTCAATCACGAAGATCGTCTTTCAAGCGCGGAGGCACAGTCCCAATCCATTCTTAAACCTCTCGTGGGATTGCCTGGGGTCACCGCTGAACTAAACACCAACATCAAAGGTCACCAGCCATTTGGCGTTTTCGTAAGTGTTGATCCTGACGTCGTGGGATTCACCAACGAAGATCTGGTCACAAAATTGCGTGATGGTGAACCATCTATCTGGACTCGCGTCTCTTTAGATGCTCCTGTTTTGGAAATCCACGTTTTTGGTTTAGGCGACGGACAGGCTGAACTTGTGGGCAACGCGATTGCGGACGCGGTCACGGGGTAGATCTCGTTTAAGTCTGAAGATGTGTAATAGATGCCAACGGCTTTGGAGTCTGGGTGTTGGCCCACATCCAAAATTAGGAAGTGCAGTTCCTGACACTTTCGCTTGCAGTTTTGTTTTAAAAAGGGAGTGTTTTAGTGACAGTAAAAACCGTCGGGGTAATGAGCCCTGGTGATATGGGAAGTGGGGTTGGAGGAGTTTTAGTACGGAATGGACTGCGCGTGATTACCAGCCTTCAAGGTCGAAGTGATGCTTCAATTAGTCGTGCTCTAGAACAGGGTATTGTTGATGTCGGATCTCTGGACGATGTGGTCACAGCTTCAGATCTAATACTTTCTATTCTGGTGCCATCAGAGGCTGTTGGGTTTGCTGAGAGCGTTGCAGAATCTATTATCCGCACAGGTAGTCAGGTGCCATTTGCTGACTGTAATGCAGTGTCTCCGGCCACGGGCGTTAAAATCGGCGAGATCATTACTGCTGCTGGAGGAATGTTTATTGATGCTGGCATTATTGGGGGATCTCCCAGGAATGGTGCGATACCTCGTTTTTATGCCTCGGGCGAATATGCAATGATCTTGGCAGAACTTGACGGTAAGGGGATATCTGTACCGGTAATGGGAGGGCCGATAGGTCGTGCGTCGGGGTTGAAAATGGTGTATGCGGCACTGACAAAAGGAAGTGCTGCTCTGCATGCCTCGACCTTGATGACAGCCAAGTCCTTGGGACTTTTTGATGATCTGATTTGCGAATTAGAGGAAAGCCAGCCTGCAACATTGAATGCGATGAATAGAGTTAATTCAATATCAGCCCAAGCATTTCGTTGGATCGGTGAGATGGAAGAGATAGCTGCAACATTTCAACAGGCAGGTATTACTCCTAGCATTCATGCAGGAGCAGCTGAAACTTTTCAAAAAATCTCAGACTCCTCGATCGGTCAGGAACGTGTTGGAACCGTTGATCAAAATCGAACACTCGAAGATACCGTTGCAGCTATGCTGGTAAAGCTTGATCAGTAAGCTTGTGAAGATTTACTGGATATAGAAAATCGCCTGTTCAAAAACGGTTACTTCTGATCTTCATTAGGGATTGGGTTACTTCTAGCGTTCTTTAGATATTGCAGTTTTAGCTTATTGTGCCCAGCAGCTTCGGCGCGAGTTGATAAGTGATAGTGTGATCTATGCTTGTGGGGCCTGCCACACTCGCTTCAGCTCGGGTATCTTGGGCTAATAGCGGGGTCCAAAATTGCCAACACGTATCATGTATTTTCAGATATTTGCCTAGCCAGTTCATTAGATATAGAGGCATATTCAGCTGCGACTGCATCGGATTCTAAAGCTGCAGGTTTTCTCGAATTTGTATAATCCGAACTCATGTTAGTTGCCCCCAGAAAGGGAAGATTCATCTCTTCTGCAAGGGCCTGGCCCCCTCCGGTACCGAACACCCCACCTGAAAGATTTTCGACCACACCGAAGACGTTCAAATTCATTTTTTTGATCATATTGATTGATCGTTTTGCATCAAGCACAGCTAACTCGTGGGGCGTGGTGACAATGATGAAGCCATCGAGATTGAGTGTTTGCATAACCGTTAAGGGTGCGTCTGATGTCCCTGGCGGCAAGTCAACGATCATGTAATCGGGGTTGCCCCATTCCGTTGATTGCAAGAATTGATTAATAGCGTTGTGAATCATCGGGCCGCGCCAGACAATTGCTTCATCTTCGTTTTCCTGAAAGAACGCCATTGACATTACTTTGACACCAAATCGCGTAGGAGGGCTGAGTTTTTCGCCGTTTTGGACAGGCCCTTCGGTTATTCTCAGGACTCGAGTTACATTTGGACAATCGATGTCGCAATCGAATAAGGCAACATCCTTATTCTGCGCGGCTAAAGTTACTGCTAAGTTGGTTGCGACTGTGGTTTTACCAACTCCCCCCTTACCTGAGTAAACACCGATCCTAGTTCCAATGCCTTCAAGGGATTGGGTCACACGGCGTCGTTCTTCAAAATTCTTGCGGACTTGAGCTAGTCGGGCTTCTTCTTGGGGAGTTAATTTTCTGGGTGACGACATTTATCTTTTTTTGTTTAACGAATGACTATTGTTTCAATCCGGGCCAGATTTGAAGGAGCGTTTAGTCGATACCAAGAAGACGTTTCCCGTCTTCTGTAATCATATCCGGGGTCCATGGAGGATCGAAAACAACATCAACTTGGACGTCTTCAACATCGTCGATTTCAGCAATTCGCCATTCAGCTTGCTGGGCGATATAGGGTCCCATTCCACAACCCGGAGCTGTAAGAGTCATTTCGACGTGGACGTCTCCATCTGCAACTTCTACCGTGTAAATCAGGCCTAGATCTACGACGTTGACTGGAATTTCTGGGTCGTAAACGTCCCGGAGAGCTTCTAGGACGGTTCCCTGTTCTAGTACTTCAGCTTCGGGCATCGGCATCTCCATAGTTCGTGAAGGTTTATGAATTAGACTGACCTAATCACGTAAATTTTACTCACGTTAAGCCTATCAGAGCGAGAGCCAATTGTTCATAGGATCTGAGACGGTCAATCGGCGTTAATCAGCTCTTCGGGGATACCGTCTAGGGCAGATGGGGCAAGTTCGACTTGCTTGTCTGGTTCAGGATCAAGTGAATCGCCGAGATCAACTAATACCTTGCGTAGATCAACAACTTGGTCTCGTAATAATGCTGCTTTTTCAAATTCTAATTCTCTCGCAGCTTTCTTCATCTGTTTTTCAAGATCTTTCACTAGACGAGCGAGATCGTTTTTTGGCAGAGTTGCTGGTTTGACGTGTGGTGTTTTAGTGTCCGCAAGCTGACGTGCGTGCGAAGTGATTTCCTTGACAGATTTGACGATGGAAATCGGGATTATCGCATTTGCATCGTTGTGTGCAGATTGGATTTCGCGTCGCCTGTTAGTTTCATCGATTGCAAATCTCATTGATTCAGTGATTTTGTCAGCGTACATGATCACTGTGCCTTCTACGTGTCTCGCAGCTCGACCAATAGTTTGAACAAGAGATGTGCTGGACCTGAGATATCCTTCTTTATCCGCATCAAGGATTGCGACTAACGATACTTCCGGAAGGTCCAAACCCTCTCGAAGGAGATTTATCCCGACAACCACATCGTATACTCCAAGCCTCAGATCTCGCAGGATCTCAGAGCGCTCCATTGTTTGGATTTCCGAATGCAGGTACTGGACCCTGACACCTAATTCTCTTAGATAGTCAGATAGCTCTTCGGCCATACGTTTTGTGAGGGTGGTCACTAAAACGCGTTCGTTCTTCGCTGTGGTTTCTTGGATTCTCTCGAGAAGATTGTCAATTTGGCCCTCAGTGGGTGCGATGACGATTTCAGGATCAACTAGCCCCGTTGGCCGGATCACCTGCTCAACTCGTTGCTCTTCATGTGTACTTTCGTATGAGCCTGGAGTAGCGGATACGTAGACGATTTGATTTACTCGGTCTTCAAATTCTTCAAAGGCAAGAGGTCTATTGTCAATTGCTGAAGGTAATCTGAAGCCATAATCTACAAGATTTGTTTTGCGAGAGATATCGCCTTTATACATGCCACGGATTTGTGGCAGGGTTATATGAGATTCATCGATGAAGATGAGGAAATCGTCTGGAAAGTAATCGAGTAATGTCCATGGTGCAGAACCGGGAGCGCGTCGTCCTAGCGGTCGAGAATAATTCTCTACGCCGGGGCACGATCCCGTTTCTCGAAGCATTTCGAGATCAAAATGAGTTCGTTGTTCAAGTCGTTGTGCTTCCAATAATTTACCGGCAGATCTAAGCTGGTCTAGACGCTCCCCGAGCTCTTCCTCGATGTCTTTTAAAGCTTCTTTCAATTCATCTTCCGGAGTAACGAAATGCTTGCCAGGGAAAATATCGATTTGCTCAAGTTCTGCAAGCACTTCCCCTGTCAACGGATCTAGCTCAATGATCCGTTCAATCTCGTCACCAAAGAACTGTACTCTCACGGCCAATTCCTCATAGGCAGGCATGATTTCCAGCGTGTCGCCTCGAAGCCGGAAGCGTCCTCGAATCATTTCCATGTCGTTTCGTTCGTAATACATGTCGATCAATTTTCGTACTACGCGACGTAGCCCAGGTTCTTCTCCCTTTTTCAGGCTCAGAACTACAGATCTGTATTCTTCAGGGGAGCCTAAACCGTAAATGCATGACACGCTTGCGACTATTAAGGTGTCCCGTCGCGTTAAGATCGCACGGGTTGCAGCATGGCGTAGGCGATCGATTTCTTCGTTTACGTCGGATTCTTTTTCGATGAAGGTGTCAGATTGTGGGATGTACGCTTCTGGTTGGTAATAGTCGTAATAACTAACGAAATACTGCACCGAGTTATTCGGGAAAAAGTCTTGGAATTCAGATGAAAGTTGTGCAGCTAGTGTTTTATTGTGTGCGATAACGAGAGTTGGACGCTGCACCTCCTCTATGATCTTGGCCATTGTGAAAGTTTTACCGGATCCGGTTACGCCCAGTAGAGTTTGGTGGCGTAGTTGCTTTTTTAATCCATCCGAAAGCGCGTCGATGGCGGCTGGTTGATCACCAGTCGGCTTGAAACTGGCTTCTATTACAAATTGTCCAGTGGTATTTGGCATGTAGGGATTTTACTCTGTACTGATCTTCGGCATGAATTTGATCTATGGGGAATTGTTGGTTTGTTAGGTTTTTTATTACTGGTTCTATTAATGAATCGACTATTTTCATGAAATTTTGTTTGTTGCTCATTTGCGCATTCCGTTTGATGTGAGAATATTTGGACTTGCCAAAAAAATAACTGGAGAACAGAAATGGCGAAATTTAAAGTAGTTATCGGCACTGACCATGTTGGGATTCAATACGTCGATGAATTAATTGACACCTTTCCAGAAATCGAGTTCATAGCTGCGTATGATCCCATGGAACATAAAGAGGCAATTCGGGATGCCGATGTCTTTTTCGGGTGGCCTGATGATCAGGCGTTTTCTGCAGCCCGGCAACTAAAATGGATCGCCTGTCCCGGTATGGGAATCGACAAGATTGTCGCTTATCAAAACATACTTGAATCGGACGTGCCCATCACCAATGCTCCTGGAACCCATGTCACATCGATGGGAGACCACGTCATAGGTGCCATGATTGGTTTGACGCATCGATTTCAAGAGGCATTTGAAGATCGTCAAAAGAAAATATGGGATACCCAAAAGTATGCCTCACGCATAACTGAATTAACTGGTACAACAGTTGGTATATTCGGTCTTGGTGCCATCGGAAGGGCGGTTGCAGATCGCGTCGCTGCTTTCGGTACGACGACTTTCGCAATTGATCCGGGCCCCGCCAATATCCCTGCCAGCGTACGTGAGTGCTGGAACCTAGATCGAATGGATGATCTCTGTCGCATGTCTAACTTTCTGGTTATTGCCGCACCAGTTCTTGAAAACACTCGAAATTCGATTGACGCTCGTCGAATAGCTTTGATGCCTGAAGGAAGTTACATCATAGTTATTTCTCGAGGAGAGATAGTTGATGAAGATGCCATGTGTGATGCATTGGAATCAGGGCATCTTGCGGGAGCAGCTGTAGATGCCACGGCCGTAGAGCCACTTGATGAAAAATCCAGGCTTTGGACTCTTGAGAATGTGATTTTGACCCCTCATTCATCTGCTTTAACTCCCGAGTTATACGAGATGCGGCGTCAAGCATTTAAGGCAAACCTACGAAAATTTTCAGCTGGGGAGCCGCTAGAAAATGTTTGTGATAAAACAGCGGGGTTTTAGCGCTAGCGTCATTTGTTGGACCTCCCGGAGGGCTTCACTAACAATAGTTATCTGATTGTTGGTTTGGATTCTGAATGCCTCGCTAATACGACTATTTCTTCACTGTCTTCGTTCAATTCATGGCCTTCGAAATCTCCCCACATTTCGAGAATTTCCAGACCAACAAGGTCGCATAAGTTAATAACTTGTTCAGGGTGTAGATAGCGGACTAGTACATCTAACTCTTGACGGCGTAGGGAATTCCCATTTTGGTCAAGTTCTTCAGCTATTTGGGTCCCGTGATTTAATTGTGCGACTGTATCGAAGTGATTTTTCGCTGTTAGCACATACCTTCCTCCCTCAGGCTTTTCCACCACTTCAAGTAGAAATTCTTCTTCAGGATCTTCCGCGAGCATCTCGGGGTCAGGGTAGAACAGATTGAATGCCATTGTCCCTTCTGAAGTGAGGTGATTTGCTGCACAACATAAAGTACGTAACTGCTCGTCTTCAGTTGTGGCTAAAAGTAATGTTCGGGCTGGCATCATCACAACTGGGAATTGACGGTTTAAGTCAAAATTTCGCATGTCAGCTTGTATCAAATTGAGACTGCCATTTAGAGGTGCGACCGCTAGAGCTTTTCTTTGGGCGACCTTGAGCATGGGCTCGAAAAGATCGATGCCAACTATTTCCATGCCTGCCTGTGCGAGTGGCAAAGAAACTCGCCCCGTTCCTACGCCTATTTCCAGAATAGGCCCTTGGCTAGCTTTGCATACGCCCTGATAAAAATTGAGTTCAGCAGGATCGGCTCCAGAGTAAAAAACATCGTACCAATCTGCCCAAGCAGTGTAGTTCATTGCCACGATTTCGACATACCTTTATATCCGTCCAACTATTTCCATGAAATGGCGACCGTAAGAACTCATGAATGTCGGGATATGGGTGTAGTGGTACATGATGCCGTTTTGGGTATGTTTTCGTGCTTGGTCAGCTGAGCCGGGGGTGCCAGACGCATTGCCTGAAGCATGGATCCTGTCGAATACATCCTCGATGGCTTGAACAACATCTGGATGCCCATTGTTTCCTGGGTGCCCCATTGATTGTGCAAGATCGGTCGGACCTACGAAAAATACATCAATATTTGGCACGTTTAATATTTCATCAAGATTTTCAACGGCAATCACGTCTTCAATTTGAACACATACAAGCATCTCGCTATTTGCGGTTTTGACATATTCTGATACAGGTGATCCCCATCCGAAATCAGCCATTCTTCCCCCACCGAGACCTCGCATACCTTGTGGGTGATATAGGCACGCATCTACTACCGCACGAGCTTCATCGGCTGTATTAATATGGGGGACCTGCACGCCCATGGCTCCGCGGTCCAAGTATTTGTTGATTACTGATGGATCGTTATTCTCAGGACGAACTATTGGCGTAAGCCCACGAATTTCAGCAGCCATGATCATTGGTCCGATGTTGTCTGCTGTGATTGACCCGTGCTCTGCATCGAGCATCACCCAATCAAAGTTCAGTTCCCCGATCATCTCGACTATCTCCGGTGATGGGAACTGAACTGACACTCCATATGCAGGTTTCCCTGATTGAATGATTTGCTTCATTCGGTTATTGCGAATATGGCTCATAATCTAGCACGCTCCGGTTTAGGTCATAACTTGGCACTATTAGGCCTGTCGTTGCATATGTTTTATCAAAAAATACGCTTGGCGATTGTATTTGGCGTCCATAACATTGCCGAATCGGATCTTGACATGCCTCCGGCACTGGAAGAGAATTTTTGTCTTGTTGCTAATCCGTTAATACTCACAATACGCCTTGTTGGGTAGTTATCGGCTCATCAATTTAGATGAGTTTCACATTACAAATTAAGTTGAATAGGCTACTCACTCTTGGCACAACTCGCATCTCGACAAGCAAATCTGGGTACTGAAACAGCGTTCGAGACTCTTGCTAAAGCCAAAGAACTCGAGCGCCAAGGTAAATCGATTATCCACCTCGAGATTGGTGAGCCAGATTTCGATACTCCTCTGCATATCCGCGATGCTGCGAAAAAAGCCCTTGATGATGGATTCACTCACTATGGTCCTTCGGCTGGTCAACTCGAACTTCGTGAATCTATAGCTAAACATCAGACAGAACGACAGGGCTATGAAGTTTCTGCAGATAATGTCATCGTGACACCAGGTGGTAAACCAGTCATGTTCTTCACGATCATGGCCTTAGTTGAACAGGGTGACGAGGTTATATACCCGAATCCAGGCTTTCCTATTTATGAATCAATGATTAGGTATATGGGTGGTACCCCAATACCTATGCAATTGAATGAAGAGACTGGGTATAACGCGGATATTGACGCTCTCAAGTCACTGGTGACTCCGCGCACTAAACTTATGATCGTTAACTCACCTAACAATCCTTGCGGAAGTGTCATTCCTGAAACAGATCTTGAAGGACTTGCTGAGATTGCTCTTGAGAATGACATTATTGTTATGGCTGACGAAATTTATAAAGACATGTATTACGGCGGTCAAGAACACGTTTCCATAACCAAGTTCCCTGGCATGCGTGATCGAACGGTAATCTTAGATGGATTCTCTAAGAGTTATGCGATGACGGGATGGCGGTTGGGGTACGGAGTGTTTCCTGACTTTCTGGTTGAGCCTGTCGTACGTCTTATGACAAACAGCGTTTCCTGTACGTCAGTATTTAGTCAAATGGCAGCGATCGCGGCATTGGAAGGACCTCAGGATTCTGTCCGGATGATGATGGAGGAATTTACCAAACGCCGTGATCTAGTCGTCGAAGGGTTGAATTCACTTCCTGGGATCACTTGCCCAGTGCCGAAGGGTGCTTTTTACGCATTTCCAAATATTCGCGCAACTGGATGGAGTTCACAGAAATTCGCAGAAAAGGCAATGTACGAGGCTGGTGTTGCCTTATTAGCAGGAACCGCATTCGGTCAATATGGGGATGGTTACGTCCGTATTTCTTTTGCGAACTCCCAGGAGAATTTACAAGAAGCAATCGAACGATTGCGAATGATTTTGTAAATTTCTACATGCGGACATAAAAAGTGAATCCGTGTGTTCCGAGATATATTTTCCCAAGCAGATGATTGATTTGCCTGGCTCCTGTGTATTGGGGCCATTTTAGATTAATCAATATTTCTTATTCATTGGTTGTCATGCAATGTTTCAAGCGCCTTTGACAACTGCTTTTTACCTGCCACCGTGTGAATAAGCACAAATGTTCGTAATCAGTCACAGAAAGTGTCTCAATTCCCAGAACGGATGTGCTAATTTTACTTGCAACAGATGATGTTACTTAGACTTTCAGGCATGGAAAAATAGACATGATTACGAACATAAATTCAGTTTCTACGCAGAAACAATTGACTCTTAAAGTTATTGGTGTTGGTGGCGCTGGTTGCTCTTCCTCAGAACGTCTCGCTGCACTACTGCCAAATTTCGTAGATGTGCTTAATCTGGACAAGCATATTAAGACCGAAAAGCACATTGAAAATGCTGAATTGCTGTACCTTCCGCTTGCAGGAGTAGACCGTTCCGAGACAGATCAGTTGCAATCACAATATTTAAAGTTGGCAGGACGAGTTCGCTCTTTTGCGCAGGGGGCTGATGTCATACTGATTCTTGCTGGATTAGGTCGCGGTATGGGATCTGTTGTCGCTCCTTTGGTAGCAGATACAGCGCGAGAATCTGGGGCGTTGACGATATCTTCGGTTAATATGCCATTCGAGTTCGAAGGCAGGATCAGGATTCAAGCAGCGCGTACGGCTCTCAAACGTCTTCGTAACATCTCAGATACTGTACTGGTCATAAGAAACGATGAACTCTGTAATCCCTACGGAGATAGAGTGCCTGTTCGTGAGGCATTAGAAGATGCAGATCGTGATATGACTAATATTGTTCAAGATGTTTTGAACGTATTATCCGCTTCAGAGAATTGTGTCAAACAGGTAAAGCGTAATCTCGTTGGTTGTGACAAGTCATCAGTAGTTTCAGCCGTTGCGACAGGTTTGCATGCAGGCCGATCGGCAGCCTTGCAGGCGTTAACCGACTCATCGATGACACCCACTGTGACAAAAAATGTACTACTACATGTCCAAGGCGGGATTGGATTTTCAGTAGGGCAGGCAGATGAAGCTTTCAGTGTTGTGCGGCAAATTGTTGGGCCTGATACCGAAATACAAATGTCAACTCAAAGGGAACTGGCATATGGGCCTAACGTTCGCGTAACGGCTTTGTTGATTGGGAATGATTCTAAGTCCGGAGCAGAACCAGTGAAGGTGAATAGATTCAATGACTTATCAAGTCAAAGTTCATTATTGATCTATGAAAATCTCACTCCAGTTCGAAGACGTGCCCCAATACTGTTGCCGACAGGATAAATACCAAAATCCTGAAGATGTCTATCCGATTTGTTTACTTGATTGCGCAAACATAACATCGCAGCATACTAAACTGGTGCGCTTTTATTTTTTGAAGCTTAATCGTGCTAATACTTCAAAGTGCTGCTGCGGCAGAATCTACTTTTATGTCAGACATATCGAACATGTAACCGCTGCCTCTCACAGTTTTGATCAAGCTCGTATGTGCCAGGATGGTCTTGAGTTTCTTGCGAAGACGGAATATAGCAACGTCTAAAGCACGCTCAGAAGGTCGGGTCCCTTCTTCCCAACAGGAACTCATCAATGTTGCTGGTGAAACCGGCACTCCACTTGAAGAGGCCAGCGTGTGCATGAGCAGAAACTCGGTTGGTGTTAGTGAAATTGCGGTACCTGATAATTCCATTTGGCCTAATTCTGCATTTAGAGAGAAGTTTCCGATTGTCAGATTTTTGATGGATTTCTCCGGAGTTCTCGTCCCGACATCCAGATTATTTGTAACATCGAAAGTTCGAAATCCTTCTTTGAACATACTAGGTGTATGGCTGTTTGGAATCATTGACCTGAAACTCAAAATTAATTCCAACTGCTCGATTTCCAGTAGAGTCGGTATGCTTGCTTTTTTATTCAATGCATATATGACTCCTACAGTGTCCAGGCCATCAAAAATGGGAGAGACTATGCCCTGGGTGAAACCTGATTGCCTGGCCCAAGCGGGAATTGAAACCCCCGCTGTATCGTTGGTTGATATTACTAATGCTGAGCCTTGTTTAACAGCTGACGCCCCAGGCGAACTCTCTGTTAGAGGCTCAAATTCTGCTTCGATATTATCTAGCTGCCCTTTGTAGCTCCAGTGTGAAGGAATTAAGGCCCCGTGTGCATGTTGCAGGTTGAAAATGATAACTGCGTCGTAATTGGTTGCTGTCCTTGCTGCTATTGCTAGCCGGGATTCTGCACTGCTAGAGTCGTCCCTGTTTAATAATTTGACACCTTGTAGGATTCTGCTTGCACTAGCTTCTCCTGAAAGACGATCATTGAGTGACCATAATCGGTCAGTTACCTTTCTATTTTTCCTGGCAAGGGTGACGTAGACAAATGTACAACCCAAAAGCGTAATTAGTTGTAGCGAAGCCAGTAAAAGCAGGTTTTCAATAATTAAAAATCCCGTTAAAACAAGTGATAGACCGAGCAGTAATGCTGGAATGATGGTGACCGATTTTTTTGACAAAAAATGCAAAAACCGGGATGTCGCAGATGAAAATAGGAATAATGACGAAGTAACTTGTTTTTTTCTCAGGATGCTGTTCATGTTTCGAACAGTACCTGATTTTTCGTTGTAATTACCTGTTTACGGTTGAACAGGGTTTAACCAATACTGTTGCATGCTTGCTGAACATCGTAAACCTAGCCGTAAGTCGTACACTAGATAAAATCAATATACTGACGTTACGAATATTTATTTAAAGATAATAAGGACAAAAGCACACTGGGTAATCTAGGCAGGCTGAAAGGTCTCATTGGTCGCGGCGATCGTAACGACAAATCAACATCTGCAGAACCTAATTCCCGCACTACTGGAAGCAGCCGTACCGCACGTGGCTCAAATTCCACGGATTCTCCCTCTGCGTCATCCGATCATCCCAGAGATACTGGCAGGGTAAGCACAGGCCGTTCAGGTCGCTCAAAGAGTAACGGTATCAGCAAGAAGCGTGATGGGTGGTCTGGGCGATCGAATGCCAAGCCCATTGCTGATAATCGTGGCTCAGGTGCTGATAATCGGAATCGCTCTCGAAGGCGCAAAGTGAAATCTCGCCGATCCGATGGCGTGACTCCACCAGATGCTCACCCTAAGTTATCAATCGAACCTCGAGAACTA
>RQOU01000091.1 GCA_008373165.1 SAR202 cluster bacterium | reverse complement strand
ACCTAAGATCAACAGGAGTTGCATGTTGGGTTGCGGCGTAATAGCAGCGTATTAGAGGTTAATTGTGCTCGATATGCGGCGTAATGACAAGCAAAACGCTGAAATAAGGTGTACCATGTTAAGTCAATAAAGCCCTGTGGGGAGACTTTGCGATACCAAGGAACCGCTGGGCGCGTTGCTTCGCCTCTATGGGGGACTGTAGGATCAAATAGACCTTCGTCAGGAATGATTTATGGCTGCACTTGGTAAATACCAATTTCCGGAGATTGGACTATCCGAAAGCATCGAACTGGGCAAAAAGATTGTCCGTGAGTTTGCTGGTGAAGTTTCACGTCAAGGTCTAGCCCGATCTTTAGGCATGTCTCAAAGAGGAGGGGCCTTTTCTGCCCGACTCAATGCTCTTCGTTTATGGGGGGTTGGGACCGGTCGAAGCAGGGTAAGAGTAACTCAAGATGGTCTGAGCGCTGTGGCGCCATTGTCGGCGAACGAGGGGCATAGGGCTCGTATGACCCTTGCCCGTAATGTTTTGCTGTTTGTTGAGATGTCCAATCGACTTGGTGACGAGCCTTATGGCATCGAACGTCTAGGCGTGCTACTAGAAGAGCTTTCCGGAGCCGGGCGAGTGAACGTAGCTCGCAGGCTTACCATGATTGACCGTATATTCACTGAAGCCCGTCCTTATCTATCCTTGGATAATTCTGGCTATTCGGCAGAAGAATCTCAGGCTGTAAGTTCGATCTCCTCAAATCATAGCGATGAATCCGATCCGCTAGAGGATCAAGAGAACTTGCGTTATACGGATAACTCGACAGTGATCCAGGGAAGACGAGATACTGGGGCGCATTCCCAGAGAATCGAATTAGCGTTGCCCGACGGGAACGTCTCCTTGCCAGAAACTGTTGGCAATATCGATGCGGCCTTGGCAGTACTTTGGGCTCGAAGGCAATTAGTTGTCGCCGAGGAATTAAAGGATGGTCGTTCGATCCCTACGCCTCCTCGAGATTTTTCATCCCCACCAGTTTGATCCTTAGGGCTTTAGCAAAATTTTTTGAACGCCTGGCTCCGGTCCGGCCGCAGCTTCGTAAGCTTCTTGGGACTCATCAAGTGGTATCACGTGTGAGACTAGGTGTGTGAGGTCCAGTTTCTTGATTTGCATAGCGGTTACGACCCGTTTTGCTTCTGATCCATCAGGCCATCTGGCATGTGATACCACAACATTTGCAGGTAACGTAATGTCCGAATTGAGTAGTTTTGGTGGGGCGTCTGGTTCGGAGAAAATCACGTATCCGTCAGGCTTTACTAAGTTAGCTATTGTGGCGAATCCTGGGGCGTCAATCGTTGCTCCGACTATCACCACGTCAACTTTGCTAGTGTTCAAGCATTCATTAGTATCAAAACTGTTTAGAGTGAAGCTAGCGGATAAATTCCGCCGTTCTGTATGATCCTCTATCGCGATAGTTCGATTTTTGGCCCCAGCAGCGTCTAGAGCTATCAGGGCAGTCATTCCAATCGGATCGCAACCTGCAATCGCATACGAACCGTTTAGCGCATACTCGAGAGCTGAATTGGCAGCAGCCATTCCCAAGCCGGCTGTACCACCGGCCAGCACTGCACGTTCCTCTCCCGATGCAGCGATTTTAACTAGAGATTTGTCTGCGTCTGGGACACGCACGTATTCAGCGTGTCCACCTGGCAGTGTATTGGAGCCGAACAATTCAGGTATGCCGCCGTTTTTACTGACATGCTGCACAGTGTTGGCTACCAAATCATCAATTTCGATATGGGATACCGCTTCGCCTGTCTCAACGACTATTCCGGCAAATTCACCCCCGGGGGTAAGTTCATTGCGATTTGTGTTCAAGAATGCTTGGATATCCCAAGGGCCTATTGCTGTTGTTGTAACTAAAACGATAGCGTCTGAGGAATCACGGAGAGCAGGGCGTGGCATCTCAATGATTTCAGTCTGCTTGTAGCCTGTAAAAGTGATTGCCTGCATCGTTTATTAGAGGTGCTCTTTGATTTGACGTGCGACTTTTGCGGTCATTCCAGGTGCTGCTGCTAGTTGATCTTCTGATGCCTCTCTAATTCCTTTTACCGAGCCGAACGAGCGAATTAGCATTTTACGTCGCTTGGGACCTATTCCAGGCACTAGGTCCAAGGCGGATTTCACGGAAGACTTACCTCTCAAATTTCTGTGAAATGTCACCGCGAATCGATGGGCCTCGTCCCTTGCGCGTTGTAATAAAAACAAGCCTTGCGAGTTCTTTGGCATGATCACCGGCTCTGCGGCATCAGGTAAAAATATTTCTTCCTCTCGCTTGGCTATTGAAGCCAGTTGAATATCTTGGAGTCCTAGGTGCAACATCACTTCGACTGCTGAAGAAAGTTGACCTTTTCCGCCGTCGATTAACACCAAGTCAGGTGCTGCAGCAAAACTGGCATTTTCCTCTCCGCCATCTCTAGCATTTTTCAGTCGTTTGAATCTCCTGGAAAGGACTTCTCTCATTGAGGCGAAATCATCGTTCCCATCGTGGCTTTTAATCTTAAAGCGTCGATAGTTTGACGAAAGAGGCTTTCCATCCTGAAACACCGACATACTCGCAACGGTGTTTGTGCCTTGTATGTGAGAAACGTCATAGCACTCAATACGTTTAGGTGATCGGGGGAGATTGAGTTCTTCTTGCAGCTCTGACATCGCAGTTTCCATACGAGTGGAATCTGAGATCCATTTCAGCTTTAGTTGCTCAAGCCCTTGGGCAGCGTTGGTGGTCACCATCTCAATGAGTCGGCGTTTTGCTCCGCGCTGTGGCACGTTGATTTCAACCGGCCCTTTGCGTTTAGTCTCAAGCCATCCAGCGACCACTTCTTTATCTGTGATTGATTCTGGGACTAAGATTTTTCGTGGAACGTGTGAGGCCGATGAATAGAATTGTTCGATAAATCTCGCCAGGATTTCCTGCCCGTCTTCTTCTCGGGTGCCGCTCATTGTGAAATGGTCCCGTCCAATTAGTTTGCCTTGGCGGATAAAAAAGATTTCTACCCAGGCTTCTTCACCGCCATAAGCTGCTCCTATCACATCGAGTTCTTCGCGACCCAATCCCACCACGTTTTGACCTTCGTAAACCTTTTCAATAGCTTTGAGTCGGTCTCTCAGGGCTCCTGCGCGTTCAAATTCCAAATTGTCGGATGCTTCCAGCATCGTTGTTTTTAAATCCGAAACGATCTCTTTGGTATTTCCCTCTAAAAACATGACTACTTGAGCGATGACTTCAGAATAGTCGTTCCTG
>RQOU01000090.1 GCA_008373165.1 SAR202 cluster bacterium | reverse complement strand
CGATGAAGAATATGAAAATCACAATACCGATGAAATCGAATATAAAAAACGGCGTAATGAACTAAAACAAAAAGTCACGGCAATTGACGAGGCATCAGCCTTGAAACCTCCAATAGTTACTGACGAGTCCTCGGAAAAACCGGAACAGTAGAGATGGGACAAAGATCTTCCGTATTAATCGGCATAGGCATACCAATAGCCCTCGTAATCGGGTTATTCACATGGGGTGTCATTCAAAACGACGGGGCCGCTGGAAAACCAGGGGTTAACGAAAAATTTGGGGAAACGAAACTCTCCACACAGCCTTTTAGCGATTTCAACCTCACTACGCTCGATGGCGATTTTATCTCGATTAAAGATTATCGCGGAAAGATTGTTGTAATTGATTTCTGGTCTTCATGGTGCGCTCCCTGTCGAGCCGAAGGTCCAATTCTTAGCGAATCCCATAAAACATGGAGGGAGCGGGGGGTTGAGTTCATTGGAATCGCGATATGGGACAACGTCGATTCAGTCGAAAAGTTCATCGATCAGAACAATATAGAGTACGTAAATGGGATTGACACTTCAGGATTAATAGCGGTCGATTTTGGAATCACTGGCATCCCGGAAAAATTCTTCGTCAATCCAAATGGTGAAATCGTGAAAAAAGTAGTTGGGCCAAACACCACCGACACTCTTGATAGGATCCTTACCGAAATGACCGATGAAGCTCTCGGTATCACCAGTCCAAACTGAAACAGAAGTGTCCTAATTCATCCTGATCCCACCATCGACATTGATTGCCTGCCCAGTGATAGATTTTGCTCGATCTGATGCGAGAAACGCTACTGCGTTACCAACATCTTCAGGTGTTTGCTCCCGACCCAAAGGAACTGATTCCGCAACTGTCCGTTGGAATATCTCACGAGGACTCAATTCAGTGCTCTGCTCTTCAGTTGATTTACGCCATTTAGCAATACTGTCCCAAAGTGGGGTCCATATAAGGCCCGGGCAAACCGTATTAACATTGATCCCATATGGAGCTAACTTGAACGCCCATGCTTGAGAAACGTTTATCGCAGCGGCTTTAGAAGCAGCATACGTGGCAAACCCCGGTCGACCTGCACGACCCGCAATAGAAGAGATGTTGACGATCTTACCGTAACCTTGATCAACCATATGCTTCTCAACAGACTGGCTGCAATTCACTATCCCAAAAACATTGACATCGAACGTTTGCTGCCAATCTTCGTTATTGGGAATTTTGCGATCATTAAACCCCAATGCTCCTCCAACCCCCGCATTATTAACCAGCACATCCAAATTCCCATATTCCTCAAGAGTAGCTTCAACCATTTGATCTGTAGACCATTGTTGAGTTACATCGGTTTCGGAAAAATAAGATTGAGATCCGCCAGACTTAATTTCATTAACGACGCTCTTGGCCGATTTCTCATCCAAATCAGCAATAATCACGTTTGCTCCACGACGGGCCAACGCAAGCGCGATACCACGACCGATGCCTCTGGCTCCGCCTGTAACAATTGCTGTTTTGTCTTGGAAATCCATAATAGGTTTGCGTTTTAACGCATAAAAAAGCCACCATCAACGTTAAGTGTTTGACCAGTGATGTTTCTGGATTCTTCGGAGACCAGAAAACAAACCGCATCTGCTACGTCCTCTGGGGTTTGTTCTTTTTTCAAAGGAATTTTTTCTTCTACCATAGCGTCGAAAACCTGCCGAGATGACATATTTTTATACGCAGGATTATTCTCCGCATATCGGCTACCAACTTCTTCCCACATAGAAGTCCAAAGTAATCCCGGGCAAATTGCATTAACCGTTATGTTAAGTGGGGCGACTTCTAACGCTGTAGACTGGGTCAGGCTAATTACAGCGGCTTTGGACGCGGAATAATGGGGGAGGCTAGGACGCCCTTCCCTACCTGCAATGGAAGCGATATTAACAATTCGCCCAGATCTACGTTTGTGCATCTGGGCACGAAAAGCAGATGTGACATTAGACATACCGATGACATTAACCTGGTATGTCAATTTCCAATCTGCCTCGGTGGAAAATGATCGGTTTTGCCAGCCTGATGAACCAGCAATTCCAGCATTGTTAACCAGAATGTCTACTGGACCAAGAGAATCAATCGTTAGTGAAGCAAGTTTCGTGCATAAATCAGGATTTGTTACATCAGTTTTGTGCACAGCTGATTTACCAGATATTTCCTTTACTTCTGCTGCAGTAATCATCGCAGCATCTTCATTGGTGTCAGCAATCATCACTGCAGCACCTTGATCGGCTAATTTCAAAGCGATCGCACGCCCAATGCCATTGGCACCACCGGTAACTACGGCAACCTGACCTTTAAAATTCAATATTAGATACACCTAAAGTTTTTTCATCAAGCTAAATCAACTCAATTTTCGAGGTGAGATTATACTTGTTTATAACTGATTTCGAACCTCAATATAATTCAATATTGAGGTTCGAAATACATACGGAACAAAAAATTGACAGTTTCCAGAAAACAAGCACTCAAGCACGGATATAAGCTGTTAGAGCATCCTCGCTCTCATATAAGAGTGGAATTAAACCAAGATAAAAGTGGCGTAAGTGTCACACATAAAGGTCGTGTAATAACACGCGTGTTCTTAAATCGAAGCGGAATGAATGCTGCTGTAGCAATATCCGAAGCCATGGGAGTAAAACTCCCTGCGCTTGGTAGTAGTAACAGTGGCTTGGTGTCGACAGGTTTACTTTACAGAGTCCTGGCTTTGTCCCAACTCGACTTCCGAAATCCTTCCGCTTACGAATTAGCAAGTGAGTTAGTAGACGAAGCCATATCCATGCAACGAGGTGGAGGCAAAACGAGTGGAGTTTAGATCCTAATCGTTTCATTTTTGCTCCAGAGGCAGGGTAATTCTACAATTACACTTCTTTAAGATCCTTACCTGAAACAATCAAACGTATTTATTGACTTACCCTTTAATATCAACAGCCACTGTTGGACATGAATTTGGTCCGTATGATGTAACTATTTCATCCAATACGGCCAAGATTTATACAAAAGCCATAGGTGGAATTGAATCACCTAATTATGGCGATTCTCAGGCGCCATTAATCCTCGTTGCGGTAGCTCTAACAAAGTTAATCGATGAGCTAGGACTCTTCTCAGGCGGTCTACAGACCATTCACGCAGGACAGGAAGTTAGTTGGATCCGACCCGTCAAAATCGGTGAAAAAATCGATGCTCGAGGAAAGTTAGCCGGAAACTCTATCCGTGGCAATAATCGCTTCGCTACGGTAAAGGTCTCTTATAACGACGAAACCGGAACTGAAGTCGGAAGTTCCTCTACTACAATAATTGTCAGTTCGGAACACGCCTGATGACCCATTCAATCGGCGATAAACTTAGTGGATTTAAAAGAGAAATCACCCAAGAACGCGTGAATTCGTACGCATCGGCATCTGGAGATCACAATCCGATTCATCTAGATGCAGCATACGCTGCAACGACTCAGTTCGGGACGCGAATCGCTCATGGCATGCTCAGCCTCGCTTTAGTTACAGAAATGTTAGCTATCAATTTTCCTAACACATGGTATTCGGGAGGAAATCTAAAGGTGAGATTCAGTGCTCCTGTAATCTCAGGAGAGACTGTAAAAATATATGGGGAAATTACTGATATCACTAAAACCAATGTTGGGTTAATCGCTACCTGCTCTATCGGATGCGAAAAACCCGACGGGACCGATGCAGTTGTAGGGCAAGCTACAGTACCGTTGGAATAGAATGAACTAGTGATTTTGAAGCAAAAAAGTAAATCCGTAATATCAGACAAAATATGACAGGTACTAACAAAAATATAACTTCCATCGCTCTAGATGCAATGGGTGGGGATCACGGACCTAAGGTCACGATCCCAGCTGCTTTAAAAGCTATTAGCAATGGTGAGGTTGCAGTTTCACTTGTCGGAGACCAAGCAGCAATTCAAACCGAGCTTGATAAATACCCGAAGCCACCCGAACACTTAATCAATATTGTTCCCTCCGAGGGCATCGTTCAAGAAGATGAAAGTCCCGCCCTGGCATATCGCACAAAGCCTAAAGCCTCTGTCTTTGTTTCAGCTGCCACAGTGAAAATGGGTAAAGCAGAGGGATTCGTTAGCATGGGTTCAACCGGAGCTTCAATCGCTGCCGCTACAGTCGTTTATGGAACTTTAAAAGGAATCGACCGCGGCGCTCTGGGTGGCCCTGTCGTAGGTTACGCACCAAATACGGTCATTATTGACCTGGGAACAAACGTAGATACCAAGGCAGGCCTGTTAGTGGATTTCGCAGCTTTAGGCAATGTGATGTCAAAATTGATTTACCAAAATGACAATCCACGCATAGCGCTTTTAAGTGTGGGATCCGAAAAAGGAAAAGGAAACTCACTTGTAAAAGAGACAACGGAATTATTTAACGCGGTCGATTTGAACTTCATAGGAAATATTGAACCGAACGATCTGCCAAACGGCAAAGCTGAGGTTGTTATATGTGATGGATTCGTCGGCAACGTAATTCTCAAGCTAACTGAAGGTCTTGGCAGCGCTATAGTAGATCATATTCATAAGGCTCTTGGAGATACGGAGGCGAGCAAAAAACTATCGAAAGAAATTTTCGAAAAAATGAATATTTTAGAAGCTTTTGGTGGTGGCCCCCTGCTGGGGGTAAAAGGTCTCGCCATTGTTGGACACGGATCCTCAGGTGTAGATGCAGTGGCAAACGCTATTGGCACTGCCAAGTATGTAATAGACACAGGGTTAATCGAAGCCCAACAGTCTGAACTCGACAGAATCAGAATCGCAATTAATAATTAGTTGCACGGTATTTCGTCCCGTGTAGCGTAAGGAACCAAAAATTGGGTGGCAATATACCAAGAAGCGCACTAGTAACCGGGGGGTCACGCGGAATCGGACGTGCTACTGCCATTCGATTAGCAGCAAACGGTCATCGCGTCGCAGTTAATTACAACAGCCATCCCGAAGAAGCTACAGCAGTTGTAGAAGAAATTCGCGCCGCTGGAGGCACCGCTATTGCAGTAGGAGGGAGTGTCGCTAGTAAAGAAACTGCTGTCGCGATGATCGATGCGGCCGTCGAAGCGCATGGACCGATAGAAATATTGATTAACAATGCAGGTGTTATCAGCGATTCCTTACTTATGAGAATGAAGGATGATCAGTTCGAACACACCATGGGCGTCAATATGTATGGCACCTACTACTGCACCCATAAAGTGATCACCGGCATGATCAAGGGCCGGTGGGGTCGAATCGTGAATGTTTCTTCGGTGGTGGGTATGAGAGGTAACATAGGCCAGTCCAACTACTCGGCTTCGAAAGCAGCTGTACTCGGCTTCACTCAATCGATCGCAAAAGAAGTTGCTACTAGAGGAATAACTGTGAATGTCGTCGCTCCTGGATACATCACAACTGCAACTTCAGCGGATATTTCTGACAAGCAGCGAGATACAGTTATGACATGGATCCCCCAAGGACGATTTGGGGAACCAGACGAAGTAGCACCTACAATAGTGTTTCTGACAACTGATGAAGCTCAGTACATCACAGGCGATATCATACGCGTCGATGGCGGAATGGCAATTTAACCCTCAAACTTAATGCAAACCGAACGCTGCTACTAGTTAATCGAGCAACGCCTCGAATTAAACACGGATCAAATCCTTGACAATTAGCCAAAATCTTTCGGGGAAAATAGCATTGGTAACCGGCGGTTCCCGCGGAATCGGCAAATCCATCGCTTTGGAGTTAGGTCGTCGTGGAGCCACGGTGATTATTAATTACCTTAAAAATCATGAAGCCGCTAAAACTACGGTAGAGGAACTAAAGCTACAGGGTATTAAAACAACCCGTATAAAGGCCCACGTTGGAGAAGAAGCTGCAATTGATTCATTGGTCAGTAAAATCGAAAAACAATTTGGTCAGCTGGATATCTTGGTTAATAATGCCGCTTCAGGCGTTATGCGCCCAACTACTGAACTTTCGGTGAAGCACTGGGACTGGACTATGAATATAAACGCGCGTGGTCCTTGGATGCTTTCTGTAGCAGCATCTAGGCTAATGCCAGATGGCGGCAGGATAATCAATATCTCAAGTCCTGGATCAACTTGGGTATTACCAGCCTATTTCGCAGTAGGCGTATCAAAAGCAGCTATAGAGGCTGTAACTCGTTATCTAGCTGTAGAACTAGGTCCGAAGGGCATTGCCGTGAACACCGTTTCTCCAGGGTTCGTAATGACAGAAGCTCTGAATGCATTCCCCGATCAACTCGGAATAAGAGATATTGCATCTCGCCCAACCCCTGCAGGGAGAACAATCACCCCTGAAGACGTCTCGAACGTTGTCGCTATGCTATGCAGTTCTGACGCAGAAATGATCCGAGGGCAAGTGATCGTCGTCGATGGTGGAGAAACTTTACGACACGAATAATCCGATTAACGAACCACCGCTGAGATACCTTGGGAGTCCACAACTGACGCTGTTTTACAGAATGATTTTCGGACTAACGCCAGACTCAAGTAACGTCCATCAAGGCTAGCCAATGAAGAAGGACTCGTCACAATACCCGCCAATTTAGATCCTGAAGTGAGCTTGGCGCCTTTTACGAGTGGTGACTTCGATTCCAGTACTTTAACACTACGTTGTACCTTGTCATAGGTATCAAGCCGGGCGATCACTTCTTGACCGACATAACAACCTTTATCGAAATCTATAAGAGAGTAAAGCCCTGCTTCTATAGGATTGGCATGGTCACCGTATTCACAATCCCAACCGGGTATTTCATGCAATATTCGAAATAACTCAAAATTATCCGAATTGGTCTCGACTGCACCGGCTGATAGCAATTCCGACACTAAGCCCACCTCAGGCGAGTCAATTACAACATCTACCCAGTTAACACCACGTGAGGTATCTGAAGAAAACGTCACTTCTGAACCGTGATAATCCATGTTTAGCACTTTGCCGGAATCGATGTTGATCCCTAATACTGACGCCACAACTTCACGGGTTTTTGGACCAATTAATGAAATCCTAGCGTAGGATTCGGAAAGATCTTTTAGCTCGGAATCTTCAGCGATTGTAAAATAATCTATTGCGGAGATCGTCCTCGTTGGATCCTTTGAGTCCGAAATCAGAAGCAATGTATTTTCAGAAGCGTGTGCAACGAGAAATACGTCTATAACTCGACCCCGATTCGAAGTTAGTACAGTCCGACGAGCTGTACCTGGGGTAACAGTCAACAATTCTTTGGTCGTGAGCCGATGAAGAAGATCTAGGGCATCTCCGCCCACCATCTTGATAATCGTCGGTTTAACCCAACGAACTATCGCACACCCTTTTTCAAAAGCGTTTAACTGGTTATGATTTCCATCAAACATAGATGATTGGACACTGCATACAAAGAATCAATCCGCAACTCAAACCGCTTACTGAAAGGATTGACCGAAATTAAACCGAGAAAGAGGTGCCGCACCCGCAAGTTTTAGCAGCATTAGGATTGGCAAATTCAAATCCCTTGCCATTCAACCCATCTGAAAAATCCAGCACAGTACCGGCAAGAAACACGAATGCCTTTTTGGGGACGTAAACTTCAACCCCGTGATGTTCTATCAACTTATCATCAGGTTCAGGGCCATCCACGATTTCCAACACGTACGTCAACCCCGAACAACCACCACCCTTGACTGCAACCTTAAGGCCAAATTTCACCATGCCTTTATCAGCAGCGAACTGCCTTACTTTGCTGGCTGCTTTTTCCGTAATCTGAATCGTGTTGATTGGTACAGAATGCTGCGGCGACATTGTCGTCATGAATTCTTCACCTGCTGTGCTATTTAACTATTTCGACTCTATTCTCGCGTGTATCGGACTTTCACGCAAAAATTTTGCCATAAATTTTGTCTATAAAACAGTGATTTAAGAAATTACGAACTACAATCAATAAGGCAAACTAAAAATAACTTCGCGTAAATTCATGTTAAATCATACTTATGACTGAAAGCTTTCTGGCCCCGAAAATTGTCATTATCAACACCCGTGCGGCTAATGTGCACAGTGTTGATAAGGCTCTAAGAAAAGTTGGGGCAAATCCAGTCATTACATCGGATCCAGAAGAACTGGCATCAGCCGATGCCGCTGTTTTACCGGGCGTAGGAGCGAGCGACGCAGTGATGACAGCTTTGAATTCCCTGAGATTAACTGATCCAGTGAAACAGTTCGCTGCTTCAGGAAGACCACTCCTATGCATTTGCATCGGACTACAGGTTTTGTTTAACAGCTCTGAAGAAGGTGATTTACCAGGCCTCGGTCTCGTACAGGGAAGCGTCAAACTCATTCCACCAGGAATGAAAGACAAACTTGGAAACAAGATGAAAGTTCCCCACATCGGATGGAACGAAGTACATTTCACTCATGGCGAAACGGAAAGAAATCCTATTTTCAGAGGAATACCACAAGGTTCTCATTTCTATTTTGTTCACTCATATCGTTGTGTTCCGGATGAGCAATCAGAAGTCGCAGCCACCGCTAACTATGGAGTTGAAGTCTGTGCTGCGGTTGTCCGAAGAAATGTTATCGGAACCCAGTTCCACCCTGAAAAAAGTGGTTCCATTGGTCTCCAAATTTACAAAAACTTTTTCAACCTATGTTTTTCTACGAAAAATAACGAAAATCAGCCAATGGCAAATTGAATGGATATCCTCCCCGCAATCGACCTAAGAAACGGATTATGCGTACGCCTAATCCAAGGCGACTACGAAAAAGAAACAGTGTTTGACGATGATCCCGTCGCTGTGGCTAAAAAATGGGCCGACCAAGGTGCGCGCAGAATGCACATTGTTGACCTCGACGGAGCCAGAGATGGAGTGCGGGGTAATAAAGATGCTGTTTCAGCGATTGCGAAAGCTATCGATATACCGATTCAACTGGGTGGTGGAATAAGAGACGCTGCTGAAGCCCGCAAGATCCTAGATATGGGTGTTGACCGAGTAATTATTGGAACGGCAGCTATTGAAGCCCCGGATGAAGTTGAGGCCGCTGTTGATGATCTTGGTAGCGATCACATTATTGTCGGCATCGATGCTAAGGATGGCATAGTCCAGACTCATGGTTGGATGGAACAAACGAAAGAGTCCGCTATCAATCTCGCAAACCAAATGGCCAATCGTGGAGTTCGGAGATTTATCTACACGGACACCAACAGAGACGGCACAATGGGGCATCCAAATTTTGCTGCAATTACCGAACTAAAGAACAACCTGCGATATCCTATTATTGTCGCTGGTGGAATAGCTTCCCTGGAAGATCTAGTCCATCTGTCAAAGATAGGTGTAGAAGGTGCCATTTCGGGCATGGCAATTTACTCTGGTGCGCTAGATTTAAGGCATGCCATAAAAACAATTGATTCCATGAAACTAAATGGCAAATAAAGCGGTACAGATGAAATGTTCGAACGGAATAGAAACGAATGCCAACAAAAACTTCGGTAAGTAAAGTGAATGCTCTGCTAAACCCGACTCTTGAGGAAACGTACGATCCACAATCAATGATCGCATTGGTTCCCATACATGCAGATCACAAGGTTGCTGATATCGGCTCTGGTCCCGGATGGCTATCAATTCCCATAGCGAAATATCTATACATGGGGACCTGTTACGCCATTGACGTACAAAAAGAAATGCTGGAGCACGTCGAGGCCCAAGGAAAAACTGCCAGACTCGGCAACATTCAAACACTGGTCTCGCAAGAAAATAGCGTACCGATGGATGATGAATCGCTAGATGGTGTCGTGTTTTCAAACGTATTGAACGAGGCAAATCGCCCAAAGACCTTAATCAAAGAAGGCGCTAGGCTGTTAAAAAAATCGGGTTGGATGTCAATCGTAGAGTGGCTTCCTATAAAAGGTAAACCTCTAGTCGGACCTGCGGCTTCAAGACGATTAGCCCAAGAGAATTTGAGAAAAGCCGTGGAAGCTCTTGGCTTCACCACTCTTACCTCTCGCCAACTGACTCCCCACCGATACATCATCGTCGCCCGTAAGTAGAACGGAGATTCAGCGATGTTGACGCGCCGTATCATTCCATGCCTAGACGTCGATGCTGGCCGCGTAGTGAAAGGCGTCAGTTTTGTAGATATTCAAGATGCTGGGGATCCTGCTGCACTTGCAGCGTTTTATAACGCCGAAGGTGCAGATGAATTGGTATTCCTCGATATCACCGCGTCTTCTGATGAGCGAAATACCATGGTCGATGTAGTGGAAAAAGTTTCCTCCGAGGTTTTCATACCGCTGACCGTCGGCGGCGGTATTCGTTCCGTCGATGATATGCGAAAAATGCTTGAAGCTGGAGCTGACAAAGTTTCTATCAATAGCGCCGCTGTCATAAATCCTCAATTAATTGAAGAATGTGCAAAAGAATTCGGATCGCAATGCGTAGTTTTGGCGATGGATGTGAAGAGAAACAGTGACGAAACCACAAAACGCAACAACGCCTCGGAAATAGCAGAAGGTATTTCGTGGCAGGTTTACACCCACGGTGGACGCAAGCCCACCACACTCGATGCTACCCAATGGGCAAGAAAAGCTACCGAATGCGGAGCAGGTGAACTGCTCGTTACGAGCATGGATGCCGATGGTCAAAAGACAGGCTATGATAATAATGTCCTATCCCAAATTGCAGACTCCGTGACTGTTCCCGTGATAGCTAGCGGTGGTGCTGGTGCTTTGGAGCACTTCTACGACGCATTGGTTTACGGTAAATCGGACGCTGTTTTAGCTGCGTCTCTGTTTCACTTCGGGGAACTTAGAGTTTCAGAAGTAAAGTCTTATCTTGAAAGTCGCGGCATTCCAGTACGAAAGGTCGAGTAATGGCAATTACTCTGAGATCAGGAACACCCAAACTACCCCAAGCAATTGCATTTGATTGTTACCGAACACTGTTCGACAACTCCCATGATGACTGGAAGACCACATTTGATGAAATTATCAAAACCCAAAAACTTCCACTTACCGCTGAAGAATTCTGGACTCGCTGGAGAAAATACGAAGTCAACTTCCGTAATATTCGAACTGATCTAGGAAGACCATTTAACAGCCCACCCTTCAAGTCTTACCGACAAGCCTGGACCGAGTGCTTTGAGAAGGTATTCAAAGACATCGGTGTCAATGCAGATGCAAAGGCAGCAGGTGATCGAGCGTCTTTACATATGACAGACAGACCAATATATCCGGAGACGTTAGAAGCCCTTGACCTATTAACAGGCAGAGTCAAACTCGGGGTTTTTTCTAACGCAGACGATGAAGGACTGTTACCGCTGCTTGCAAGCGAGGGACTCAAATTTGACTTTGTCGCCAGTTCACAATCAGCACAGGTATACAAGCCAGCACTAGCTGCATTTCATCACCTCTATGCTGGTCTTGAAACCGACGCAAATAAAACCTGGTATGTCGGCGACCAATTATTCGATGATGTCCTTGGAGGTTACCGTTCAGGAGCAACCACAGTTTGGATAAATAGAAACGGGACGAAGATAGATCGTGAACCTGTTCCAGATATTGAAATCACCGATCTACGAGAACTATCCGCGATACTCGAACATATCGGCGGGTAAGTCGAACCCTGTTGGTCTAACCTACCATCAGGCTATCCCACACCAATTGACACATGAGGAAATCCTAAAATGATTCAGCTAGACGACCGAGGGCTGTTACCGGCAATTGTCCAAGATGCAAGCTCAGATCGCGTTTTGATGCATGCATACATGAATGCTGAAGCGTTGAAACGCACACTGGCAGGACCAGACGCATGGTTTTACTCACGCAGCCGTCAAGAATTGTGGCACAAGGGCGAAACTTCAGGGAATTTCCTCAAAGTTGTGCAAGTTGAACACGATTGCGATAACGATACCGTTCTAGTTAAGGTAAACCCATCAGGTTCCGCATGTCACACTGGATCGAAATCCTGCTTCGACTCCGGCGTAATGAATAAAGACTCCCTAGACACCGAGGGCATATCCAATAATCTCGGTCCTGGGATCCTAGCTGAGTTAATTGATGTAATCAAACAACGCTCGAATGACAAACCTGAAGGCTCTTACACGGTTGAGCTTCTAAAAGAAGGTACTGGTCGTGTGGCCCAAAAGATCGTAGAAGAAGCGGGAGAGACTGCGATTGCATCTGTAAATCAAACGTTAGATGATGTAGCTAACGAGATGGGTGACTTGTTATATCACTGTATGGTACTGCTGGTTTCGCTAGATATACCAGCCGAGCAAGTATGGGAAGTACTTGCAAAGCGCCGCGGCTAAGTATCGGGCGTTTTGATCTTCGAATCCGACTCTGATCCGTTCGCTAGAACACCGTCGACAGGGTCAAATGGATCTGAGGACAATTGTGAAGCATTATCACTCGGAATAGCGCGACCCTCATCGAGAGCCATAGCGTATTCAATGGCTACTAAGGCAACCTCCATCATGCCGTTGTCTGGCTGGCGAGTGGTTAAATCCTGGAGCAAAATATTTGGGTAACTGGATACCCTAACCAACACATTGCCCTGATGGGTCCCAGCATAACGAATAAACTCGTAGCTCATCCCAGCGATAATTGGAATCAGTACGATTCTTGAAACTAACAAAACCCAAAAAGGGTCCCTCGGGAAAAACATGAACATGATGATAGAAACAAGAACTACGGTCATCAAAAATGAAGTCCCACAGCGTGGGTGAGCTGGTGGAAAACGCCTGACTGAGTCGATGGTTAATGGCTCACCAGCCTCATGGGCATGAACGACCATGTGCTCGGCTCCGTGATAACCAAACACGCGTTTTATGTCGTCCATCCGACCAATTAGCCATACGTACGCTATGAACAGACCAAATCGAATACCACCCTCCACAATATTTGCTGTGAAATTATTGGCGCCGACGTTTTCAACTAGACGTGATACGAACACTGGAATAAGAAAAAACACAACTATTCCAAGTGTTATTGAAACAGTGAGCAACCCGGCCATAGCGAGCGAAGAAAACTCCTGATCTTTTATCTCGTCTTCTTCAGCAGCAGATTCATTGGCTGAAATAGTTAAAGATTTCATACCAACAATGAGAGTTTCTAAAAGAACCAGCACCCCTCTGAGAAACGCTATCTTACGAAGTGACGAGTTGGCCCAGCTTTCAAGAGGGATAGAACGACGAACAATTACTCCATCAGGCCGTCGCACCGCCAAAGCAGCGCGGCTCTGCCCCCGGATCATCACACCCTCGATTACCGCCTGACCGCCATATAGAACTGGAGGTTTTGACAAAAACTATTTAGCTCTTATCCGTAGAACCGCCAAGATTGTATCGACGCATCATGCGTTCAACACGACCTTCGGTGTCGACGATTCGCTGTTCACCAGTCCAAAAAGGATGGCATTTGCTGCAGATTTCGGTTCGTAGGCTTTCTCGGGTGGAACCGACTTCCCAAGAATTCCCGCACGCACAATTCACTGTGGCGCTTTTGTGATATGACGGATGTATGTTGGCTTTCATATTTTTGTTACCCGGCTAAGAAACAGATGGATCAACGTTAACTCGCTTCGTATCTTTGCGAGCATGATCGAATCTGACCACTCCGTCGATTAATGAGTAAATGGTGTGGTCACGACCGATACCTACATTGTCTCCAGTGTGGAATTTTGTGCCACGTTGTCGAACAATAATAGATCCAGCGACCACCTGTTCACCGGCAAATGTCTTAACACCAAGTCGCTTACCTGCACTATCTCGACCGTTTCGAGAAGTCCCGCCACCTTTTTTATGTGCCATTTAAAATTCCAATTCTCTGCGAGAATACTAACGAGAACTATTTTACTGAAATTGTCTTGATAGTAACTGAAGTAAAGGGTTGGCGATGACCACGTTTCACACGCTGACGCGTCTTGTTCTTGTATCGTAAGGCTATGACCTTATCTGCCTTACCATGTTCCTCGATATGACCGACAACCTTTGCACCTTCAACAGCAGGAGCGCCGATCGTGAGTTTCCCATTTATTGATGTCATCAACACACGATCAAATATGAAATCTGATCCTATTTCGCCATCCAACGTTTCCACAGATACCGTATCGCCTTCGCGAACTCGGTACTGCTTACCGCCTGTGTTGATAATTGCGTAATCTATGGTCATTAGTTTTTCATCCGTTCGCTACCTAACCTTACTATTCTAATAATTTGTAATAGGCAGGGTCAATTTCATTTTTAGCGAATTTAGCTCACCATTCACCATTAATGTACATTCTGCTATCGAAGCGATAAGTGGAGAATCGCTTCGTCAACATCTACTCGATACGATAAGAGGGAACAATTAATCCTTCTCTCTGAGCTGCCTCTATTTCTAACTCTAGCCCAGAACTATTATCTGGAAGTTTGGCCTGGACGCGGTTATCGTGCGTGTTTAACAACTGTGATAGCCGTGGATAAAATCCAGCCTCTCCGGAGTAATCGTTAAAAATAAATTGCTCTTGCACATCACACCACGGAGCCAAATCCAGGGAACCATCTCTTTCCAACTTAACTGATCGCTGACCAGACAACGGTTTCGTGATCGCAGATTCATAACCCTCAATCATCGATTCAAATGAATATTGTGCAGAGATTTGTTGCTTGCCTGCAGTCATAGATGCTTTAGGTATGCTCAATGCCTTAACGGTGAATTCCGCCGCAGATGCGATATCTCCGTAAGCGACAAGATTTATGCCATCGATATCAGTGAAATTCCTAAATGCCCCAACGCGAGCGCATACGGCGGGCGTACCATTTGCGATTGATTCGATAGGTGTCAGCCCAAAAGATTCGATAAATGATCCCAGGCAAAGCGTTACGTCACCGGCAGCATAGTAATTTGAAATCTCCTCAGACCCAATCCATCGGTGAAGTTCAACAATCTCCTGTGCATGAAAATCCCTAGATAAATCCTGTATTTGACTCACCGTATCAGCCATATCATCCAGAGCAGAGTCTGAAGGATATGCAGGCATCAACAATCTGACTTTGCGAGTGGGGATTAATTTTTGCACCTCAACTGCGGTTTGAATCGCCTCGGAAACGCCTTTATTTAGTATCGGACGATGAGGAAATAAAAGAATCAGATCATTATCTTGCCGTGACCTAAGTTCCTCTGGCAGCCGAGGTCTGGGTATCGTATCGGGGACTTGGATTCCATTTGGTACCGTCACGATCGGCTCTACTGTTTTGCGCCCTGATATCGCTATGGCTGTTTCAATGCACCGTTTTAGATAGTCACTTGGGACTATAGTCAAATCAGCAGGCAATGTCAGAGCAGAAAGTAATGCCTCCTCATAGGTGAAATCGTGAATTGACCTAACAATTTCACAGTCGTTTAAAGCATGTCTCATATAAATAGCATCAGCATGAAGGTATACCCTCTGGGCCCAGGAACCAGCACGAGAAAGTGCCTTTGCCGTGTTCGCAAGATCGATTGGTGAGACCTGGTGAGTCGCAGGAAATGTGCCACGAAGTCGCAACTCTGGGTTAACTGGAACTCCATTTATTTCAAATTGACAAGTATGTTTTCCAGTTCGAGTGCACCAAAGTTGAACGTCATGCCCCATTCGATTAAGCCCATCCGCGACATCATTAAGGATCTTCTGAGATCCCCCAAAAACACTATTAGGAAACAACGGGGCTACTGAAATTGCGGCAATACGCAAAAAAAACCTAGACCTAATGTTGCTGAAGATTCTGACTCGAGAACCTGCCAAATTGACGCTCAAGCCAAACCAGTGGAGCGCCATCACCAACCATTATCGCCTCTATCTCGCCGATAAAGACCGTGTGGTCTCCTGCTTTATGACCAGCTATAACACTACAGTCCATCGAAGCGATTGAACCCTTTATAACTGGAGACTTAGAAAGAGTGGTGATGTGTTCAGATTCTAGGCTGCCGCGAGATTCAGGTGGAATCGCAAAATGCTTGGCTATATCTGCCTGACCCACCTCAAGAATACTCATCCCAAAACGTCCAGTAGTTTCAATCAATCCATGCGACTGACGTTCTTCTCCGATTACTACCAACATTAAAGGGGGGTCCAATGAAACGGACGTAACACTGCTTGCAGTCATTCCGTGCACGGAACCACTCGGTTCAAGCGTGGTTATCACCGTTACTCCAGTTGCAAACTTGGACCAAGCATCACGGTATAGCTGATTTATAGATTCAGCCGTTTGCAAATTGGTCATCCTTCTGAGGTGGGAGGTTCTATGACGAAATTATAGACATATCTCCCACTGATGCGCAGGCTTGAATCTGTCGAATCAGCAAAGTTGACATGCAAAAGTTCATTACCAAATCGAATACTTATTGGCCAAGCCATCCGATTGGATCAGGATCGGTAAACCCTGAGAGCTCAACGTAACCATCACCTTCGATTGGTCTGCTGATTTGATTGCCTGACACACGAACTTTGCCTTCCCAGTAAGAAGACACAACCGGTAGACCTGCCGTTACCTCTTGGTCATCTGCGACCGGATCAAGAGTCAGATTCATATCAAGCGATTTGATGTCGAGGACCCACCCCGAAGGATAGGTTCCGCTCGTGGTGGGACTCGTCCATTCACCTGTTTTTTCGAAGCTGATACCGTCAATGTCGCGATACAGGGCTTTCACTTCCCCGTCTGGCGACATATAAGTGCCATAAATATCCTCAATCTCACCGTCAATGCCGCGTAACTCAGTAACCATCAAAGACCCACCGTCATCGAGATGTAAAGCAATCCATTGCCATCCAGACGGCTTTCCCAAAACAAAAAAATCCCCCCACTGATGGTCGAACCAGCCTAAACCGCTGACTTGAAAATTTTCGCCATGCAGATTCAATTCACCAACTGCCACTTGACGGGGCCACGAGTAATAATAAGTCGATCCAATTTCAGTTGGAAGCCAGCCAATTTCGTTATGGAGCATGACTGGGGTCGTTGCTTGCAAATCAAGAGTCAAATGGAAATTATCACCATTTGCTGAAAATGCATGCCCACCTGCAACAGGCAAAACACTGTAATCCCAATCGGCAATCTTAATAGACATGCCTGGAGTATCTAATTTGTCAAGACTAGCCACAGCCCTTGATGTTTCGTAATGTTTACCAGTCTCGACATCGGTAATTGCCAATTGCGCTAATAGTTTCGGTTCACTCAATCCATCATCGGATTTAAACACTACAAAATGAAATCCGAACTCTCTTTCGTCCGCGGTTTTCAAATGCCCAGAGTGATACCACCATTCGAGTCTCGAATCATGATCTTGCTCATCATTCGGCTCGCCTTCGAGAAATCTAAAATCCAAGTTATCTGGAGTAGGAGACGGATCTGGAATGACTCCCGATGGAATGGGTCTAGGATCCACAGATTTAACACAGCCGGATAGCAGTACCAACAGTGCAATCAAAACAGTAAATTTATGGTAGTTGAGAAGATCTGCGAAAAACAATTTATCCTTCATGACCAACCTCGGGTAATATCCGATCAAGCCATGAGGGCAGCCACCAATTCCATTCCCCGGCAATTCGCATCAGTGCCGGGGCAACTAAAGCGCGCACCAATGTGACATCAACTAAAACAGCAATAGCAAGGCCTAGACCAATGGCCTTAACAACCACCACATTTGCGAGCACAAAACTGCCTGCTACTACAATTAATATTGCCGCTGCACCAGTAATGATGAGCCCGCTTTTCTGCAACCCTTCAACGATACTGGCACTATTGTTGCCAGTTCGCTTGTAAGATTCCGACACCCTGGACAATAGAAAAATTTCATAATCCATACTTAGCCCGAAGATAATCGCAAACAAGATTATCGGCAGAGTCGCTTCGATCACGCCCATTGCCTGAAAATTAAGTATGCCGCTGAAGTGACCTTGCTGAAATACGAACACCAATGCACCGTAACTGGCGAGTATAGACAGTACATTGAGAACAACGGCTTTCAGAGGCAATATGACCGATCTAAACAAAACCATAAGGGAAAGATACGTAATGCCAAGTACTGCCGCTGCAATATAGGGGAACTTCCCATACAGGGCATTAATGATGTCCGTGATTTCACTTGCGCCGCCATTTACATGAAGCTCTCCCTGCTCATCCCCAGATAATCTTAGTGCTCGGATTTCCGTTACAAGTTGACGGGTTTCAGGCCAAAATGGATGAAGATCACTGTGCACAAGAAAAAGTATTGCTCCATCTCGGACAGTTTCACGCACCAGCCTCGCAACAGTCGCATCAGTTATTGATTCAGGGTGTTGATACAACAGTTCATATTGATCGGGACCTAACGCTGTATCCAATGTAACTATGCTAGAAACATGAGTCACCCCGTCTAGTCGTTCTAACTCATGGCCCACGTCATAGGCATTAGCAAGATAGGTTCTACTGAAAGGATTTCCTTCAAACGTATATGCAACAGGGATAACAGTCTCAAGGGCAAATCCAAATTCATTTCTTAAAACATCAAAACCACGACGAGATTCCAAAGAGTTGGGCAGCATTGTTGCATCAACCGTTCCCAAACGCATGGATAGTGCCGGGACTGCAAGCAACACCAGCAAGGTTGAAGTCGGAATTAATACCAGCCAAGGCCGCTTCATAACCCAATTAGAAAGTGGAACCCAAAAGATCCCTCTTTGGGCCCAGTCGGGCCCAACACGGAATCGATTAACCCTATGTCCTAAAATGGCAAGTAAAGCCGGCATCAATGTAAGCGCAGCCAACAGTGCAGCGAATATAACTGCAACTGCACCAATACCTACCGAGCGCAGCATCATCACATCAAACGCAACAAGGCTAAATAGGCCAATTAAGCTTGTAACAGCCGAAAAAAGTATCGCCTTTCCGGCGTGAGACTGAGCACCTATAACAGCACTATCCACCGACTTGCCTGCACGTAATTCCTCCTTGAACCTAGAGGTGTAAAACAATGAATAATCAATGCCTATGCCGATCCCAAGCAAAGTGACGATGTTCAAGGCAAAGACAGACATATCTACGCTATGAGAGAGAAAGAAAACAATTGATAAACCAACCACTACGCCACCGCCACCGACTGCTATCGGCAGTAACGCAGCAACTAGGGTGCCAAATACAAGAAAAAGCGTAAGAGTAGCAATTGGAAATGCAACAGCCTCACTACGACGAAGGTCGTCTTCACTCGCTAATGAAATATCACGGTACAGTGCAGGACCTCCAGTGATAATAAGCTCTAGAGGGCCGGAATCGACCTTATTCGTCACCCTTTGGAGGAACGCAACCGAGTCTTCTAACTCGACATTC
>RQOU01000089.1 GCA_008373165.1 SAR202 cluster bacterium | reverse complement strand
CTGAGTACTGGGAATCAGGAGATATTCCAGAACCCCAGGGCAGTGGGAGTGGTACTTACCGGTCATTTCTTTGCTCCGATGACCGTTGGGTGAATATTGCGGCTACTTCTCAAAAGCTTTTCACTGTCGCATGTGACGTGATCGAGCGTCCTGATCTTTTGGAAGATGAAAGATTCGCCGTTATAAAAAGCCGTGGCAAGAATAATAAGGCGTTGACTGCAGAATTTCAGAAGGAATTCCTCAGACGGCCATCTGCCGAATGGATTGAAGCATTTAAGAAGGTTGGAGTTCCGGTAGGGCCGATAAATACGATTGCGGATATCCTGGATGATGACCCGCATACCAAGGTTAGAGAAATGGTTGTGGAAGTAGATCATCCGATAGTTGGAAAAATGAAAACACTTGGCGTACCCGTCAAACTTTCGGAGACGCCAGGGTCTGTGGATCGTGCTGCCCCGACTCTCGGTCAGCATACTCGAGAGATACTTGAGGAACTTAACTACACGGAACAAGAAATTCAATCGATGATGGATTCTGAGTCAGTTCGTGTGGATAATTAGCAGATCATTAGATCAGGAAGGCATTAATATTGCGCGACTACATAATTAATGACAAAAGGTGGGAATGGGACGTTGTAGAGCCCGGAACTAAAGGTGACGAGCTTACCCTTGACATTACTTCGGAGACGGTCGCGACATACGCAAGCGACGCCAGGAACTTTAACCCCAGGTACGTTAATGCATCTGAAGGTGAATTTGCGATGCCGACCACCATATTCAGGGAAGCTCCACTTCGAAGACATTCCGTGGCCCAGTCTGCGGGTTACACGGCATTAGAGAACGTTGAAAAAAATAATCGACAAACGCCCTTCGCCAAATGTACTGCCCGATGGTTTAAGCCCATAAAGGTTGGTGACAAGATTACAAGCTGCGCACATGTTTTGGAGAAATATGAAAAAAGAGGCAGCAAATTTGTGACCTTCCGTGTTGAGTTGACCAATCAGGACGAGGACAAAGTTGCTGAGTACGATTACACGTGCATTTTCGAGTACGCCAAAGGACAAAATCTTTCGTAAAAATTTCTAGTATCAAGAGTTCGTAAGGAAGGTTTGAGAAATGACCCAGTTGACGAAGAATCCAAGTTTTGAATCGATCAATGTTGGCGATAAGTTGCCATCGTTCGAGATCGGGGAAACGCAGGAAACCATGGATGCTCCACAAGTGCATACACGGGTCCCCGAAGTTAAAGGTATGAAGCCGAAGGAAGAGAGAAAAAACCTTCACAACGATCCGGATTTTGCGAAGAAATCCCTGTTTGGCGCAACGGCTAACGCAGGTGTTATGACCATGGCGTACGTTAACCAGATGATCGAAGCATGTTTTCCGGCCGAGTCGTTTTACAACGGCGGCACTCTCACCTACAAAGGTATCAATCCGTTCCGCGATGGCGACGTGGTGGTTTTTACCGGCGAGGTCGTCGATAAGCGGACAGAAAATGGTAAAAACTTTGTAGATTTTGCTATCAAGGGAATCGATAAAACTGGTCGACTGGTTGGAGTTGCGGAGGCAACCGTAGCACCTGATGCCTAGTAATCAGGGGGCTCCACTTGAGTCGCTTTACAAGGCTGCCAGAGGTCGTGGCGTTGAGTTCGCTGAAGAGTTTGTCCCGACTACCCGAACTTTTGATACAAGTGAAGTGCGGCTTAGCTACACCGAATGGGGAGACCCAGGTTTACCGCCGGTTGTCTTGTTGCACGGCTTTGCACAGACTTCGCATGCATGGGATCTCATCACGTTGGGCCTTGCTGATAGATTTCACCTGATCAGCCTGGACCAGCGCGGTCATGGGGATAGCGAATGGGCAACTGACGGTGACTACTCACTAGAAACACAGCAAAATGATCTTGATGAGTTCATAAAATCCCTTGGTGTGAGCCGAATTAATCTGGTGGGATTGTCCATGGGCGGTAGAAACGCATATGTTTTTGCCTCCAGAAACCCTCATCTGATTTCTAACCTGGTGGTTGTTGATACGGGACCCCAGGGAATTCGATCAGGACGCAGCCGGATTAGAAACTTCGTGACTATGCCCGATGAACTCGACACATTCGAAGAATTCGTTGAGCGGGTACATTCCTACGTTCCACACAGGTCTCTTGAACAGATAAGTAATTCGTTGTTGAACAACATTCGCAAAATGGAAAATGGAAAGTGGACATGGAAATACGATCGTTTGTTGCGTAACCCTGACTACCGTAGACCGACTGCTTCACAAGACCAGTTATGGGATTACTGGGAATCTGTGAAATGTCCATCGTTGATCGTTCGGGGTGGAAACAGTGATGTACTCGATAGTAAAACTGTTACGGAAATGACCGAGCGAAATCTACTGGCGGAGAGTGCGGAAGTTCCGGATTCCGGCCACCTTGTTCCGGGGGATAATCCTGCAGGGTTTTTGGACGTCGTCAGACCCTGGCTCATCAAAAACAAATAATGTGCAAAAACGGATATAAATCTCTTATATATATCGTTTGTATGTATGTTATGTTCCCAAGGTTATCTTGGGCATAGGTTACTAATATGAATTTTCAATATGATTACGACCTGATGTCTGGACGTCTGAAACATATGAAAGGTTTTCATAATGATTAACTCAGTGATAAGGACTTCAACAGTGAAGCTGCTGCTTTTATTGGCAGGTTTAATGTTGATGTTCGCCATTGCTTGTGGTGGTGATGATGATTCTGCAAGCGATTCTGCAGCTGCTCCAGCTGAAGAGAAAGCAGCTCCAACTGCGATAGTAAAAGAATCAGTTCACGAAGATGCCGAAAAGAAAGATGATTCGGCAGCTTCCGGTGCAGCAGCAACTGCAACCGCAGTTTCGGTGAAGAAGGCTGAGCCGACTGCTACAACGGCCCCGGTTGTTTCATCTAAAAACGGTGGATCGTTGCAGTGGGGTGCTTCGCCTAACAACAACCACGTTTTCTTCCAGCAGTACACGCCTGGAGCTGGTGCTGGATGGGCGATGAAAATCGGCGACCCGTTGATGGCCTACGGTAAGGGCTCTGAGTGGCTTCCTGAGAAGTCCATGGCTGAATCGTTCGAGGTTTCAACCGACGGGCAGACGATTACATTCAAAGTGCGAGAGGGCGTGAAGTTCCATGATGGAACTGACTACAACGCTCAAGTTCACGCATGGAACCTGAACTGGGTTCTTGACCCGGACAATGCAGCCGTAACACGGCCGCAGATCTCAGCGATAGACAAGGTCACCGCGATTGACGACACTACGCTGGAGATTCATACAGACCGTGTTTACACTCCGCTACTCAACGCTCTCGGTATGATGGGTGGAATGCCCTTCTCCAAGATAGAGTACGAAGAAAAGGGTGAAGACCATCTCAGGACATTTGGTGCATCTTCCACCGGACCGTTCATGGTAGAAGAATGGATTCAGGGTGAGAAAACCGTATTCAGAGCTAACCGCGAACACTATCACCAGGAAAACACCTACCCGTATCTCGATGAGATTGTCTGGCTGGAAATCCCTGATACTCAGGTTCGAGGGGCAGCTTTAGCATCAGGACAGATACACATTACTGGCATCGACTCTAAGGCGAAGGATGTTATCGCTCAGCTTCGAGGTACAGACGGTATCTTTGAAGCTAAGGGAATGGCCGGAGTTCGGCTTTCACACCACAACGCAGCCCGTGCTCCATTTGACGACATTCGTGTCCGTCAGGCTGCACAGATGGCTATAGACCGTGCGGCGTGGAACGACGTGCTTCAGGGCGGAGAAGGCCATGTCTACATGGGTTCGGTGCTACCACCGACTTCTGCATT
>RQOU01000088.1 GCA_008373165.1 SAR202 cluster bacterium | reverse complement strand
TAAAAAAGTGTTAACGCAAAAAAGATCTAAGTTAACGGGTAGTTAAATCCGCGTCGACACGCTTCTACACTCAGGTGACGCAGAGCCTATTCAGCGACGGGAATACGGAATACAAACTTACTCCCAATCCCTAAATCACTGGCAGCAGATATGCCTCCACCATGTGCCTCGATAACATGACGGGCGATCGACAGGCCCAAGCCCGTACCAGGTTGTGATCGAGCGGAATCAGTCTTAAAAAATCGTTCAAAAACATGTGGCAAATGTTCAGGATCGATACCTTGACCAGTGTCAGCAACACTAAAGTGGACCGATTTTTCGTCCAACCAGGTTTTAATGGTTATTGTCCCGCCCGGCGGCGTCCATTTAATTGCGTTGCTGATGAGATTGGCAAAAACGTGGCTCATTTTCTCTACATCTACTCTCACAACTGGCAGGTCAGGGTATATTGAGGACTCTAGAGTTAAATCTGACTGCTCAATGATCGTTGAAAACTGTAATACAGCGGCGTCAGTTAAAACACTAGGCGCAACATCTTGCAGATCAAGTTGAGATTCACCCGATTCTAAACGGGAAAGCTCGAGCATCTCCGTAATCAGTTTGTCCATGCGATTAACGTCTTCAAGAATCATCTCAAGAAACTGCTTTCGCCCCGCCATATCATCAATCCCGCTAAGTTGAAGAGTTTCTGCCGAAGCACGAATTCCGGATAGTGGAGTACGCAATTCATGAGAAGCATTAGACACAAACTCCCTGCGAGTTGTGTCTAAACGTCGTACTCCAGTTAAATCTGTTAATAATAATAATGCCCGAACCATTTTCGTATCAGGTCTGGGAAAAGGAGTTGCCAACGCCGCCAAAGTACCCTGATTGTCAAAAAGCTCTATTTCTGTACTTTCTGGGTTACCACTCTGTATAGCTGAGGTAACGACCCCAATCACGTCTGGATGATTGGTCAGAGAAGTCAACTGCATACCAGGTTCAACGGGTACGACGGCTCCGAGCATCTCGCCAGCAGCTGGATTAACAGATTCGATAATGCCCTGATCGTCGACAACCACAACTCCATCTTTCATGGAATTGAATATAGACGATAATCTAAAGCGTTCACTTTCCTCTTTAGCAATATCAGCACCAACGCGATCTACAAGCCTATTTACAGCACGTGCCAACCGGGCTAATTCCGCTGGTCCTGCCGGATTCAAACGGTGAGTACGGTCAATGGATGTCATTCGCACCACGTCTTCTGTCAAATCAGAAAACTCACGGATAAGTCCCAGCGAGCGAAACAGCACAATAATCGTCGCAAGCACTCCTGCAGCAATTGTGCCGGTCGGGCCCCACAGCAACGTCCCTGTCGCGACAGTCGCTATAAGAGCAATTGTCTCAATCAAAATCCGCCATCTTAAGGAGAAGCTACCCAACTACAACCCCCGATAATAAGTCCAAATAAAGTACACGCCGATCACACATTAATACGATAGCCAACTCCTCGGACAGTACCGAGGAACTTCGGCTTCGCTGGATCTTCTTCTATTTTAAGACGCAGCCATCTGACGTGAACATCAACCGTACGAGTGTCTCCAATGTATTCAAATCCCCAAACATCATGCAGCAGTTGATCACGTGTGTATACCCGACCAGGATTAGCTGCCATATGCGTCAACAGGTCAAACTCTCGTGGTCGTAAGTCCACTGATTTCTCATTCAATGTCACATTTCGAGAAGCTCGATTTATGACCAGTTCCCCTAAATCAAGAATTTCATCAGTCGCATTCTGTGAAATAGATCGAATCATTTGCATCCGACGTATTTGAGCAGCGACGCGTGCGATAAGTTCTCGCATGCTGAATGGTTTTGTGACGTAATCGTCAGCTCCGGATTCAAGGCCGCCAATACGATCGATTTCAGCGTCACGAGCTGTCAACATTATGATGGGAATAATAGAACCGTCACGGCGAAGAGCCTTGCATACCTCGATGCCGCTCAGACTCGGAAGCATAAGGTCCAGTACCACAACATCAGGACTATCCTGGCGCGCGCTGACCAAACCTTCCCCGCCATCGCTTGCGACAACAACTTCATATCCTGCAGCTACTAGGTTGTACCGTAATGCCTCTCGTAAAGTTCGGTCATCTTCAACTACAAGAACCTTATGATCACTATGTGGCAGAAAAGTATCAGGCAAAATAAACCTTTCATGAAATTCAGCAAAACAAAGTATCAGAGAAGTGTTAAAGCACTCACAATCAAGCCTAGAACATTAAACCAAAACCGGCTTACCTGATTTCACTGAACTATAAGCTGCGTCGATCATTTCGATGGCGCGCATGCCTGCCCAACCAGGAGCCCAATTCATCTGGGTTTTGCCCGTCACGATGTCAGCAAAGTTACTAGTGGGACCATCTCCCAAATATTCACCGGCATCCGGGTCAAGTTTCATTGAATAGTTATCGCCATCATGTCGTAATACTTGTAGTCTTGCGCGGTCACAGTCGACTGTCATCACGCCCTCAGATCCAAATATTCTTACATCAAGTTGAAATTGCTGGTCGTCTGGAAGAGTGCCAGCTCCACTGAACGATCCTATAGCTCCTCCCTTGAACTTAACTGAAAACGCGTCGTATAACTCGACCCTGCTTGTTGGAGACGAGGTGAGAGCTGAAACTGACTGTGCCTTAAGACCCGTCAGCCAAAACGCAAGGCCTGCGGAATGAGACATCTGAGCCAATGCATAACCACCACCCGCCACCTGGGGATCCGCCCATGTATCAGCATCCGGCTCAAACATATTGTCCCCAACATATTCCGATATAAATTGCTTGCCCTCAAGAAGCGATCGAATAGGTGATGCCATATGACACATTACGTATTCGATCTCACCGACGGCTTTCTCATCCATGCGTCGCTTTGCTTCCTGAATAAATTTACTGTAATGCCATCCATAAGGTATAACCAGTTGAACACCCTGGCGCTCAGCTTCAGCAACTAATTCACGTGCCTCCGCGGCTTTGGTGGTCAAAGGTTTCTCACACATCACGTGATAACCCTTCTTCAACGCGGCCATCGCATGTTCAAAATGTAAAGTATGTGGTGACGCAACAACAACTCCACTTAGACCCGGAGTTTCAAGAAGCTCCCTGTAATTTTCTGTTGCATGTGTAAATCCGAATTTATTTTTGACCTGCAACAACTCATCAGCGCCCAAACGACAAACACTCGCCAATTCGATATCGTCTCTGTTTGCAAATACCGGCAAATGGTTTGCGGTGGCCCACCACCCCGCACCAATCAATCCAATTTTCGCTAACGATGCTTCAGCCATACCTGTCTCCCTCCAAATTAGTCATTTTCCTGATCACTATCCGTCTCAGCGGCAAAACCCAGAATATCCATTGCATCTGCTATCGCAGAATCAACTACCTTTTTATGGCCCGCCTTACCTCTTTGAGATTTTGGCTTGCGTTTCTTCTTCAACTTGGGGGTAGCAGCCTGTATTCTCCGTGCTTGGCATGATGAGCAAGTGCACGCTCGAGGATGCTTACTATTTGATCTATGATGACGTTCTCTCATTTGCGATACGCCTTAATGGAAGGTGGGATGACTTCTACCAGCGTCACGTTCGATCATCCTGTTAACGTCAGAAATCGTAACTGGATTAACAGGCCAATCATTTGGTGGCACATGGGATAGCCGGAGTAAGAGCCTGGCAAGCTGGCCTACATATTCTTTTAACTCACGGACATTAAGTTTATTAGCCGCATCTCCAGTTTCGTGATGAAAATTCGCATCCTCATGTCTCCCCCAGAAGCGCCACCGCCATGTGATTGCTGCATCAATAGCTTGTTCAACAAACGGAAAATGATCGGAATGTGCGTCCATGTGAGACAGAACATGACACTTCAATCCGTCGTCCATGGTATCCAATTGCCCTTGGATAAATTTTCGCAGATGTGGAAAAGTCAGAACAATTCCTTTCATATGGCCAGTAGAAAGTTCATCCAGATTGATATTCAGCAAAGGTTTGTTTTCACGTTGAGGGGAATCCTCTGCATAATGACGAGAAACATAGGCCCTTGAACCTTGTAGATGTTGTTCCTCTCCACTCCAGGTAGCAAAACGAATCGAGATGCCTGGCCTGATTCCTAGAACATCACGCAAAACCGACAATGTCCGTGCAGTTTCCATAACCCCTATGGTCCCCGACGTATTATCGTTACCCCCAGCCGTACCTATAACAGTATCGTGATGGCCAGCAAGAATCAGATGATGGTCCGGATAAACCTCACCCTCTAATTCCGCAACGGTATTGTATGCTTCAGAATCAAAATATTTAGAGTCAACTGATACTCTTATCAATGGCTCATTCGGAGCAACCCTTCGCAAATACGCCCCGTCTTCTGAACTGGTTTTCACAACGGCTATCGCATCTTTTTGGGGACCTACATTTAACCATTCATCTGAATTGGCATATTCCATACGGCCACCGGTTTTAGGTTCTATCGCAATTATTGCTGATGCACCAGCATCTGCAAGCCGCGATATTCGAGCGGTGAATGGTTCAATTGAGGTGAAAGGTTCAGGTGAAATGGAAGCAAGAACAATCGCACCGTTCAGCCTTGGTCTGAGTTCTTCAACTTCATGTACCGTTGCGTGACCAACGTCTAATAACGGAGTTACTAAATCGATTGGCTTGCAACGCAGAAAAGGCAATGATGCGATTATTCGATCATTATCTTCTGGCAAAGTGATCGAAACAGATCCATGATTCCAGGTATCGATTTCAAAGGGTTCGATTTCGCTACGATCGAGTCCGGCCGTTTTCATCTGATTACTAATATATTCGGCAGTCATCCGATCCTGCGAGGATCCTCCCCAACGAGGTCCTATCACATCAGCTAATTCAGTCGTATGCTTCCTTATAAGAGAGCCAGACCAAGCTTCTCCTGTCAAAAAACGGTCAATCTCATGCCAATTTAGTTTCAAATCAACCTTCTTTACATTGCACCTGTTACATAACATCTTAAATCCATAAACCCTTGAGTCCAATATGTTACGCGCATGTTGCCATCACATCTCCTGAACAAATGAATCCAATCAGCAATGTGACTGCCACTTATATTTGTTAATCTCCAAATCAACAGGTATGGATGATTAAACTTAAAACATCGTTTGTTGAACAAAAAGGACTCCTACAATGATCGTCACTACTACACCTGACGTCCCTGGACGAAAAATCACCGAAATATCAGGAATTGCACGCGGAAATTCAGTGCGAGCAAAACATGTAGGTCGAGACATTATTGCTGCACTACGAAATATCGTCGGTGGAGAAATCGCAGAATACGCTAAGCTTCAGGCAGAAACACGCGAAATGGCAACGCGAAGAATGGTGGAGCAAGCAGAGCTGCAGGGTGCAGATGCGGTCGTCAACGTCCGGTATGAATCTTCAATGATCACTACAGGAGCATCTGAAATTTTAGCCTATGGCACATCGGTTAAACTCGATTAAATAACACGGTTCAACGGTCACCATAAGTCGTCTCGACATAGTTCTCAACCATCTCAATAAATTCCGACGCTATATTGGGACCTGCCAGTAATTTAACCCGCTCCCCGTCAACAAAAACCGGCGCTCTAGGCTCTTCACCAGCACCTGGAAGAGATATGCCAATGTTGGCTGCTCTCGACTCGCCGGGACCATTCACAACACACCCCATAACAGCAACTTGCAAGGATTCCGAACCTTTATGACGGCTTTGCCATTCAGGCAATTTCTCATCGATATGAGCCTGAATATCCTGTGCAAGTTCACGAAACAATGTCGAGGTAGTACGACCACAACCGGGACAGGCTGTAACTGCTGGTCGAAATCTACGAAGACCAATTGCTTGAAGAATATCTTGGCAGAGCCGAACTTCCGTCGACCTATCACCACCGACTTCAGGAGTTAAGGAAGCACGAATCGTATCTCCAATACCCTGCTCAAGGAGTGTGCTCAAGGCTGCTGTAGTGGCTACTATTCCTTTCTGACCCATACCCGCTTCTGTAAGACCAAGGTGCAAAGGGAAATCAGACCGTTCGGAAAGCTCCCGATAAACACTAACCATCTGCGGGAACCTCGAAACCTTGCAGGAGATAATGATCTGATTAGGTGTCAACCCGATATCGAGAGCCGCCTCAGCGCTTTTTAGAGCGCTCTCGACTAAGGCCTGATTTTCTACTTGTTCAGAATCCAACGGTTCCGATATCCGAGAGTTTTCATCCATCTTCAGGGCCATGAGATCAGGGTCCAGACTACCTGCGTTCACACCGATACGAACGGGCTTTCCAAGATCTTTAGCTATATCGATGAACGTGGCGAAGTTTTCGTCGTGCCTCACGCCCCGTCCAACATTGCCAGGATTGATCCTAAACTTGGCCAGTGTCGCGGCAAGTTCTGGAAAATCTCGAAGCAAACGATGCCCGATAAAATGAAAATCACCGACAAGAGGAACATTACAACCGAGATCGGCTAATCGCCTACTAACTTCGGGAACCGCTTTAGCAGCGGCTGAATTATTAACTGTCAAGCGAACGATTTCACTTCCAGCATCAGCAAGCAATTTCGATTGTGCGACGGTTGCAGCAACATCGGCCGTATCGGTGTCTGTCATGGACTGAACAACAACATCATGACCGCCACCGATCATGACCCCACCGACATTTACAGGATAAGTTTTCTGTCTTGCAGTCAGTTCATCCACTCCGAGTTAGATTTCCATCGAGAAGTTCCAAATTAACCCATCAAACATTGTATGGGGACCACACAGACAATTTTACCGTGCACGAAACTCTTTGAGCGAATCAGATAATCCTCACCCTCGGCCAATTAGCCATACAACACGAACAACTACTGACAGTACCACCAACCCTAAGAGACCGAAAAACACATTCCAAAACATCGATCCCTCTCGCTGTTTATGACGCAGCAATACCGGCACCCATAATGCAGCAATTACAAACGCTAACGCGTAATTCATTGAAAAGGCCAGATCGCCAATAAACCAGAGGATTGAAATCATGACAGAAGAAAACGCTGCGATGATCAGCTGGTTCCTGAGAGTCTTAGACACGGGTGAATCCGAAGCTATGTTCCACTAGAAAAACGATTCCCCTCGAACGATACGTGTTATGTCTTGAACAGAAATAACCGAAATTAATCCGATCAACAACGCGAATCCGACAAAATGTACTAATCCTTCTCGTTCGGGCGATATTTTCTTACCACGCCGGACAATCTCAACAAGTACAAAGAATATTCGACCGCCGTCCAAAGCAGGAATCGGTAGGATGTTGAGTATTGCTAGTGACAAACTTAAAGTAGCCGCTAACGTGATTAGGGTTATGATTTTCGCATCGATACCAGCGTCGGCGACTGCTATCTCACCTGTTAGCTGACCAATACCAACTGGGCCAACTGTAGACGGGCCTTCGAACTGTGGATTGGAACTACCAATCAAAGTCGAGGTAATGGCATTACGAGTAAGTACTAAAATATCCATCGCTTGTCGCCAACCCAATGGAAATGCCTTGATCGGGTTCATACCCTTCGTGACAATCCGTGAATTAGCCATTGCGATCTGTACCCCCGTTGCACCTTCCTGCAACGAAGTCTTTACTCCAAGTCCATTATCATGTGCTCTAGCGTCAACCAACGAAATGTGTTTACCAGCCTCGCTAGCCGTTGGAACGACCGTCAACTTGTCCCCCAAGACAGCAGCAGGATCAAGCTTTGCAGCATCCCTATCAGATATCTGATAGAGAGTGTCGGTTGGTTGATCAACCACTGTTAACACTGTATTAATCCCAACTGAGGCATCGAAAACACGTGCTCGAGATAATGAAATTTCCATTTCACTGTCGGAAGTTTCTGACACTACAACCCGACTAGGTGGTTGCCAACGAGGGACAATGACAACTTTCTCAATATCACCGGAGTATTGATATTCAGGTTCTGCGGGACGAGCAAATAAGTTGGGAATCCCTGATTCAATTTCCCACGTGCTCTCGGCGCCTAATTTCACAGTCACAGCCTGCTGGAGTTCGGAAATATTTTCAATTTGCCGTCCATCAACTTTAACAATCTTGTCGCCAGATTTGATCCCCGCAAGATCAGCGGGAGAACCTGGAAACACTGTGACTATAGTGACGTCCCCTACTGATTTGTCACTCGGAACCATTAACACCAATGGCAATAAGATGAAGGGAATAATTGCGTTAACCGCAGCCCCTGCTCCCATCACAACAATTCGTTGCCACCGGGGCTTGCTACCAAGTGAGCCCCTTACGCTGCTGCTTTCTTCACCAACCATTCGAACAAAACCACCCAAGGGAAGCCAATTAAATGACCAGAGCATATCGGCTATGACCAAGCGATCCGTTCCTACAGATTTAATGCGCCCCGTAACGATTGAGACGCCACGAGACGCTTCTGCATCATCTCCTTTTTTACGCTCACGAACGTTTAAAGCTACTGTCCTGTCACGCTCATCGAGCACAGTAGATACCGTGGCGACTTTGCCATTTAAGGATCCGCGATCAATTTCAAAGACGGTCTGATCGTCAAGTGAGACGACGGTATTGCCACTCCAGATTCCGCCAGCACGAGGCGGATAGCCAAAACCAAACTCTAGCGTTTTTACGCCAAAGCGCCTAGCGGTCCAGAGGTGACCTAGTTCATGGAGGATAATTAGCGGGCCGAGCACGATCAAAAACGTGACGACACCAAAAAATACTGTTTCTGGCATATGAGACTTTGATTCTAGCTCACAATTGTGGATTGTTTATGAAGAGCTAAGGTCGATTCGATACCCCACCTAGCTGAATCACTAATTTCTTCAACTGATGGCTCAGAGATATTTTTGTGAATTGATAACGTCTTTAATACCAGATCGGGGATATCTGTGAATTTGATATGACCATTTAAAAACAATTCAACAGCAGCTTCATCGGCTCCAGCAAGTACCGCAGGGTATGTACCACCCTTCATTCCGTATTCGAGGGCAAGCTGAAAACAGGGATACAGTGATTCGTCCATGCGTTCAAACGTAAGCGAACCCATAGTTACAGCATCAAGTTTCGGTAGATTCTTATTTGATTGGCGCTCCGGATGGAACAATGCATGTTGAATCGGCTGGCCCATGCTAGTGGGACCGAGTTGAGCCTTGAGGCTACCATCGGAAAATTCCACCATTGAGTGAACAATGCTTTGCCGGTGAATCGTGACATCGATTCGTTCAAAAGGAATATCAAATAACCATCTGGATTCAATTACCTCGAAAGCCTTATTCATCAACGTTGCTGAATCTATCGTAATCTTGTCGCCCATGTCCCAAGTTGGGTGCTGCAGTGCTTGTTGAGGTGTCACATCATGCAGTGAGGACCAACTTCTGTCTCTAAACGCTCCACCTGATGCAGTGATAATCAATCGTGCAGGATCACTGACCTCACCTTCAAGACACTGCCATATAGCGGACGGTTCACTATCAATCGGAATAATGACTCCATTATTCCGTCGGGCGGCCTCCATAAGTAGGTGACCTGACATGACGATAACCTCTTTGTTGGCAAGAGCTAGAGTTTTACCTGCCTCGAGCGCAGCAAAGGCAGGTAACATCCCGGCGCATCCCACTGTTGCGGCTACCACTGAATCAACTTCGGGCAGCGCCACTATTTCTTCAACAGGTAATGACAGAGAACCGCCGTATCCTGGCTCGATCTCACCAAGCGTATTAATATAACTTGGGTTAAATTCATCGATCTGTCGCTTAAGTAGCGAGGTATTCGATCCGTTGCACAGACCAACCACTTCGAAGCGATCTGGAAATGCACGAATAATATTAAGAGCCTGAGTCCCGACCGAACCGGTCGACCCCAAAATTACTACCTTTTTTATGTTCCGCTCCATACAGCAGTCCAGTATACGACCATCAGACAAGGAATCACGCTATCCAATCGATCAAGAATACCGCCATGTCCGGGAATTAATTTGCCCGAATCCTTGACGCCAGCTCTCCGCTTAATCCACGATTCATAGAGATCTCCAAGAATTGCAGTCACTGCCAATACTCCACCTAATATAGCCGCTGTAAAAGTCGTAAAACTTATTCCGAGCGCAGCATCAATAACTATTGCGGCGAGTACCCCGGCGACAACTCCAGCGATTGCGCCTTCCCACGATTTTTTCGGGCTAATTGTAGGAGCCAACCTACTCCGTCCAGCATATGCCCCAACCAACATGGCTGCTGTATCTACAAGAAATGTTGTAATGATCGCCATAAAGATCAGCTCACGGCCTGAATCCAAGCCAATCAGTAACGGAGCATGTGCAAGAGTCAAACCCACATATGCAGCAAAAACCCAAAATACCCAATCACTAGATCGCGAGGACGTGCGACGTAGGCTCGCTATTCCTCTAAGAAGGAGTGCAAGCGTAAAAATGACTACCAAGGTGACGGGTAGCTGCTCACCTGAAATTCGATCGTTCCTAGCCATCCATGAAGACATCGCGCCTAACAAGGTAGGCCCCATGACTATTGAAACGGTTCGAACGCTACCTGAATAGTGAGAACCTCGGTTCATCATAAGATGAATTTCTACTCCAGCCATTAAACCAGCAACAGTGGCTAGAATAACAACCCCAGGGAAGCCTACCCATATGGCTAAAAGCACCAGCGGAATGCCAACACTTGCGCTCATTATTCGGATACGCAAATAATGTTCCTATCAACCAAGTTATTGGTACTTGATCCGCCCATCTCAGAATTAAACTCGTTTTCCAAATCGGCGCTGTCGTACACTGAAAGCATCTAAAGCAGCATCGACATGTTCAGAACCAAAATCAGGCCACCAGGTTTCTGATGAATAAAATTCTGAATAAGCAGTTTGCCACAGCAAAAAATTACTGATTCGCAAATCTCCCCCTGTACGAATCAAAAGGTCAACATCGGGCATGTTAGACGTATATAAATATTCTGAAAACTTATTCTCATCGATTTCTGAATTAGCAACTCCGTCTTCAACAAGTTGTTTCACAGCATGAACGATTTCCGCTCTTCCACCATAATCGAAGGCAATCCCAAGTTTTAGGCCAGAATTTTCGGCCGTCATTTCAACTGCCCTTTCAAGTTCATCACGAAGTTCAGGAGACAGACGGTCAGTTCGGCCTAAATGGGTGATTCGAATTCCGTTTTGGTGTAGCTGTTGGGCCTCGCGTGCAATAACCGCGATTGCTAGATCTAAAATTCCATTCACTTCCGACTCAGGTCGATCCCAGTTTTCAGTAGAAAATGCGTACACCGTTAGATGTTCAACTCCACGATTTGAAAGGTGCCCAACAACTCCCCTTAGGTTCTCAAATCCTGCGTAGTGCCCTTCAGAAACGTCTACCCCCCGTGCATCTGCCCAGCGCCTGTTTCCGTCCATAATGATCGCAACATGACGCGGAATATTACTTGCCATTTCAACTCCGTTGCAATTATTAAATGATTCGTTTTCCGCTTTCATACTACGAACTAATCCAGATTGATGAGATACAGAAACAAAATTTAAATCTGCATCACTTCTTGCTCTTTAGCCGCTGCCTCCACATCAATCTCTGCAACAGCATCGTCTGTTATTTTCTGTAATTGCTTTTGGGCACGCTGACAATCGTCTTGGGAAGCGTCTCCTTCTTTTTCAATCATACGAATCATGTCTTGGGCATCCCGTCTGCTACTTCGAATCGAAACCTTACTCTCCTCACCACGGGATTTTAGTGATCTGACAAGGTCACGCCTGCGTTCTTCAGTCAGCGGTGGCAAATTCAAACGAATTATCGCGCCATCAATATTCGGTGAAATACTCAAATCAGAGTTCTGGATTGCCTTAGCAATTGGTTCGACAGCATTCTTGTCCCAAGGCTGAATAACCAATAAACGTGCATCACCAACATTGATCTGAGCGAGTTGGTTTAATGGTAGTTCACTGCCAAAATAATCAACCCTGAGATTTTCTACCAGACCAGTCGAAGCGCGGCCAGTTCTAACACCTATCAACTCACGCTTGAGCGCATCAACGGTATCTGACATATGTTTTTTCGCGTCATCGAGAGTTTGTTGCAACATGTTGAATCCCCAGGGTGACTAAAAAGATGATAGAACATGCTCTTACACTGTCATAAAAAGTGCAACTAGTAACCCGTATTCATTACTTAAAACCTGCAGGGATCACCTGCCCAAAGAATACCTTACTCACCGGTGCCATCATCATGAATCAAGGTGCCCACATGTTCACCTGAAATAATCAAAGCAAGATTCCCTGATTTGAAAATATCAAAAACAACTATCGGCAACGAGTTGTCCATACACAATGACAACGCAGTACTGTCGAGGGCTTCCAATCTCTGAGAAAGCGCTTGATGGTGCGACAAATTCTCATATTTCTTAGCCAAAACGTTATGTCTGGGATCTGAATCGTATACACCATCTATACCATTTTTAGCCATAACTAGAACATTTGCGCCGATCTCTAACGCACGGAGCGCCGCTGCCGTATCAGTAGTCATGTACGGATTACCAGTCCCTCCTGCGAAAATCACTACACGACCTTTCTGTAAGTGTCGTATAGCGCGACGACGAATATAAGGTTCTGCGACTGAAGGCATTTCGATAGCTGACTGGGTCCTAACAGTCACTCCAACATTTTCAAGAGCATCTTGAAGCGCTAGAGCATTCATGATGGTAGCAAGCATCCCAGCAAAATCAGCGGTTGAGCGATCCATACCCGTTTGTTCGTAATCAGCTCCACGCCATATATTGCCGCCCCCTACAACCACACCAACTTCCACACCCAAATCAACTATGCTTTTTATCTGACAAGAGATGAATTTCAGTGTGTCAGCATCCATGCCGAAGTCTCGTTCACCTTTAAACGATTCCCCAGACATTTTCAGAATTACTCGTGAGTATTCTGGCTGATCCATAAGTCATTACCTTCTATAAAAAAAGCCCGACTAATTTGTCGGGCTTCAATTGAACGGGCTAATCACCAAGTTCAAATCGAGAAAAGCGTCTTATACGAATATTCTCACCAAGTTTCCCAATAGACTCTTTCACTAGATCTGCAATCTTCATGCTTGAGTCACGAATGTATTCCTGCTCAATCAACAATTCCTCATCCTTAACGTCTTCAACGTCGTCTGGAATTGAAGTCCGATCTAGGTAAATAGGATTCATAGCTGCGACTTGCATCGCAATATTACGACCCAGAGTACCAAAATCATCCGTACGAGCTACAAAGTCGGTTTCACAGTTTAATTCAACCATTGACCCAACACGTCCGCCGGTATGAATGTAGGAAACCACGAGACCTTCGGATGTCGAGCGATCTGCCTTTTTTGCGGCTGACGCCAATCCCTTTGCATTCAGAATAGATTCAGCTTTTGCAATATCGCCATCTGATTCTTCGAGTGCTCGTTTTGAATCCATGATTCCGGCACCCGTCTTATCGCGTAGCTCTTTAACTTGTGCAGCTGTAACTGACACTTGTTCACCCTCTTAGACTATTCACTGGTAATAAAAATCTACAGCTATCCAGGTATCTCTGATCCGCTATCGTCAGTGATAGCTACTTTGAGTCATCTGCTTTAGCTTCTGTTTTTGATGTAGTAGTTTTTTTAGTAGCGGTTTTCTTTGCCGTTGTCTTTGTTTTACCCTTTGGTTTGGGAGCCTTACCCTTTGCCTCAGCCTTAGGGGCCTTTACCTCTGACTTAGACTCAGCCTTAGGGGCCTTTGCCTCTGACTTAGACTCAGCCTTAGGGGCCTTTGCTTTTGCTTTTTTAGCATCTGCCGCTTCTTTTGCTGCACGCTCTGCGGCAGCAGCCTGAGCTGTTGCTCTAGCTGCAGCCTCTTGAGCCTCTAATTCAGCCTCAGCAGCCATACGCTCTTCACGAGCCAGCTTAGCTGCTGCTTTCCCAGATGCGATCGCTTCGGTAATGTGTCGAGTGATCAGGGTAATAGAGCGCACAGAATCGTCGTTCCCAGGAATGGGATAGTCAACTTCTGTGGGGTCACAATTAGTATCAACAATTGCCACAATTGGAATACCAAGTTTTTTAGCTTCAGCTACTGCAATTTGTTCCTTTTCAATATCAACAATAAACAGAACTTGAGGCAACTTTTCCATCTCTTTGATGCCGCCAAAGAACTTATTCAAACGTTCAACTTCAGCAGCCAACATCAAAGATTCTCGCTTAGTCTGTGCGACCACGGTGTCTTTGGCAAAGGCGTCTTCAAGATAAACCAACCGTTCAATCCGAGCTTGGATGGTTTGAAAATTCGTCATCATTCCGCCCAGCCATCTCTGGTTGATGTACATGGCACCAACTTTGTCGGCCTGTTCCTTAATGGCGCCTTGAGCCTGGGCCTTCGTCCCGACCAACAAACATTCCCCGCCCTTACCAACAATCGTTTCGATAAATTCCTTAGCGGTGTTTAAAGAAGTAAGTGTTTTAGACAGGTCGATGATGTGTGCACGCGATCGCTTCCCAAAGATATATTCGCTCATCTTCGGATTCCATCGCTTAGAAGGATGCCCAAAATGGACCCCAGCGACGAAAAGCGAACGCAGGTCGAGAGGCGCCAGAGTCTCATCTTCCCCTGTATTTTCAGGGGTGATCTGTGGAGTCTCCGCTGTTGTCAATTACTCGCCTCTTAATACCGACTCAACAACTTTAGAATCGGACTTGTAATAAAAATACGATCACACGCAACAAGGCGCGGGGATTACCCGCGCCACCGATCTTACGCTAGATCAAGAGCCATTCTATCACAGCTCAAGTTCAAAACTCGAACACGCACTTATACCAAACCTAGGTCTCAACCAGAGGCAAAAGCCAACCGTTCTGGGCGGCGAGGGCAACAGCATGCGCTCGGTTACGAGTGTTGGTCTTCTCGAAAATCTTAACAAGATAATTCTTGATAGTCTGCTCACCCAATCCTACCAACTCACCAATATCCTTACTTGTCTCTCCTTGAGCGACTAATTGAAGGATCGCCATTTCATGGCCAGTTAATCGATTCTCAACCTTATCGACACGTGCCCTGCCATCTCGCGGTTCAGATAACTCTCGCAAGACTTGAACGGCAGTATTTTTACCCGATGCCAACTGTTTCAATAATGGACTACCAGGTTGCTCCACCAAAGAACATATGATTTCTTCCAATTCTTGGGCATTTATCGATTCAGTTACGTAGGCCCAAGCACCGGCACAAGCTGCTTGCATCATCATTTCACTTGAGCGTTCAACTCCAATAAATAACAGCTTTGGTTGCGGAGTCACATCAAATCCCTGATCTGAAACTTGGTCGGGAATTTGATCAATAATGCGAACGTCGGAAAGGGTGTTATACCCAATACTACTTTTCACTACAGAAAATCGCGCACTTCTAGCGAGTAAATTGTTTAAGTCTCTCTCCAATTGAGATTGAGAAATTGCGATATGCACAGCGATCTGAGCGACCCTACGATTAACAGGATCGTGATCAAGCGGTATCAATAAAGGTTGTGTACTTGCGTGCTTAAGAGCCAACGAAATGAACTCGGGTGAATGGTAGTCAGAAATATGACTTGGATTAACGACGAGGAAACACTCCCATGATAGTCGGCGGCTACGTCTTCAACCAAACAGTAGGAATTATTAAGGCGAGACCCGGACATTGCTCAGCTATCGTGAAACTAACTTGGGAATCGAACAATAAATTTAGTGCCTAAACGTACGAACTGAAACACTTGTTTCCCAATGCGCCGGGAAACTTGACATAACGACGTTTGACTGATCTTCTTGATGACACGAAACGAAATCAATCCTGTTTAAAAATGACAAAAGTCAGTATCGAAATCACACAAGAACAAAGTGGATTCAACGCTAAAAACCTACCTTTACCAGCGTTTGTAGCGTTACTAATCACCACACTTTCATTGGTCGCAGGCCTGTTAGTAGGACCGGGGGCGAATAGTTTTATTGGACAGGCTTTGAGTTATTCATCCAATAGTTCAGGGTTCGTTGGCAACATCGGTTCATTCCTGCCGCTTGGATTCGCTTTCGCTGCTGGAATGGTAGCAACAGTAAATCCTTGTGGATTCGTAATGCTTCCGACATTTTTGACTGTGTACCTATCTGACGAACAAGGTAATTCCACCAATCAAAGAAACGTAATGGAAATCTCACGATCCCTGCTAAAGGCACTTTACGTCAGTGCAGCCCTTGGCACGGGTTTTATCGTATTATTCGGCGGCGTTGGTTTGATCATATCGTCACCCGCAAAATCGCTCATCGTAATATTCCCGTGGGTGGGCTTTGCCCTAGGATTTATCATGGCAGGACTCGGGGCTTATTTATTCGCAGGCGGAAGAATCTATAACAGTAAAGCGCAATCAACAGCAGCCTTGATCGGCACACCAGGCGAAACAAGCGTAAAAGGTTACTTCCTCTTTGGAGTTTCTTACGCTCTAGCGTCTTTAAGTTGCACTCTCCCAATCTTCCTTGGTCTGATAAGTAGTTCGCTGGTCACAGGGGGTGTTATAGAAGCCACCGGTCAATTTATCGCTTACGCCCTCGGAATGTCGTTCGTGATCACGGTTCTGACAATGGGTATCGCCGTTTTCAAAGGCGCGGCGGTGGGACAACTGAGGAAAATAATGCCTTACGTTCACCCAATTTCAGCAGGAGTGTCAATCCTTGTAGGGGGATATCTCATCTTCTACTGGCTGACAGAAGGCGAAGTTGCACGCAATTTTGGTATAGGGTGACTGAAATTACATCACCAGACTTATATCGCTCTGGACATGTTTCCACCGCATACTACTGGTTCCAACAAAAACACAAATTCCATGAGAGTAAAAGTTACACACCGAAAGGCAAAATAACCAGATACTCCATCTCCGATTTGGAGTAGGAATTCTTACTACTCTCAAATCAGATATCTAAGGGCTCAAATGAAACCACCGCCACTGGTTACGCGGATACCACTGGATTGTGCAGCACACCAATATGCTCTATCTCGACCGTCACATCTCCACCAGGATTAATCGGAGGAGTAGTACCCGACGTACCAGTCCAAATCATGTCACCTCTATATAGAGTCACATATTGACTAATAAATGAAATCGCCTGAGCGGTCGTGAAAATCATTTCAGAAGAGTGGCATTTCTGACCTTCAACACCATTAACCAGACCTCGTATCGCAACGTCCTGAGGGTCAATATCCGTGACGATAAAAGGACCCGTTGGGCCAAACGTATCTGATGACTTGGCACGCCACCATTGTTTATCCGCTTTAGCACCTGACTGCCATTCGCGTGCACTAACGTCATTACCAGCGGTGTAACCAAAAACATAATCAAGAGCATTTTCTTCGGACACTTTGCTAGCCTCTTGACCAATGATCACTACTAGTTCAGATTCACAAACGACTAAACCTGCCTCAGCAGGTAGTTTAATAGCTTCACCAGGACCAATAATCGCGTTGGTATTTTTATAAAACGGCTCCGGACGGGTCGGTTTATCAGCACCTAAGAGATGAGACCCATAATTCAGCGCTAGACACAACATCTTACTGGGGTGAGGGTTAGGAGCAAGGATTTTAATATCTTGCAATTCGTATGTTGAACCTGTCTCAGAATAGTCTTGGCCTATGGGGGAATTAGAAATCTCGTTTACCGTATCGCCATTAACCACACCATAAGCAGCGACTCCGTCGCCGCTTTCGAATCTCACAAACTTCATTTTTATCCTGCTCTTTCGTGAATGCCTATCGCACATTCATGCCAAACTCACTTTCAGAAATAGCGAAAAGCCAGTAAAGCACGATCATAAGCCGGAACATGTTACTCCTCTAACAAAGGTATGCTCATCAAGTGCGGGAAATTTTTAGCAAATATGTCTGTACGGAGGAATGCTATTGCTTGATCTAATAATTAGAAACGGTACCGTTATCGATGGCACAGGCTCACCTAAATTCAAGGCAGACATCGGCATACAAGACGATTTGGTTATAAGAATTGGTGAAGTTACTGATAGTGCGAGCAGCGAAATAAACGCAAGTGGATCAATCGTCACCCCAGGATTCATTGACCTCCACACTCACTCAGATAACTCATTCTTGATAGATCCACTGGCTGATTCGAAATTAACGCAGGGTGTAACTTTTGAATTAATGGGTAACTGCGGAATGAGCTTTTGTGCCCCGCTGAACAGCGAGACAATTGATGACTTCAACAATAGAACAAACAAATATGACCCCGACTATAAACCCGGCTGGGCCACAATGGACGGGTATCTTTCCGCCCTTGAAAACACCGGATCAACCATCAACATAGCAGCACAAGTAGGTCACGGAACAGTACGCAGAAGTGTTATGGGTATGGAACCACGCATGCCTACTCCAGAACAACTCGATCGTATGAAAGGCCTTATAGCGGACTCTTTAGATGCCGGCGCCCTAGGAATGTCTACAGGCCTCTGGTACGCACCGGGCTCATATTCACTCGCAGATGAGGTTATAGCAGTAACCCAACCCGCAGCCGACCGAGGAAAACTATACTCCTCACATATTCGCTCAGAGGCTGACGATCTCAGCGGACTATTCCCAGCTCATGCGGAAGCAATTGAGATAGGTCGTAGAACCGGAGCTCGCATTCAAATTTCACATGTAAAGGCCGTAGGGCCGCAATTCTGGGGACGGGGACACGAACTAATTGAAGGTATGGAGCGTGCACGTAACGAGGGTATAGACGTAGCCGGCGATCAATATCCATACGAATGGTCTTCAACAGGATTTTCGGGAGCCATGTTCCCCCGTTGGGCGTTAGTAGGGGGAAGGCAAGCTACTCTGGATAGACTCGCCGATGACGACACACGTTCCCAAATCAGAACAGATGTAACCTATTACATCAATCGCAATCACTCAGCTGAGGGCTGCGTGGTCGCCAGTTTCCCGCCTGACCAAGGTCTCGAAGGCCGGGATCTACAGGATATCGCCGACGAGATGAACTGTCAGCCTGAAGAAGCTGCACTACGACTATATGAACAGTCAGAAGGTAACTATGTATTACACTCAATGGAGGCTAAAGATGTGGATTCCATTATCACTTGGCCTCTCATGGCAGTAGCTTCTGACGGGTCATCATTACGTGATCAGGGACCTTTATCTTCAGGTAAACCGCACCCTCGTAGCTACGCTACCAACTCAGTTGTAATCGAAGATTTCGTTGTGAAACGCAACCTGCTCACTTTAGAAGAGTCCATTTACAAAATGACCGGACTGCCCGCATCAAGGCTTAACTTGAGCCGACGTGGTCGGTTAGCACCAGGACAAATTGCAGACCTCCTAATCTTTGATCCAAAAAAGATCAAGCAAAACAACAACTTCATCAATCCACACGTTTATTCCTCGGGAATAGATTATGTTTTCGTGAACGGAAAACCAGCTCTTGAAAATGGCAAACCAAATGGACGCTTGCCGGGCAAAGTCATTCGATCTTTAACTGATTAAAGTAAAACTTGAACCTGTATACGAGATTGGCAGGAGATGGCACGGTCAATCTAATACCGCCACTGTCGGTACTATGATCGGTGAACAATCACCATCTTGAGTTCGGTCATTTCCTCAACTGCATAACGCGGTCCTTCTTTTCCCATACCGCTATCTTTTAGACCACCGTAGGGCATCAAGTCTGCCCTAAACTGGGTGCCACCGTTAATATTCAGGTTGCCAGAGTCAACCTCCAGCGCAAACTTAAGCGCGTCGTCAATGTTCTCTGTAAAAATCGCAGCTGATAACCCAAATCGGGTGTCATTAGCAAATTTAATAGCCTCATTAATACCTGACACTGGGGTCACGCCAACCGCTGGTCCAAAAAGTTCATCACGGGAGAAACGCATATCCTGTTTGACATCCGCCAAAACTGCAGGCCTGACAACGGCTCCTTCTCTGATCCCCCCGGTCACTAATTTAGCGCCCGCTCCAACGGCCTCTTGTATCCAGTTTTCAACCCGCTCCGCATCACTCTCGCGCACCATTGGACCAACGTTCACAGCATCTTTCATAGGATCGCCCGTAGACAAAGACTCCACAACAGGGGTTAGAGCATCCAGGTAATCGGCATATACCGATTTATCAACGATGGCTCGTTGAGTAGAAATGCAAACTTGACCTGCGTTGGAATAGCCACTCTGTACTGTTGCCGCTACAACCTTTTCCATATCAGCATCTGGCAAAACAATAAGCGGCGAATTTGAGCCGAGCTCCATAGTCACCTTCTTCAATCCAGCAGTGTGTGTAATACGTTCTCCAATCTCCTGACTCCCCGTGAATGTGACTTTTCTAACCGCAGGGTTGGATACCAAAGCATCGCCAATCGCCGCGCCTGAGCCTGTCAAACACTGAATGGCTTCAGCTGGGAGTCCGGCATCAAGGAGTACTTCTGTTAGTTTGAGTGCAGATAACGGCGTATCACTCGCAGGCTTAATGACAACTGCGTTACCAGCTGCTATAGCTGGCCCAACCTTATGCGCAACTAGGTTTAATGGAAAATTAAATGGAGATATGGCCACAACAATGCCCACTGGCACTCGCACAGTGAATCCAAATTTCATTTCGTTACCAGGAGCGGCATCGAGTGGTATCGTTTCTCCGTAAAGTCGCTTCGCTTCTTCAGCCGACCATGTAATAGTCTGAATACAACGGTCTACTTCCAATAATCCTTCGCTTATGACCTTGCCTTCTTCACGAGTAATAGTCTCGCCAAGATCCTGTCGGCGTTCCTTCAAAAGATCGACTGCGCGCATCAGAATCTCATATCGATCAAAAGCGCTTAAAGCTCGCATAGCAACCACACCACGACTAGCGCTGTCAATCGCTCGCTCCACATCTTCGAGGGCAGCCAAAGGTACAGTTTCAAATGGCTGACCGGTGTAAGGATTAACTACATCCATCTCAGAAGCCCCAGATGTCCAATTGCCATTAATGTACATTTTCATGATGGATGATCCCTTTAATCGTTTCTAAACGAATAGGTTGCGACACGAATAGATGAGGGCAGTTTAGAACCGTGACGAAATAAGTACAATCCCAAAAGGAAAATAACGCCATTTATTGTTCAGGCAGTACCCATAGTCAAATCGCGCAAAGAAGCTACCTCTGACAAGGTCATATCACGCCAAGCCCGCTTCGGTATGTCGTTCAAACTCATGGTCCCAAAACGAATTCGACGCAACTTGATCACAGGAGAGCCTACCGATTCAAACATCCGACGCACTATTCGATTACGACCTTCATGAATCGTGATATCAACCCTGCGTCTGCGAGCGGATATCACATTGATAAGCGCAGGTTTTGTTGGACCGTCATCCAATTTAACCCCACGAGACAGCAATGATTCAGACACTTGAGATAATGGTCGTGATAATTCGGCTCGGTACGTTTTTTCAATTTCAAAACTCGGATGCGCCATCTTCTGAGCAAAATCCCCATCGTTGGTTAAAAGCAATAAACCTTCAGTATCGACATCCAGTCGGCCAATTGGGTATACGCGTTCACGAACATCGACCAAATCCATAACCGTCGGACGACCGTGCGGATCTGAAACAGTAGTGACGTATCCAGTTGGCTTATTCAACAAGATGTAGCGTTTCTGTTGTATAGAAATACGGTTACCGTCAGCAAGAATTACATCAATATCTTGATCGGCAAAATCTCCGATTTTAGCCGTCTGGCCGTTTACTTGAATCCGACCTTCAGCAATCAATCTTTCAGATTTCCTAAGAGATGCAATACCTGCAGAAGCAAGAATTTTATGTAGCCGTTGTTTCATATAAACCCGAGTCTGTCACACTAACCGACCTTTAGCATAAAGCAGTAACTAACTCCTCATAACAGAATTACTCAGTGAATAACTTTCGTACTTTCCTCCAAACGGACATACGATTACTATCTCCTTAAAACATTATTCCCCTCCTGATTTAACTTCCACGAGAACATACGAAAGATATCCAGTGACATATGACCTAGTTATCAAAAATGGCACAGTGATTGACCCCTCTCAAAAAATTTGTGAAAAAAAAGACATCGCTGTAGCCGGTGGAAAGATAGCAGCCGTAAACAACTATATTTCAGACGGCAATTCCCACGATGTGATCGAAGCCGAAGGTCTACTAGTAACACCCGGGCTCGTTGACCTTCACGTTCACGTTTGGTGGGGGGTTGCTCACCTCGCCATCGAAGCAGATCCTGCATGTGTTTACCGAGGCGTGACCACAGCGATAGACGCCGGTTCTTCTGGTTCAAACACGATCGCTGGTTTCCATCGTTATGTCATAGACCAAGCCCATACTCGGGTACTGGCTTTCTTGCACATATCTGGAATGGGACAACTCGATAACAACATCGGCGAACTAGAAGATATTCGTTGGGCGCGCGTAGAGCAGGCTATTGAGGCGGCCGAGCTTCATTCTGATGTGATCGTGGGCATTAAAGTCAGGCTAACTGAAAACATTGTCGGATCCAATGACCTGATCGCCCTCAAACGAGCCCTCGAAGCTGGACAAGAACTGAATAAACCAGTAATGATTCACATCGGCGGATCAGTGAACCAGGTCGAAGAATTTCTAGAACAACTGCGCCCAGGCGATATCGTAACTCATTCATTCACCGGACGACCACATGGGATTCTGGATAACAACAACAAAGTTATTGACGCCGCTTGGGATGCTATGAACAGAGGAGTCATTTTTGATGTTGGGCATGGTGCAGGCTCTTTCTCATTCCCAGTAGCCGAAGCCTGTTTGGAACAAGGACTAGGTCCCGGAACAGTGTCATCAGATGTTCACCGTTACAACATTCGAGGTCCGGTTTTCGATCTTATGACCACCCTATCGAAATACATACACCTCGGGTACTCAATCGGGGATGCGATAGCACTCGGTAGTTCTATACCATCAGCTGCAGTTGGATTGCCGGACAATATTGGGACTTTGAAAATCGGAGCCGATGCCGATATCGCTATTATTGAACACCGTAAAGGACCTATAACGTTTTCAGATGCCGATGGCAATGAACGGAATGGAAATCAACTTCTGCTTCCCGTAGAAACGCTTCGCAAAGGAAAACGATTCAATCCCCAACACTCTGCACATCCAAATCTCTTAGGACATCCCCACAGGCATTAACCCCACCTCTGAGTTGTTCCATCTTGATTGAAAAGCACTAATAGAGTAAACCCATAGTCACAGACTGCAACCGTCAAATATACGAATAGAAAACCATTGCAACTAATCACACCGATCCTAGATATACAGGATCGTCAGATATTCTTCATACTAGACACTCACACCATTGTCACAGAAGTATCCTTAATGAAAAGGAGAGTGTTGAATGGCTAAAAAGCCCGGTCGAATAGGCATTCTTGTTGGTGGAGGGCCTGCTCCAGGTATCAACAGTGTAATTTCTGCTGCCGTCATAGAAGCAGTCAACTCTAATTACGAGGCAGTAGGGATAAAAAATGGATACGAATTTCTGGTCAAAGGCGACACCTCACAAACGGTTCATTTTGATCTGGAAGATATAGCGACCATCCATACTCAAGGGGGCTCGATTCTACACACATCACGTACCAATCCGACTAAACGAGATGAAGATCTCGAAACCTGCATAAGTACACTTAGAAAACTAAACGTCCATTATTTGATCACAATAGGTGGTGACGATACCTCATACGGTGCCAGTGAGATTGCAAGAAAAGCTGATGGAGATATACGCGTCGCCCACGTACCAAAAACAATTGACAACGATTTACCTTTACCTGGCGATATGCCAACTTTCGGATATGAAACCGCACGACACGTCGGTGCTGGAATTGTAATGAATCTTAAAGAAGATTCACGAACTACGAATCGATGGTACTTCATCGTGGCAATGGGTCGACACGCCGGACATTTAGCACTAGGAATAGGCAAGGCCTCGGCATCGACGCTAACCCTGATACCAGAGGAATTCCGTCAACCAACAATAAGTCTGTCAGAGGTATGTGATGTTCTTGAAGGAGCTATCTTAAAGCGCAAAGTATCAGGCCGTCCCGATGGTGTAGCGATAATCGCTGAAGGGATAGCCAGTAAACTCAACGTTAACGACCTGCGTAACATTGCAGGAATTGAAATTCCACGCGATGAATACGGCAACATACGCCTCGCTGACCTTCCACTCGCTCGTATTCTTAGGACCGAAGTTGAGAGGCGGTTCAAGGAAAGAGGAGAAGCGATGGACATCGTAGATCTCACACTGGGATACGAATTACGCTCAGCACCACCAATTCCATTTGACATCGACTACACCCGAACACTCGGTCATGGTGCAGTTCGCTTCCTGCTTTCAGACGTGCCGGAAAATAAGCGGACTGATCGAGGAGCCATGATATGTATGGTAGATAGCCAACTCAAAGCTGTCCCGTTTGAGGATATGCGCGACCCCAAAACAGGAAAAACCACTATCCGGATGGTTGATATCGACAACCTGTACTATGACGTAGCGCGGCGTTACATGATTCGACTGGAAAACAGTGATCTCGAGGACACGGAATTACTTTCTAAGCTGGCAGAGCAAGCATCCATGCGACCTGACGCATTCAAACGCCGTTTCGCCCTGAAAAGTTAACGGAACGCAATACATTGACAAAACGAGACCCGTTGTTTGCCATCAAAGTCGAAGATGTGGTTAAGAGTTACGCGGAAGTAATGGTCCTGCGGCGCATAAAATTTTCACTTCAGCCTGGTGAAGTAGCTGTTATTTTGGGAGCCAATGGTGCAGGAAAATCAACCCTGTTACGCATTCTGGCAATGCTTACACAACCCGATTCTGGAAGCATTGATATATACGGAAACGACATTGCCAAAAATGGACCTCAAGTTCGTGCATTAACAGGTTCTGTGCTCCACTCTCCAATGCTCTACACCGATATGTCAGTACGTGAAAATCTGACTTTGTTTGCTGAACTGTATCGCCTCAAAAATATCGATACTCTTATCGAAAAAAACGCGTGTAAAGTAGGTATTCAATCGAGGTTAGACCACCGCGTTAGAACCCTGTCACATGGATTTCAAAAAAGAGCGGCGCTCGCACGTGCGCTGATGCATAAACCGCAATTACTGCTACTAGACGAACCTGAATCTGGTTTGGATTCACGATCCGTATCCTACTTGGAAAACGTAGTGGAAGAATATCGTTCTTCCGGTCGAACCATACTCATGACCACTCATATCATCGAACACGCGCTCGAAATTGCTGATAAAGCCATCGTGATAACTGATGGATATGTACATCTTGAATCAACTACGACATGTTTGAACAAATCAAATATCTTATCCGCCTATTCACATACCTTTCCAAAAACATCAGGTGACCTATGAGAGAGTCTCTAGCTGTCATCTGGGCGATCGGGCGCAAAGATTTACTGCTGGAAACACGAAATAAAGACGTAATCGTCGCAGTTTCAGTTTTCGCGTTGCTAGTACTAATGATTTTCACTTTTGCCATCGATATCAATCAGGTTAATGCAAAACTAACAGGCCCTGGCATTTTATGGGCCAGTATTGCTTTCGCAGGTGTGACCGGATTGAATCGAGCCTTTGCACTTGAGTTGGAAGGGAACACATTAGAAGCATTAATGTTAGCGCCCATAAGCCGAGATCTAATTTACGCTGGCAAAATGTTTGGCAATTTCCTCTTTATCACAGCAGCGCAGATCATAGTAATACCAATATTCGCAGTACTGTTCAACTTAGCTGTACTGAGATGGGAAATGCTGGTTGTCAGCCTTCTTACAACGATAGGTTTCAGCGCTATTGGCACCTTGTTTGCCGCAATGACAATACGAGTTAGAGCCAGAGAAGTTATGCTGCCCCTACTATTTCTGCCAGTCGTAACGCCTTTGATCATGGCTGCAGTCGAATCTACAAGTCATGTCGTGAATGACAGTAGTTGGCCAGAGATCTACCAATGGATACAACTCGCTATAGCGTTCGATATAGCATTTATTGTTATTTCTGCATTCATTTTCCAGCAGATCTTAGAAGATTAACTTTTCATCAACATTTAGAAGGTCTGGAGAAGTATTTTTTATCAGAAATCCACTATGTTTGTGATAAAATTCAGGAAGTCATGACGGTTCGCATATCGCTAATCCGCTTATCGCTAAAATATCCATTTGATGACCAAAGTTATTAACCTAATCGTCTCCCCTATTGCCTTGAGTGCAGTGCTTATGGGCACGACATTATGGCTTATATTTGTTTGGGTTCCCACCGAAACAAACCAAGGTGCTGTTCAACGAATTCTTTACTTACACGTGCCAATCGCATGGGGCGCGATGATGGGAATTATAGTCGTAAGCGCCGGCTCGTTTTTATACCTATGGAAGAAAAATGAGATTTGGGATCGACTCGCAGTTGCCTCCGCCGAAGTCGGAGTAGTGTTCGGAGGACTGGCTCTACTCACCGGAATGATCTGGGCTAAACCCGTTTGGGCAGTATGGTGGACAGGAGAGGCTAAGTTAACGACGACCTTAATTTTATTTTTTATCTATGTCGCATATTTAATGTTCAGGGCGTACTTTCCTCCAGGAACTCAGCGGCAAAGACTGGCGGCAATGATTGCCATCATAGGAGCCATCGATACGCCTATCATCTACTTCGCCGCAAATCTTTGGTCGCAAGCCCATCCTCCACTTATCACAGGGCCAGCTGCTGATAGTGAATCATCACTCGGAACGAGCTTGGGTGTCGTGTTATTAGCTTCAACGGTCTCATTCACATTACTTTTTATCTTGCTCGTTAAAATGCGATATGAAATCCGTAAGTCGGAAGATGAAATTAAACATTTCAAAAGGAATCATCAATTGGATTCCGCAGTACTAAACAACATTAGTCAGGCCAGAGGAACAAGTTGAAGCTATTCAATTATGGTTTAGCGTTACTAATCGTGTGCGTAGGGCTGGTAGTTCATGACCTGCCGAGCCTTGTATTGGCGCAGTCGACTCCATTAGTAAACGGAATCATTGTAGGTATCGAAACAAATGACAACGACCAGTTAATCACGTTTGTCGTTTCAGACTCAACCGGAACCCTAACAACTTTCAAGGTGTCTGATAGCACAAAGTACGGATTAGAAAATCAAGCAGGTGATCGTTGGGTCACCTCCCACAAAGATGGTTCGGAAGAAGCTGCAAGACGCCTGAGCGAACACCAAGAAAGATTTGTGCCTATAACCGTCTCTTACTCGGAAGCGACCGAAGATTCTGGACAAATAACTGGAATCGCAACATCAGTAGTAGATAGAGAACAGGGCAAGCTAGAAACCAACCTCGGTTACATCTTTGCCGTTTTTGCCATTACATGGATCCTATTTTTTGCCTATATTTTCTACATGGGACGAAAACAAAAGGTGGTTCAATATGAAATCACCCAGATCAAAGCATCACTCAAGTAACACTAAATCAATACATCGTGATCACATGTTCAACAAAGCAAACAATTCACAAAATAACAATAACCCTGATGAATTTCACGATCCTGATAATTCACTAACACAAGGTGCTCGGACAACTACATTGATGGGGCCACGCCAAAAAATGGTGTTTGCTTTCACTCTCGCATCGATAGCATTGGCATATTTCGCTTTCACCGCATTCCAGGGAGCTACTGTCAACTATCTCTCGGTCGACCAAGCATCTTCCGAATCACCTACTGCGTCAGATCGCCAGGTCGGCGTCACCGGAAAACTTGTAAAAGACTCGTACGTGCGAGATGCTGATGGAATTACTGCACGATTTTCAATCAAAGACGAAAATGGCTCCGAAAAACTTGCAGTCACCTACTCTGGAGAAATTGGACAAGTGTTTTTCAATGACCATTCAGAGATTATTGTCCAAGGAAGAAAACTCGTGGATGGATCTTTCAAGGCGGATAATTTAACTGTGCGCTGCCCGTCAAAATATCTCACTGCAGCTGAACAGGCAGAGCTGGACGCACAGAACAATGGTGACCCATCCGCCCCCCCTTATCAGGCAGACTACTTTGATCAAGAAGCGTAACCAAAACTAACACGCTGTCCATAGAATCAACGCTCAGTAGTATTTACCATCGGAAACACCGAATACCAACTCTTACTGCAAATCAATCCGCAATTGGCGAAATTGAGAACTTGACAGCATCACTACCACTGTAAAAACAACCAGTCCACACGCCAATATTGTTAACGAATAACGCAAATTAAACATTGCTGCGAGAGAACCACTGACTAATCCGCCTAACGGAAAAGCAGACCAAGCCAACTCATAAGCCCCAATAACCCGACCCCGTACAACAGCAGGAACATTGACCTGAATAACTGCAATACCTAGTGCAATATGAACTGCGTTGAAGTAACCCAAGAGAAAAGCAATTGGCAGGGCTAAGGTCATCGTACTTGAAAATGCCCATATAACCACGAATATGCCAAAAAGAACATCAGTAAACAATAAAGCCGGTCCAGCGCGCTTAACACCACCGGTCCAAGACGTCGTCAATGCACCGGCCAAAGCGCCCAAACCTACCGCAGAAAACAAGTATCCGAGCCCTGTTTCACTAGTACCATACACATCCTTGGCAAAAGCAGGGATGATAAATATCAACCCTCCTAATACTAGAGCGTTCACCGCCGTGAACATTAAGTTCAAACGCAGGATCATGTTGCCACGTAAAACCCTGACGACATCTCTTAAATCTTCAACGATCCCTTTATGAACAACAGGCTGAAGTTCGGTGTGAGGGCGGAATGTTTTGTACACCACGATCGCAAAACCAAACAGTCCCACTATCAATCCGTATGAGGCAGTTGGCCCCGATATAGCAAGAAGAAACCCACCTATGATGGGAGCAATGACACGTGCTCCATTAAAAGCAGCCTGATCGATTGAAACAGCCCGCACCAAAATTCCTTTGGGTACAACATCGGGTAATAAAGATAGTCGCGCTATCCAGTCCAAGGCCAAGGCCGATCCCTGCGCTCCCCCTGCAATCAGTAAGTGCCACGGTTCAAGAGAATTGAAAATCAAAAGCAGCACTACCGCAAACATCGGCACCCCGGCAACTATGGCTCCCACGATAAGCAACCGCGTTCGAGAGACTCGATCCGCTAGCATGCCAGCCAAAATAGCGACAATGACGTTAGGAATACCAACTGCTGCGCCCAGTGCCGCAAGCCAAATGGTTGAACTGGTTAACTCGAAGAGCAAATATCCTTGTGATACCGTTATCAGTTGATGACCTGTACCCCACATAAGCGTGGCTCCTACAAAGCGAAGAAGAGAGGAATCACGCAAGGCACCAAGTAAACCAACATCACTTAACGGGATTTCATCAGCAGGTTCTTTTTTTATTTGCAAATTATTAGCCATAAAATTCCATTGTGAACCCACCCCACAAAATTCGAATGGCACTAGAAAAGCCAAATACACATTTCGCGACGAAAAATACAGTGATATCTGTTTATCCACTCACTGATACAATTCACAGCAAATGATGAGTACAGCGATTACATTAGATACTTTCTTACTTGCAGCAGTCATTGCGTACGCACTGGGTGCGATTCCGGTCGCTTACACAATAGGCAGAATAAACGGCATAAACGTTTTCCAAGTGGGCTCGCGACAAGCTGGAGCAACTAACATTTGGAGAGAGGTCTCCCGTAAACAGGGTGTGATCGTAACAGGAATCGATGCCATCAAGGGGGTATCCGCCGTTTTGATGGCGCGATATATGGGACTAGAAGGCACAGAGCTTCTCGTACCAACAGCAGCCGCCATCGCAGGTCACTGGAACTCCCCGATCACTAAATTTAGGGGTGGAGATGGCGTGGTAACTTTGATGGGCGCCTCATTAGGAATCGCTCCGTTGACAGTATTATTAGGCTTGACTGCTGGCATCGTGACCGCGTTCCTGGTGCATAAGAAACTTAACCACCCAAGTCTTTGGGGAGGTATCGTTGGGTTTATTGTTTTCATCACCTTATCGTTCCAGCCCGATTCCCACATCGAACCAGCCATTGTTTACGGTCTAACGGGACTGGGTGTAGCCATCATGCTGCACAGCATTTATTTCCATAAACGTCACAAAGAATATTTCAGCGATCAGGAAAGACAGCGCAAAAATCTCGACGCTACAATCACCCAAGATCGGCTGAGTTAAGCTTTCAACAAATACGAATCAAGCAATTGCTGATTCGTCTTATTCGGAGCTTTTGACTGCAATTCCTGGTGCCGATCCTGAAGCGCTTTGCCTTCGTATTTGAAGATCACACCCAAAGGAATTCCAGGCTGTTCCAGAAGCTCATTAGCTGCCTGAACACTGGTGGGATCATGATCTTCTGGTATGTCGTATGCTAGCCCTTTAATGCCCTCTTTTGGCTTTCCCTTCAAAATGTCATAAGTGTCGTTATATGTCGTGCAAGGCGACTGAACATGAACAATACTGAAGCCTCGGTGATTCATTGCTTCTTGAATCAACTTAGCGAGAACACGAGGTTTACTAGAATAGTACGAGGCAATATACGTCACGCCAATCGACATATAGTGCCGCAAAGGCGAAATCGGATTTTCAATCTTCCCAAGAGGCGTCGATACGGTCACAGCGCCATAATCGGTCGTAGGTGAAGATTGACCTTTGGTTAGACCATAAACCCCGTTGTCCATAACGACAGCAGTAACATCTAGATTGCGATTAGCGGCAGGGCCGATGTGCTCCCCTCCTATGGAAAGAAAATCACCGTCACCAGCAACAACAACCGTATTAAGCTCAGGATTGCCCATCTTTACACCAAGGGAAATCGGAAGAGTACGACCATGAATCCCATGAAGACCGAATGGCTGGTCTCCTTCGACAAGGTGAACCATATTTCCGGAACATCCAATACCAGCAACCACAATATTATTAGCCTGTGGCTCTTCATGCTCTATTGAATAATTTTCTAGCGCCACCTGAAGCGCTCTCCGCACTCCAAAGTCGCCGCATCCCGGGCACCATGCAAAATCGTATTCAGGATTGCGCTTACTCATGCTGTAACTCCCACATCGATTCTTTCTCTGATACTAACAACAAGGTCAGCCGGTCTAAAAGGCAGACCTGTGTACTGAGTAATAGATTCCGCCTTATATCCCTCTTGTCGCAACAGAGATGACCACTGACCTAAATAATTAAGCTCAGGAACAATAATCTTATCGGCTGAAGCCAGTACATTTTTAACTTCGTCCGGTAAAGGATGCAGTGCAACAGAGTAGAGCCAGCCAACGTTCTCTCCTGATGCTAGCAGTCGATCGTACGCCTCCCGTGCCGGCCCTTTTGAGCTGCCCCACGGCATAATAATCACATCTGCATCAGCATTTTCTATTTCATAATGGGCACCATTAAGAAGATCCAGTTTTTTAAACCGACGTTCAGTCAACCTAATGTGGTGTCGGGGAAGGTGAGTCGTGTCGCCGATTTCGTCATGCTCGGAACCATTGGCAACATAGGCGCCACGACCACCTGGAATCGGCATCCCCGGTAATGGTGTAGTGCCATCCCAGGAGTCGTATCGTTTCCCGGTGTCTTCTTCATTTACCAAAGTCCTAGACTCAGTACTTATAGCGCTTAGTTCAGGTCGGCGAATGTTTTCTCCACGCTCGGCCAATCCAAACTCCGACAGAAGAATTACTGGGCCCTGATAACGCTCAGCCCAATTTACCGACAAAGCTCCAGCGTAAAAACATTCTTCTATAGTCCCTGGAGCTAACACTGGCATTTTGATATCACCATGAGCGGGATGCATACAGGTGTAAAGGTCGGATTGCTCAGACTTAGTAGGCAACCCCGTAGCAGGCCCTCCGCGCTGCACATCAACGACCACTAGGGGAATCTCAGCCATCCAGGCTAACCCCAGACCTTCACTCATAAGAGAAAAGCCTGGTCCGGCTGTAGCTGTCATAGCTTTTTTACCGGCAAATCCAGCACCTAGTATCGCGTTTATCGCCTCAATTTCAGAGGCAACTTGATGAACGAACCGCCCTTCACCCCATAAATTATTCTCCATCCATATCAAGACAGTAGTCGCCGGCGAAATCGGGTACCCAACATAAAACTCCAGTCCAGCAGCGGTAGCTCCCAAGGACAAAGCAGCATTACCAGTTATTACGATTTGTTCATAGTCCGGAGGGTCAGGAGCATGCAATTTCCCAACTTTAAAACCAGC